>NZ_JBIVCD010000019.1:0-95272 GCF_044746425.1 Pseudomonas sp. NPDC086112 | reverse complement strand
CCTGGCCCTGTGGCTCAAGGGCAACGGTTTCCGTGCCGACCAGGTGCAGGCGTTCTACCCGTCGCCGATGGCTACCGCTACCGCGATGTACCACTCGGGCAAGAACCCGCTGCGCAAGGTCACTTACAAGAGTGACGCCGTGACCATCGTCAAGAGCGAAGAACAGCGTCGCCTGCACAAGGCGTTCTTGCGTTATCACGACCCCAAAGGCTGGCCGATGCTGCGTGAAGCGTTGACCCGCATGGGCCGCGCCGATCTGATCGGGCCGGGCAAGAACCAGTTGATCCCGCTGCATCAACCGGCGACCGACAGTTACCAGAGCGCCCGTCGCAAGAACTCGACACCGGCCGGCAGCCACAAAGTGGCCGGGGAAAAGACCACCAAGATCCTGACCCAGCACACCGGTCTGCCACCGCGTGCCAGCGATGGCGGCAACCCGTGGGACAAGCGTGAGCAGGCCAAGGCGGCGGCATTTGCCCGCAACCAGCAGGCGGCCAAGGAACGCAAGGACGCGGCCAAAGGCAAGGGGCCCAAGCCTGCGCGCAAGCCGGTAGTGCCGCGCTAAGTCTCGTTTGAGCTGAACAGAACGCCAACCTTCGGGTTGGCGTTTTGCGTTGGGCCTGAAGATCAAAAGATCGCAGCCTTCGGCAGCTCTTACATGGAAACGCATATTCCTGCGTAGGAGCTGCCGAAGGCTGCGATCTTTTGATCTTTGCCACAATTATGTGCAAATGCCCCAACGCAAAATCTCCTCCCGCCCGATTTTGGTGCTGTACTGCCCTGAGCAAATCTGTGAAAGCGCCAGCCTGCCGGATGGCATAAGTCTTGCGCGCTTTCGATAACGCTTAAGGCTCGCAGGAGGCACGCCGTGTCGATTCATGTCGCATTGCATCACGTCACGCATTACCGCTACGACCGCGCCGTCGAGCTCGGTCCGCAGATCGTTCGCCTGCGCCCGGCTGCCCATAGCCGCACGCGGATACTGTCATATGCGCTGAAAGTCTCGCCCGAGCAGCATTTCATCAACTGGCAGCAGGACCCCCAGGGCAATTACCTGGCGCGGTTGGTGTTCCCGGAGAAAACCGATGAGCTGCGGATCGAGGTCGACTTGCTGGCGGAGATGGCGGTGTTCAATCCGTTCGACTTCTTCCTCGAGCCCTACGCCGAAAAGATCCCTTTCGCCTATGCCGCGGATGAGTGCAAAGAGCTGGCGCCGTACCTGGAAACCTTGCCCCTGACGCCGAAATTCAAGGCCTATCTGGACGGCATCGATCGCACGCCGCTACCGAGCGTGGATTTCCTGGTCGCGCTCAACCAGCGCCTCAGCGAAGACATCGGCTACCTGATTCGCATGGAACCAGGCGTACAGACCCCGGAACACACTCTTGAGCATGCCTCCGGTTCCTGCCGCGACTCGGCGTGGTTGCTGGTGCAGTTGCTGCGCAACCTCGGCCTGGCGGCGCGTTTCGTGTCCGGTTACCTGATTCAGTTGACCGCCGATGTCAAAAGCCTCGACGGCCCTTCGGGCACCGAAGTGGACTTCACTGACCTGCACGCCTGGTGCGAGGTCTATTTGCCTGGCGCTGGCTGGATCGGCCTGGACGCGACTTCAGGGCTGTTTGCCGGTGAAGGGCACATTCCGTTGGCGTGTAGTCCCGACCCGTCCTCTGCGGCACCGATCAGTGGCTTGGTGGAACCTTGCGAGTGCGAATTCACCCACGAAATGTCGGTCGAGCGGATTTGGGAAGCGCCGCGAGTCACAAAGCCCTACACCGAAGACCAATGGCTGGCGATTCAGGCATTGGGCCGGCAGATCGATGCCGACCTGCTTGAAGGCGACGTGCGCCTGACCATGGGCGGCGAGCCGACGTTCGTTTCCATCGATGACCCGGACGGCGCGGAATGGAACACCGCAGCGCTTGGGCCCGACAAACGTCGTCTGTCCGCCGAGCTGTTCCAGCGCATGCGCAAGCATTACGCGCCCAAGGGACTGGTGCATTTTGGTCAGGGCAAGTGGTATCCCGGCGAGCAACTGCCGCGCTGGTCGCTGAACTGCTACTGGCGCCGCGACGGCGTACCGATCTGGCACAACAGCGCATTGATCGCTGATGAGCAGGAAGACTATGGCGCCGATGGCGAGTTGGCCGGGCGTTTTCTGGCGAGTGTCGCCGAACGCCTGAAAATTCCGACACGCTTTGTGTTCCCGGCCTACGAAGACAATTTCTATTACCTCTGGCGCGAAGGCGCTTTGCCGCAGAACGTCAGCGCCGAAGACTCACGTCTCGAAGAGCCTTTGGAGCGTACGCGTCTGCGCAAAGTCTTCAGCCAGGGGCTGGACAAGGTGATTGGCCAGGTCCTGCCGCTGGCGCGCACCGCCAAGGGCGATCAGTGGCAGAGCGGTCGCTGGTATCTGCGGGAAGAGCATTGCCGATTGGTGCCGGGGGATTCGCCGCTGGGGTATCGCTTGCCACTCGGTTCGCAGCCCTGGGTGAAGGCTGCGGAGTATCCGTTCATTCACCCTGTCGACCCGAATCAGGATTTCCCTGAGCTGCCAGGCACCGACCAGCTACAGCATCACGCTCAACCACAAACGGCCAACGAGCGTGCGCCAAAGATCGACGAGTCCGCCGACTGGCTGACCCGCACCGCCTTCTGCGCCGAAGCGCGAGAAGGCCGGTTGTACCTGTTCATGCCGCCACTGGAGCGGGTCGAGGACTATCTGGAACTGGTCGCCGCCATCGAAGCCACCGCCGAGGAATTGCATTGCCCAGTGTTGCTGGAAGGCTATGAACCGCCGAGCGATCCGCGCCTGAGCAACTTTCGCATTACTCCAGATCCGGGCGTGATCGAGGTTAACGTTCAGCCGTCCGCCACCTGGGATGAGTTGGTGGAGCGCACCGAGTTTCTTTATGAAGAGGCGCGCCAGACGCGACTGACCACCGAGAAGTTCATGATCGACGGCCGGCACACCGGTACTGGTGGCGGCAACCATTTCGTCTTGGGTGGCGCGACCCCGGCTGACTCACCGTTTCTGCGCCGTCCCGATCTGCTGCGCAGCCTGATCAGTTACTGGCACAACCATCCGTCCTTGTCCTACCTGTTTTCCGGATTGTTCATCGGCCCGACGTCTCAGGCGCCGAGGGTGGATGAGGCGCGCAACGATTCGCTGTACGAACTGGAAATCGCCTTCGCCCAGATGCCGAAGCCGGGCGAGGAGTGTCCACCATGGCTGGTGGATCGCTTGCTGCGCAATTTGCTGATCGACGTGACCGGCAACACCCACCGCGCCGAGTTTTGCATCGACAAACTGTATTCGCCGGACGGCGCCACCGGGCGCCTCGGATTGTTAGAGTTGCGAGCCTTTGAAATGCCGCCCCATGCGCGCATGAGCCTGGCTCAGCAGTTGTTGCTGCGGGCGCTGGTGGCGCGGTTCTGGCGCGAGCCTTATGCGCCGCCGAAACTGGCGCGCTGGGGCACAGAGCTGCACGACCGGTTCCTGTTGCCGCACTTTATCGAGCAGGATTTCGCTGACGTCATTGTCGACCTCAATGCCGCCGGTTATCCCGTGCGGGCCGAGTGGTTCGCAGCGCATCTGGAATTCCGTTTTCCCAAGGTCGGTGACTATGCGGTCAGCGGGATTGAGCTGGAGTTGCGTCAGGCGCTGGAGCCTTGGCATGTACTGGGCGAGGAAGGTGCGGCGGGTGGTACGGTTCGTTACGTGGATTCGTCGCTGGAGCGTTTGCAGGTCAAGCTCAGCGGCCTGCCGCCTCAGCGTTATCTGCTGACGTGCAATGGCATCCCGGTGCCATTGCAACCCACGGGTCGGGTCGGTGAGTTCGTCGCCGGCGTACGCTTTCGGGCCTGGCAACCGGCCAATTGCCTGCAACCGACCATCCCGGTCCACGCGCCGCTGGTGTTCGATCTGCTCGATACCTGGATGGGGCGTTCGCTGGGCGGTTGTCAGTACCACGTGGCCCACCCGGGCGGGCGCAACTACGACAGCCTGCCGGTGAACGCCAACGAGGCCGAGAGCCGGCGGATGGCGCGTTTCTTCCGTGTCGGACACACGCCAGGGAAACTTCCTATACCGAATCTGGAAATTAACGACGAGCTGCCGATGACTCTCGATTTGCGACGTTTCTAAACCGTACACGACGCTCGGATTTTTCGTATATCCGGGCGTCATGAGCCTGCGTTAGTCTGACCGTTCTTTGCTGTCTGCCGAGCTTTCCATGCCTGACCTGCTTGACCGCTACCCGCTGACCGCGGGCACTTATCACGAACTGCTCGACGACAGCGGCGCCGTGCGCCCGCATTGGCAGCGGCTGTTCGATCAATTGCAACGCAGCACACCAGCGCAACTGGTGCAGCGTCAGGCGCTGCTGACCCGGCAGATCCAGGAAAACGGCGTGACCTATAACGTCTACGCCGACCCCAAGGGCGCTGACCGGCCATGGGAGTTGGACCTGCTGCCCCATGTGATTGCCGCCGATGAGTGGGAACAGTTATCGGCCGGGATCGCTCAGCGGGCGCGCTTGCTCAATGCTGTGCTGGCGGATCTGTACGGCCCTCAGCGCTTGATCGCCGAAGGCCTGCTGCCGGCTGAGCTGGTGTTCGGTCACAACAACTTCCTCTGGCCCTGTCAGGGCATTTCGCCGCCCGACGGGGCCTTTTTGCATCTGTACGCCGTGGATCTGGCGCGCACCCCTGACGGTCGCTGGTGGGTGACGGCGGACCGCACGCAAGCGCCATCCGGTGCCGGTTACGCGCTGGAAAACCGCACCATCGTGTCCCGAGCCTTTCCCGAGTTGTACCGCGATTTGAAGGTGCAGCACCTGGCCGGATTCTTTCGCACGCTCCAGGAAACGCTCGCTCGTCAGGCGCCGAGCGATGACGAAGCGCCACTGGTGGTGCTACTGACGCCGGGGCGTTTCAACGAAAGCTATTTCGAACATCTGTACCTGGCTCGCCAGCTCGGATATCCATTGGTAGAGGGTGGCGACCTGACCGTCCGGGATGCCACGGTCTACCTGAAAACCTTGAGCGGCCTGCGTCGGGTCCACGCGATCATGCGTCGGCTCGACGATGACTTCTGCGACCCGCTGGAGCTGCGCACCGACTCGGCCCTCGGCGTGCCGGGGCTGCTTGAAGCTGTGCGTCAGGGCCGGGTGCTGGTGGCCAACGCCCTCGGCAGCGGCGTGCTCGAGTCACCGGGGTTGCTGGGTTTCCTGCCGAAGATTAATCAGTATCTGTTCGGCGAAGAGCTGATTCTGCCGTCCATCGCGACCTGGTGGTGCGGCGAAGCGCCGGTGCTGGCCCAGGCCCTGGAAAAGCTGCCGGAGCTGTTGATCAAACCGGCGTTTCCGTCGCAGAGCTTCGCCCCAGTGTTTGGTCGTGATTTGAGTGAAAAACAGCGTCAAGCCTTGGCTGAGCGCATGCAGGCACGGCCTTACGCCTATGTTGCGCAAGAATTGGCGCAACTGTCCCAGGCGCCGATCTGGCAGGCCGAAGGTGGTCAATTGCAACCGCGGGCCATTGGCATGCGTGTGTATGCGGTGGCCAGTCGGGACGGCTATCGAGTACTGCCCGGCGGGTTGACCCGGGTTGCCGCCGAAGCCGACGCCGAAGTGGTGTCGATGCAGCGCGGCGGCGCCAGCAAGGACACTTGGGTGTTGGGCGATCGCCCGCCCAACGGCGAACAATGGAAAGCCCAGCGCAACATTGGCGTTCACGATCTTGTGCGACGCGATCCGTATCTGCCATCGCGGGTGGTCGAGAACCTGTTCTGGTTCGGCCGTTACTGCGAGCGCTGCGATGACAGTGCACGACTGCTGCGGATCATGCTCGCGCGCTATGTCGATGGCGATGACCCGCAAGCCCTGGAGGCGGCAGTCGATCTCGGTGAACGCCTGAATCTGTTGCCGGAGGAGGGCGAGTTGCCGGAGCGATTGTTGGCTGCGCTGCTCGGCGATGACTGGCCGTTCAGCCTGCGCTCCAACCTGCAACGCTTGCAGTGGGCGGCGTCGCAAGTACGCGGCAAGCTCTCGCGAGAGAACTGGCAAGCGCTGGTGGAATTGCAGCGCGAGGCCATGGAACTGGAAACCGAAGAGCCGGATTTCGGCGAGCTGCTGGATTTCCTCAACCGACTGGTGATGTCGCTGGCGGCGCTGTCCGGTTTTGCCCTTGACGATATGACTCGGGACGAAGGTTGGCGTTTCCTGATGATCGGTCGGCGGATCGAACGGCTGCAGTTTCTCAGCGGCAGTCTGGCGGCGTTTCTGCGTGGCGCCGGGGCTTTCGATCAGGCCGGGCTGGAGTGGCTGCTGGAGTTGGGCAACAGCAGCATCACCTACCGCTCGCGGTATCTGGCGGTGGCGCAATTGATCCCGGTGCTGGACCTGTTGTTGCTCGACGAGCAGAACCCTCATGCGGTGTTGTTCCAGTTGAAACTGGTGACCCGTACGTTGAAGCGCTTGAACGACGACTTTGGTGCGCCGCGCGAAACAGGTCTGCCGCAGTTGGTGGAGCGGCTGGCGCGCTTCGATCTGGGTTGCCTGGAAAACCCACTGTTTGGCGAGGCCAGTGTTCGCGCCGCCATAGAGGGGCTGGCCGATCTGTTGCAGGAGATCGCCGATGCCAGCGGACAAGTATCGGATCGCCTGGCCTTGCGCCATTTCGCCCATGTCGATGATGTCAGCCAACGCACGGTGTCCGTCTGATGAATGCCCGTTACCAGATTTTCCACGACACCCACTATCACTATGACAGCCCGGTGTCCCTGGCCCAGCAACTGGCGCACCTGTGGCCGCGGGCTTGCGTTTGGCAGCGCTGCACCGATCAGCAATTGCAGATCAGTCCCGATCCGACCTCGCGCCGGGATGAGCTGGATGTGTTTGGTAATCCGCTGACCCGGTTGGCATTCGAGCGGCCGCACGATGAGTTGCTGGTCAATGCCAGCCTGACGGTCGAAGTGCTGGCCCGGCCATCGTTGGACTTCAATCAATCGCCAGCCTGGGAAGAGACCTGCAACGCACTGACCTACAGCAGTCAGCCGCTGTCATCCGAGATACTTGAAGCCTGCCGTTACCGGTTCGAATCGCCCTATGTGCACTTGAAGCGCAACTTCGTCGAGTTCTCGGAAAGTTGTTTTCCTCCTGGCCGGCCATTGCTGCTGGGGGTTCAGGCGTTGATGGAGAAGATCTTCAGCGAATTCACCTTCGACGCCGAAGCGACCCAAGTGGCGACGCCGCTGGTGGAAGTGCTGGAGAGGCGGCGCGGGGTTTGCCAGGACTTTGCACATTTGATGCTCGCTTGTGTGCGCTCCCGTGGATTAGCCGCGCGGTATATCAGCGGTTACTTGCTGACCCAGCCACCACCGGGCCAGCCTCGGCTGATCGGTGCCGATGCGTCTCATGCCTGGGTGTCGGTATTTTGTCCGGTGCTGGGCTGGGTGGATTTCGACCCGACCAATAATGTGCAACCGGCGCTGGAGCACATCACCCTGGCCTGGGGCCGGGATTTTTCCGATGTGTCGCCGTTGCGTGGAGTGATCCTGGGCGGTGGCAGCCATGATCCGGAGGTTCGGGTCACAGTAATGCCGTTGGAGTAACCAACATCCAGTGTGGGAGCGGGCTTGCTCGCGAAAGCGGTTGAACATTCAACATTGACGTCGACTGACCCACCGCTTTCGCGAGCAAGCCCGCTCCCACAGGGAGTGTGCAGTTTCTTGGAGAGGGATTTCAGTTTGGACTGTGAGGGTCAGCAACATCGTTGCTGACCCTGGACACAGATCCGGTGGGCCTGATCAGATCATCGGGCCCTGAGGGTCTCAGGCGTCGGGCGCCTGATCTTTCGGTGCTTCAGTTTCGTCTGTAGCCACTTCGCCTTCGGTATCCGGGTTCAGTGCTGCTGCTTCTTCTTCAGCTGTAGCTTTCTTGCGCTGAAGCTTTTCCTCTTTCTTCTGCTCCTTGGCCAAGTCTCTCTGACGTTTGGCGAAGGAATAATTAGGTTTAGCCATGGGCGATCCTCTGGGGTCGAAGGTGAGGTTGAGCGGCGCATATTCTGCCCTGTATCGATGCCGAGCCGTTAGCTGGGTTTTTGCTCGGTCCATTTTGGCGGTACCGAGGGCTGCCAGGCGTCCAGTGCATCGAGCAGGGTTTGCGGCGATTCGCTCATTTGCAGCATGTCACGGTGCGCTTCGCGAACGAAGCCTTCGCCGACGATATGATCAAGAAAAGACGTCAATTTGCTGTAGAAACCGTTTACTTCCAGCAAACCCAGCGGTTTGCCGTGATAGCCGAGCTGGCCCCAGGTCCAGACTTCGAACAGCTCTTCCAGTGTGCCCAGGCCGCCGGGCAGAGCGATGAAGGCATCGCTGAGCTCGGCCATTCGCGCCTTGCGCGCATGCATGCCGTCGACCACTTCCAGTCGAGTCAGGCCGCTGTGGCCGATTTCCTTGTCCTTGAGGCTCTGCGGGATGATCCCGATGACTTCACCGCCGGCCGCCAGCGCGGCATCGGCAACGATCCCCATCAGCCCGACGGCGCCGCCGCCATAGACCAGAGTCAGCTTGCGCTCGGCCAATGCTCGCCCCAGGGCGACAGCCGCTTCACGATAAACCGGGTTAGTGCCAGTGCTGGCACCGCAAAATACACAAACGGACGCTAAAGACATGCCTTACTCCATGGTCATCAGGGCCACAGAGTAAAGGCAGGCTTGCCTCGTTCCAAGGGTTAAACCTCGCGTTTTGGCGTTTCATAGGTGCCACTGGCGCCGCAGGCGTAGGCGGCGAGCAAACTGCACAACAAGCTGTTGAAAGACATGACAGACGCTCCAGATGAGAGATGACGGCCCTGATGATAGGGCCGTGCCAGACGTCTGGCTGGTAGATTGTTTCGATGAGTGTCATAGCCCGAAAGTTGTATACAATTTTTGATTCAGGTCATAGGAACTTGCGAAGATTTCAGGCAGTCTTCTGTCCATTAGCACTTTTGTTAACCCTGCCTTGGAGATTCACCATGTTTGCCAAACTTGTTGCGGTATCCCTGCTGACACTGGCCAGCAGCCAATTGATGGCTGCCGAGTGCAAGACGACCATCGACTCCACCGATCAGATGTCCTTCAACACCAAGGCCATTGAAATCGACAAAAGCTGCAAGACCTTCACCGTTGAACTGACCCACTCCGGCAGCCTGCCAAAAAACGTCATGGGTCATAACTGGGTGCTGAGCAAAGAAGCCGACATGCAGCCGATCGCCACCGACGGCCTGGCGGCAGGTATCGATAAGAACTACCTGAAAGAAGGTGATGCCCGCATCATCGCCCACACCAAAGTCATCGGCGCGAAGGAAACCGACTCGGTAACTTTCGACGTGTCGAAGCTCAATGCTGCTGAAAAATACGGTTTCTTCTGCTCGTTCCCGGGCCACATCTCGATGATGAAAGGTACGGTTACCCTGAAGTAATCGAATCAAGCGCATAAAAAAGCGTCCGCTAGGGACGCTTTTTTTGTGTCTGACGGTTGACCGAGTCATCGTTCTTCGCGGGCAAGCCTCGCTCCTACAGGATTTGTGTCGTGCCCATTACCGGGGGCCGACACAAAACCTGTGGGAGCGTGGCTTGCCCGCGAAGGCGTCGGTACAGACGCCGACGTCCTTATGGCGCGAACGGCATCACGCGCTTGTGATGGGTCTTTTTGTACGTGTCGCAGATGATCTTGAACGCTTCCTCACGCACCGGTTCGCCGTGCAGGAAGGCGTCGATCTCGGCATAGGTCACCCCGTGGGACGCTTCGTCCGGTTTGCCCGGCGACAGGTCTTCGAGGTCGGCGGTCGGGATTTTTTCCACCAGCGACTCCGGCGCGCCGAAGCTGCGGGCAATCGCCCGGACCTGATTTTTCACCAGGCCGCTCAGCGGTGCGAGGTCGCAGGCGCCGTCACCGAATTTGGTGAAGAAACCCATCACCGCTTCTGCCGCGTGATCGGTGCCGATCACCAGGCCGTGAGCCGCGCCAGCGATGGTGTATTGCGCGACCATGCGCATCCGCGCCTTGGTGTTGCCCAGCACGAAATCCTTCTGCACCGCCTCCTTACCCTCGAAGGCCGCCACTTCGCTGGCCAGGGATTTGACCGCCGGGCCGATGTTTACGGTGTGGCGCTCATCGGGGGCAATGAAGTCCACTGAGGCCTGGGCATCATGTTCGTCGAACTGGACGCCATAAGGCAGGCGCACGGCGATGAACTTGTAGTTGGCATCACCAGTGCGCTCGCGCAGTTCACGCATGGCGCGTTGGGCCAGCAGGCCGGCGGTCAGGGAGTCCACGCCGCCGCTGATGCCCAGCACCAGCGTCTTGAGCCCGGCATTGACCAGGCAGTCCTGAATGAAGGTGATCCGCCGGGCAACTTCAGCCTCGAGGGCGAGTTGATCCGCAAACGGCGGTTGGACCTTGAGCTGTTCAGCAATCTCACGCTGTACGGCTTGCATGAATTCACTCCTTGCTAGATGGGCTGGAAATGGCGGCAGGTACTTGGAAAACATGTCGCAAATAGGCGACGAAATTCGGGTCTTTGCAGTGAGTCTTGCCAGGCTCATCAGAAATCTTGGCCACTGGCTGGCCGTTGCAGGCCGTCATTTTAAGCACGATGCTCATCGGTTCGACACCCGGAATGTCACACGTCAGGTTAGTACCGATACCGAAGCTGACATTGATCCGACCGCGCAATGCCCGAAAAATCTCCAGAGATTTGGGTAGCGTCAGACTGTCGGAAAACACCAGGGTTTTGCTCATCGGGTCGATGCCAAGCTTGTGATAGTGGGCGATGGCTTTTTCCGCCCACTGCACCGGGTCACCGGAATCGTGGCGCAAGCCGTCGAAGAGCTTGGCAAAGAACAGGTCGAAATCATTGAGGAAGGCATCGGAGGTAATGCAGTCGGTCAAGGCGATCCCCAGCAAACCCCGGTATTCGCGAACCCAACAGTCGAGGGCGGCAATCTGGCTGTCGATCAGCCGTGGACCGAGTTGCTGATGGGCCATGATCCATTCGTGAGCCATGGTGCCCAGCGGCTTCATGTCCAGCTCCCGGGACAGGTGCACGTTGCTGGTACCGACAAAGCGACCGGGGAAGTCATGTTTGAGCACGTTCACCACTTCTTCCTGTACACGGTACGAGAAGCGACGGCGAGTGCCGAAATCGGCTACTTGCAACTCGGACAATTCATCGCTACTGGCGTTGGCGTTCAGCCAGTCGAACTTGCGATAGAGCTGTTCACGGGCCTGTTCCAGAATGATTTCCCGGTAGCGATAACGGTTGCGTACTTCGCTGACCATGGCCAGTAGCGGCACTTCGAACAGAATCACGTGCAGCCACGGCCCGCGCAGGCGGATGAACAACTCACCGTTTTCAATCCCTGTGTGGATATAGCGAAGATTGAAGCGGAACAGACCGAGAAAACGCAGGAAATCCGGTTTCAGGAAGCTGATGCGCTCCAGAAAGCTCAACTGATCGGCACTCAGGCTCAACTCGGCCAGGCGCTCGATCTGGAAACGGATCTCCGCCAGGTACGGGCGCAGATCCTCACTGTTACGGCAACGAAACTCCCATTCGACTTCCACGTTCGGGTAGTTGTGCAGCACCGCCTGCATCATCGTCAGTTTGTAGAAGTCGGTGTCGAGCAGGTTCTGCACGATGCGATCGGCAAACACACTCTCGCTCATAACGGGTTCTCCAGGCTGGCCGCGGCCCGTGGCAGCGACGTTGCAGCTGTTTCAATGAATGGGGCTAGTGGCGCATATCAGCGGTGAGGATTGCCAGCTTTTTTTGTGTTCATGATGGAATAATCACATGTTGCTGGCACCTTCAAATGCAAACACCTGTGGTTCCTCAATTATCTGCTGTTGCCTCAAGCGCTGCCTGGATGACGAGCGCCAGGCTTTCCCAACTTCTTAAATAGCCATCAAGGTGTGAGTGACGAGGAACAAGCCCTGTTTCAATTGCCTTGATCATTGCTGCTTTTATCATTTCATGGGTCACTGATTTGGCCATGATTTACAATCCTTTAAATGTTATTTGGTCCAGCGCGTCGACGCCGTCCTGTAGCAATAAATAGGCTGGAAGTATCAGGCGGAAAAAATCAGCATCATTAGTATGCTTGACGGTTACAGAGGTCAGCGCCTCTAAAAGGCTCGTGGCAGCGCGTATTCTGAAGCAGGCATCTTCAAATAACAGATGGGGTGCGACGTGCGAGTCTATATAAAAAGTTGGAATGTTAGATGCGTTGGATTTAAGAGGTTGATAGCGATTCACAGACGAACTCCTTGAGCGCTCTTGGGGTGTGAGGGCGCGAGTGATTGTTTTTTAATGAGTGTTGTTGCCTGGGCATTGCTTATTTGCTGAGCCATCGCATAAGTGCAATGGCTCAGCGTTCATTGGGGTTTATGCGATCTGAGCTTTAGCTACGGGCCGATTCGTACAAACAGGGCTCTTCGACGAGAG
The DNA here is from genome assembly GCF_044746425.1 of Pseudomonas sp. NPDC086112. Classification (NCBI taxonomy): domain Bacteria; kingdom Pseudomonadati; phylum Pseudomonadota; class Gammaproteobacteria; order Pseudomonadales; family Pseudomonadaceae; genus Pseudomonas; species Pseudomonas sp. NPDC086112. The sequence goes on along the minus strand of NZ_JBIVCD010000019.1, from coordinate 82,781 downwards.
AGGATTTGTTACCGCCGGCCAAGCTATCAAGTCGAGATCCAGATCGCTAAATTTGCTTGAGTCAAAAACCGGGATTTTTGTTCCTGCACGACGTTGTTCATCATAGTCACCCAGTATTCGCATACAAACTTTGAATAGCAATGTCATCGCAATAAGGTTGACCAAGGCCAAAAGTGTCATGGTGATGTCTGCAAACGCGAGCACCGTGGAAAGGTCTTCAACCGAGCCCCAAAAGACCAGCAACAATACGGATATGCGGTACGCAATTAATGATTTATGGGGCGTTGTGAAGATGAATCGTAAACTGTTTTCTCCTAGATAGTAGTTGTAGAGCATTGCCGTGAACACAAACAGGGCAAGTACCACGCTGATAAACATCCGGCCCCAATCGCCTACTACCTCAGCTAGCGAGTTTTGTGCCAACGCAATGCCGTCGCCTTCGAAACCGGGGGTATAAAAACCGGAAAGTAAAATGATCAACGCGGTACACGTGCAAATAACGATGGTATCGATGAAGACACTGAACGCTTGCACCACGCCTTGAGCTATCGGATGGGCGATTTTTGCCGCAGAGGCGACGTTAGGCGCACTGCCCAGTCCTGCTTCATTGGAGAACACTCCGCGCCTCACCCCCATAATGATTGCACTGCCCACCAGCCCGCCAAAAGCCTGATCCAGTCCGAACGCGCTTTTGACAATGCTGAGCAGCACTCCTGGGACTTGTTCGATTTGCAGCACGATCACATAGAGCGTTATACCGATATAGGCAACGACTTTAAGGGGAACCAATAAATCGGCGACTGCCGCGATGCGCTTTATACCACCCACGAACACAATGCCCAGCAACAAAGACAGTATGAGTCCGGACCATGTCGTCGATAAACCAAAGGCATTGTTGAGCGAATGCGATACGGCATGAGACTCAAGGCCATTGATGGCAAACCCGAAGGTCACCAAAAGCAGGAGTGCAGTAATCGTTCCGAGCCAGCGTTTGCCCAGGCCATGCTGGATGTACCAGGACGGGCCCCCACGATATTGACCGTTTGCATCGCAGCGCTTGTAGAGTTGACCCAGTGCGCATTCAAAAAAGCTACTCGACATCCCCAATAGAGCGGTCATCCACATCCAGAACACTGCACCGGGTCCGCCCATGCTCACGGCAATGCCGACGCCAACGATATTGCCGGTTCCGACCCGTCCGGCCAGGCTGAGCGTCAATGCCTGCAATGAGCTCAAGTGGTTGTTGGCAGTATGCGAGCTGCCACGTAATACAGAAATCATGTGTACGAAGTAGCGAAGCTGCACAAATCGCGACCGGACGGTGAAGTAGGTTCCAAGTCCAAGAACTAAAGGTATCAAAACCTTTCCAGAGAGAAAGTCATTGATGACATCAAGCATTCAAAGCTCCTTGCTGTTTAGAGTGCTAGCGGATTGATAGTGTGGCGAGTCCCGAAAGCTTTCAGGTCCCGTAATATCCAGTCATCTATCGTTCTGCGCAATTTCGCAAGTTGGTTAAAAGTGATGCGAATTGCTGCTATGTTTGAGTCTTCTGGCACTATTGTGAAGGCTTGTATGCGTGATTTTCTTCCGGCTAACTTAAGACTGCTGTGTAGTCACTACCGATCTGTCGCGGAAGTCTGTAGGAAGCTTCGAATTAATCGTGGGCAATTTAATAAATATCTGTGCGGCAATAGCCTTCCCACACCTTTTAACCTAAAACGGATCTGTGATTTTTTCGGAGTCGAAGAATACGAAATAGGTCTGCCGACAGAGCAATTCATCATTCTTATTGGCGTTAAAGCGAGACGAATTAGTCCTTCCAGCGAGGTAACGGCGCCGCAGCGGATGCTTGATCACCTTCGTCAACAGTCTTCGTCACAGCTAAAAGCTCATACGGGTTACTACTACGAGTACTACCACGCAATGACAGAGCCTGGTTCCATTCTGTGTTCCTTGGTGCACATATACGAAGAGGGACAGCATTTCGTATACGAGCGAAATGAACGCTTACAGATAGCTGGGCCGGATGGGGAGTTTGAGCAATATCGATACGTGGGAGTTGCCTACTACCTACAGGATCGCTTGTTCCTCATTGATTATGAATCGCTGACGTCCAACGAGATTAGCCAAACCATTCTTATCCCGAGCTTCAAAAGCTGTATTACTCGACTCAATGGCTTGAAGATGGGCGTTTCCGCAGCTGACCATCGTGCTCCTGCGTGTTCGAGGGTTGTTTGGGAGTATCTCGGACAGGAGATCAATCGAACAAATGCCTATCGCAGGGTGCGGCTGTACAGCATGGATGATCCCGCCATCGATGATGACCTGCGCGGACGTCTCGCTCAAACCAAAGTCGTTGATGGCCTCTTTGTCATTGCGTGACGACATGATGAGTCTGATAACCGTGTTGCCGGTTTTAGGGCCGCTACGCGACCCACCGGGGGCAAGCCCCCTTGCCACAAAAGTCGTGTGATATCTCAATTGTGCGGCGCATCCGGGCTATCGATCTGCTCCAACATCCACTTCACAAAATCCCGCACCTTGGGCACTTCCGCCGAATGCTCCGGATACGCCAGGTAATAGGCGTCGGTGCTGGGCATCGCATGCTTCCAGGGAATGACCAGTTTGCCGTCAGCCAATTCCTCTTCCACCAGAAACTTCGGCAGCAGCGCCACGCCGCAGCCGACCTGGGCGGCGCGGATGCACATGTAGAAGGTTTCGAAACGCGGGCCGTGGTAGCTGTGTTCGGTGTGGTAGCCCTGGCTGTCGAACCAGTCGTGCCAGGCCTGAGGCCGGGAAGCGTTTTGCAGCAGGACCAGGTCGGTGAGTTGCGTAGGGTCGGTGAACGGCGTGTCCGGCAGGCTGCCCGGTGCGCAGACCGGCACCAGCTCCTCGCCAAACAGCTTCAGGCATTCGGTGCCGGGCCGAGAGCCCTGGCCAAAGTAGAACGCCAGGTCGCTGCGACCTTGCAGCAGATCATCCGCTTCCTGTTCGCTGCACAGGTCCAGATGGATCGACGGATGACGCAGGCGCCAACCTTTCAGGCGCGGCACCAGCCAGCGTGCACCGAAGGTCGGAGGTGTCGAGACTCGCAAGACTTCGGTGTCACCGCCGTAGGAGCGCAGGTAATGGGTCGACATTTCGACTTGGGTGAGGATTTTTCGCACCTCCACCAGGTACAAATCGCCAGCGGGGGTCATTTGCAGACGTCGGCGCACCCGACGGAACAGCAAGTGTTGTAACAACTCTTCGAGTTGCGCGACCTGTTTGCTGACAGCGCTCTGCGTCAGGTTCAGCTCTTCGGCGGCACGGGTGAAGCTCAAATGCCGGGTCACGGCCTCGAAGCACTGCAATGCGGTGATCGACGGCAAGTAGCGTTTATTCAGCATGGGTGGTCCTTTTTCTTGTTTCTCTATGCTCTTTTTTACCGGCAGATTCGCAGCATGAATAAACGGAATGATATCTCTCTTAAAGGTCGTTTGTTGGGTAACCTCCGGGGAGCTAAAACTACAGACCTGATCAGCCGAATGAATCCGGCTGCACGTTTTCTGTTTTTTGCTTGAGGAGTGACCCATGGTTGCCGCATTGCTTGATCGTCTTGGTGTGAACCCGGCCCTGTACCAGAACGGCAAAGTGCCGGTGCATTCGCCTATCGATGGCAGCCGTATCGCTGCCGTGAACTGGGAAGGCGCCGCTGAAGTCGAGCAGCACATCAGTCGCGCAGATCATGCGTTCGAACTGTGGCGCAAGGTTCCGGCGCCGCGCCGTGGCGAATTGGTGCGCCAATTGGGCGACATCTTGCGCGAGTACAAGGCCGACCTCGGTGAACTGGTGTCCTGGGAAGCTGGCAAGATCACTCAGGAAGGTTTGGGTGAAGTTCAGGAAATGATCGACATCTGCGACTTCGCGGTCGGTCTGTCCCGTCAGCTGTACGGTTTGACCATCGCCTCCGAGCGTCCTGGCCACCACATGCGCGAAACCTGGCACCCGCTGGGCATCGTCGGCGTGATCAGTGCGTTCAACTTCCCGGTCGCCGTTTGGGCCTGGAACGCCACGCTGGCGTTGGTCTGCGGTAACCCGGTGATCTGGAAACCGTCGGAGAAAACCCCGCTGACCGCGCTGGCCTGCCAGGCGTTGTTCGACCGCGTCCTGAAAAATTTCAGCGACGCCCCGCCGCACCTGAGCCAAGTGATTATCGGCGGCCGCGATGCCGGCGAAGCCTTGGTCGATGACCCACGTGTCGCGCTGGTCAGCGCCACCGGCAGCACCCGCATGGGCCGCGAAGTGGCGCCGAAAATCGCGGCACGTTTTGCCCGCAGCATTCTCGAGCTGGGCGGCAACAACGCGATGATCCTCGGCCCAAGCGCCGATCTGGACATGGCCGTACGGGCGATTCTGTTCAGCGCCGTCGGCACCGCCGGTCAGCGTTGCACCACGTTGCGTCGCCTGATCGCCCATGAATCGGTGAAGGAGGAAATCGTCACCCGCCTCAAAGCTGCTTACTCCAAGGTGCGCATCGGCCATCCGCTGGAAGGCAATCTGATTGGGCCGCTGATCGACAAACACAGCTTCGAAAACATGCAGGACGCGCTGGAGCAGGCCTTGAGCGAAGGCGGCCGGGTGTTCGGCGGCGAGCGTCAGCTGGAAGACAAATTCCCCAACGCTTACTACGTTTCGCCGGCCATCGTCGAAATGCCGGAGCAGAGCGATGTGGTGTGCAGCGAAACCTTCGCGCCAATTCTGTACGTGATCGGTTACAACGATTTCGAAGAGGCGTTGCGCCTGAACAACGCCGTGCCACAAGGCCTGTCATCGTGCATCTTCACCACCGACGTGCGTGAAGCCGAGCAGTTCATGTCGGCGGTGGGCAGCGATTGCGGGATCGCCAACGTCAACATCGGCCCGAGCGGGGCGGAGATCGGCGGTGCGTTTGGCGGCGAAAAAGAGACCGGTGGTGGTCGTGAGTCCGGTTCGGATGCATGGCGCGGGTACATGCGTCGCCAGACCAATACCGTGAACTATTCGCTGGAGTTGCCGTTGGCTCAGGGGATTACGTTCGACTGAGATGAGCTCAGATCTTTGATCCAATGAAAATCCAATGTGGGAGCGGGCTTGCTCGCGAAAGCGGTCTTTCAGTCACATAGATACTGAATACACGGACGCCTTCGCGAGCAAGCCCGCTCCCACACTGGAATGGATGTGTTTGTTAGGTTTCTGTTGGAGTCTGGCAATGCCGTTACGCGAAGAGTGTCTGTGGGAAAAACTGACGCCGCAAAGGCCCGACAACGTGGCGCTCAAGGGCGAGGTGACGGTGGATGTCTGCGTCATCGGTGCCGGTTTCACCGGTTTGTCGGCGGCGGTGCATCTGCTGGAACAAGGTAAAAGTGTCTGTGTGCTGGAAGCGCATCGCGCCGGGCATGGCGGTTCAGGGCGTAACGTCGGGCTGGTCAATGCCGGAATGTGGATTCCACCGGATGAAATCGAAGCCGGTTTTGGCGAGGCGGTCGGCAGTCAGCTCAACCGCATGCTGGGTGCGGCGCCGTCCCTGGTGTTCAGCCTGGTCGACAAATACAACATCGATTGCCAGTTACGCCGCGAAGGCACGCTGCACATGGCGCACAACGCGCGTGGCGAAGCGGATCTGCGCAGTCGCGAAGAACAATGGAAACGTCGTGGTGCACCGGTGGAACTGTTAACCGGTCAAGCCTGCGAACAAGCCACCGGCACAAAAAAGATCGCCGCCGCTCTGCTCGATCGGCGTGCCGGCACGATCAACCCGATGGCCTACACCACGGGGCTGGCCAACGCGGCCATCAGCCTCGGCGGTCAGCTGTTCGATCATTCACCGGTGACCCGACTCGAACGTCAGGGCCAGCGCTGGTCGGTGCAAACCGCCCAGGGTTCGGTGCTGGCCGAGCAGGTGGTCATCGCCTCCAACGCCTATACAGAAGGCGACTGGACGGAGCTGCGGCGCAACTTTTTCCCCGGTTATTACTATCAAGTGGCCTCGGTGCCGCTGACCGAAGACGCCGCGCAGCAGATTCTGCCCGGCGGCCAGGGTTCCTGGGACACCCGGCAGGTGCTCAGCAGCATCCGTCGCGATGCCGAAGGGCGGTTGTTACTCGGCAGTCTCGGCAATGGCAACCAGAAACCGACCTGGTTCCTGAAAGCCTGGGCCGACCGGGTTCAGCAGCATTACTTTCCGTACTTGAAGCCGGTGGAGTGGGAATGCACCTGGACCGGTTGTATCGCTTTCACGCCGGATCATTTGATGCGCCTGTTTGAGCCGGCACCAGGTCTGGTGGCCGTCACCGGCTACAACGGTCGAGGCGTGACTACCGGTACAGTCGTCGGCAAAGCCTTTGCCGATTATTTGTGTAATGGAAATCCTCAGGCCTTGCCGATTCCTTTCGCGCCCATGCAGCCATTGGCGGGTGTGGGGCTGCGAAGCTGCCTGTATGAAGCCGGATTTTCGTTGTATCACGCGGGCCAGTGCCTGCGGATCGTCATCTGATTGTTGAAATATGTTGCTGGAAGCGGCGCTTTTCAGCGAAGCGGCTAGCCTGTAATGGTGCGGGTTGTAGCAGTCCCGCACCAGCAGTGTGCAGTTCGGTGACGCGGGCTGTTACAGGCTGGTTGCACATCGTTTGGCGCTGCGGTTGCAATGATGGCGCATACGGGTTGCGCCTTTAAATATAAAAGGTTTCACCTCTCGCGGTTTAGACGGTTGCACGCCCAATGAAAATGGGCCCGAAACAGTCGAAATAACAATAAGGCAGCGACTTTTTTCAGAATAAAAAACCGATGGCACGGCCCTTGCTCTGAGCATTCAGAGAAGTCGCAGTGCCAACTAAAAAAAACCTTGGAGCACCACCTCATGTCCCAGACGTTTTACAAGAAAGGCTTTCTGGCCCTCGCAGTGGCAACTGCGTTGGGTGTTTCTGCGTTTGCACAGGCTGATGTGAAAATTGGTGTGGCGGGGCCGATGACAGGCGCCAACGCTGCATTTGGCGAGCAGTACATGAAGGGTGCGCAGGCAGCGGCTGATGCAGTCAACGCCGCTGGCGGTGTCAACGGGGAAAAAATCGTACTGGTCAAAGGCGATGACGCCTGCGAACCGAAACAGGCTGTGACGGTCGCCAAGGACCTGACCAACCAGAAAGTCGCTGGCGTAGTCGGTCACTTCTGCTCCTCGTCGACCATCCCGGCCTCCGAGATCTACGACGAAGCGGGCATCATCGCGATCACTCCAGGTTCCACCAACCCGGCGGTTACCGAGCGCGGCCTGAGTGCCATGTTCCGTATGTGCGGGCGTGACGACCAGCAAGGCATCGTGGCCGGTGACTACATCGTCGACGTGCTCAAGGGCAAGAAAGTGGTGGTCCTGCACGACAAGGACACCTACGGCCAAGGTCTGGCGGATGCTACCAAGGCTCAACTGGCCAAGCGCGGTGTAACGCCAGTGCTGTATGAAGGCTTGACCCGTGGCGAAAAAGACTTCAGCACCATCGTCACCAAAATCCGCGGCGCTGGTGCCGACGTCGTTTACTTCGGTGGCCTGCACCCGGAAGCCGGTCCTCTGGTTCGTCAACTGCGTGAGCAAGGCCTCAAAGACGTCAAGTTCATGTCCGACGACGGCATCGTAACCGACGAACTGGTGACCACCGCTGGCGGTCCGCAATTCGTTGACGGCGTACTGATGACCTTTGGTGCCGACCCGCGTCTGCTGCCAGACAGCAAGACTGTCGTGGACGAGTTCCGCAAGAAGGGCACCGAGCCTGAAGGCTACACCCTGTACGCCTATGCTTCGGTCCAGACCCTCGCGGCTGCCTTCAATGGCGCCAAGAAGAATGATGGCGAAGCGGCGGCCAAATGGCTGAAGGCCAACTCGGTCCAGACCGTAATGGGCAAGAAAGAGTGGGACGCCAAGGGCGACCTGAAAGTCTCCGACTACGTGGTTTACCAGTGGGACAAGGATGGCAAATACCACCAGCTGGAAAAACAGAAGTAAGGGCTGACACGATCAGTTGAGCCCCACAAGTCCCTGTGGGAGCGAGCCTGCTCGCGAAGACGGACTGACAGACAGCAGCTTTGTTGAATGTACAACCGCTTTCGCGAGCAGGCTCGCTCCCACACGGAATCAGTGGGGCCAGGCTGATCGTGGCTGACATTGCTCCGACGTAAATCTGTATTTTTCCTAGAAGAATCGCACATCACTGGTGTGCAGGTTCTCACTGCGTGAGATTGCGTTATGGATGGTATTTTCCTGCAGCAACTGGTCAACGGCCTGACCCTCGGGTCGGTCTATGGCCTGATCGCCATCGGCTACACAATGGTCTATGGCATCATCGGCATGATCAACTTCGCCCACGGCGAGGTTTACATGATTTCCGCTTACCTCGCGGCAATCAGTCTGGCTCTGCTGGCATACTTCGGTATTGAATCCTTCCCCCTGCTGATGCTTGGCACCCTGGTATTCACCATCATCGTCACGGCGGTGTATGGCTGGGTCATCGAGCGCGTCGCCTACAAACCGCTGCGCAACTCCACCCGACTGGCACCGCTGATCAGCGCCATCGGTATTTCGCTGATCCTGCAAAACTATGCACAGATTGCCCAAGGCGCCCGTCAACAAGGCGTACCGACTCTGCTGACTGGTGCATGGCGAGTTGAGGTTGGAACCGGCTTCGTCCAGCTCACCTACACCAAAATCTTCATTCTGGTCGCAGCGTTTGTCGGGATGGCCCTGCTGACCTACGTCATCAAGTACACCAAGCTCGGCCGTATGTGCCGCGCCACCCAGCAAGACCGCAAGATGGCCTCGATCCTGGGGATCAACACCGATCGCGTCATTTCCTACGTGTTCATCATCGGTGCGGCGATGGCGGCCCTGGCCGGCGTGCTGATCACCATGAACTACGGCACATTCGACTTCTACGCGGGCTTCATCATTGGCATCAAGGCGTTCACCGCCGCGGTACTTGGCGGGATCGGCTCTCTGCCAGGGGCAATGCTTGGCGGGATCATTCTCGGGATCTCCGAGTCGCTGTTCTCTGGCTTGGTCAACTCGGACTACAAAGACGTTTTCAGCTTCTCGCTGCTCGTTCTCGTTCTGGTCTTTCGGCCCCAAGGCCTGCTCGGCCGTCCTCTTGTGTCGAAGGTGTAAGCGATGTCTTCAACCACTAAAAAAACCATTGATCTCAAAAGAAGCCTGGTTGACGCGATTCTTGCCGGCCTGGTGGCCCTGATTGTGTTCGGCCCGATTGTTGGCGTGGTCCTCGACGGCTACGGCTTCAACCTGGAAGCGACCCGGGTGGCATGGATTGTCGCCATCGTCATGGCTGGCCGCTTTGCCTTGAGCCTGTTCCTGCAAACCCCCAAGGGCCTGAGAATTCTCGAAGGCTTTGAAAGCACTGGCTCCGGGGTTCATGTACTGCCGCCTGATTACAAATCCCGCTTGCGCTGGATCATCCCGGTGATGATCGTCATCGCCGTTGTGTTCCCGTTTTTCTCCAACTCCTACCTGCTGGGCGTGGTTATTCTCGGGCTGATCTACGTTCTGTTGGGGCTGGGGCTGAACATCGTGGTCGGCCTGGCCGGCCTGCTCGACCTCGGTTATGTGGCGTTCTACGCCATTGGTGCCTACGGCCTGGCGCTCGGTTATCAATACCTGGGGCTGGGTTTCTGGACGGTGCTGCCGCTGGCGGCAATCACTGCCGGGTTAGCCGGTTGCATCCTGGGTTTTCCAGTACTGCGCCTGCACGGTGACTATCTGGCGATCGTGACGCTGGGGTTCGGCGAAATCATCCGGTTGATCCTCAATAACTGGCTGTCCCTGACCGGCGGCCCGAACGGTATGGCGGCTCCGTTGCCAACGTTCTTTGGCCTTGAGTTCGGCAAAAGGGCGAAAGAGGGTGGGGTGCCGTTCCATGAGTTTTTCGGCATCGCCTATAACCCGGACGTGAAGTATTACTTCATCTACGCGGTGTTGTTCCTGGTGGTACTGGCCGTGCTGCATATCAAGCACCGCTTGACCCGGATGCCGGTCGGCCGGGCGTGGGAAGCGTTGCGTGAAGACGAAATCGCCTGTCGCTCCATGGGCCTGAACCACGTACTGGTCAAGCTCTCGGCGTTCACTATCGGCGCATCGACTGCCGGTCTGGCCGGTGTGTTCTTCGCCACCTATCAGGGGTTCGTCAACCCGACCTCGTTCACCTTCTTCGAGTCGGCACTGATCCTCGCCATCGTGGTGCTCGGTGGCATGGGCTCGACCATCGGCGTGGTGATTGCGGCGTTCGTGCTGACTGTCGCCCCGGAACTGCTGCGTGGCTTCGCGGAATATCGCGTGCTGCTGTTCGGCATCCTGATGGTGTTGATGATGATCTGGCGACCGCGCGGCCTGATTCGGATCAGCCGTACCGGTGTGACCCCGCGTAAAGGAGTAGCGCCATGAGCGAAGTCGTACTCTCGGTAGACAAACTGATGATGCACTTTGGCGGCATCAAGGCTCTGAGCGATGTCAGCCTGAAGGTCAAGCGCAACTCGATCTTCGCCCTGATCGGCCCCAACGGCGCCGGCAAGACCACCGTGTTCAACTGCTTGACCGGGTTTTACAAAGCGTCCGGCGGGCATATCGAACTCAACACCCGCGGTGTGAAAACCGACGTCATCAAAATGCTCGGGGAACCGTTCAAGGCCGTCGATTTCGTTTCACCCAAAAGCTTTATCAACCGACTCCGCTACAAGATGTTTGGTGGTACGCACCTGATCAACCGTGCCGGTCTGGCGCGGACTTTCCAGAACATTCGCCTGTTCAGGGAAATGTCGGTGCTGGAAAACCTGCTGGTGGCCCAGCATATGTGGGTCAACCGCGGCATGCTGGCCGGCATCCTCAACACCAAGGGATACCGCAAGGCCGAAAGCGATGCGCTGGACCATGCGTTCTACTGGCTGGAAGTGGTGGATCTGGTGGACTGCGCCAACCGCCTGGCCGGTGAGCTGTCCTACGGTCAGCAACGCCGTCTGGAGATCGCCCGGGCCATGTGTACCCGGCCGCAGATCATCTGCCTCGACGAACCGGCCGCCGGCCTCAACCCTCAGGAAACCGAAGCGCTGAGCGCGATGATCCGGCTGCTGCGCGACGAGCACGATCTGACCGTGGTGCTGATCGAACACGACATGGGCATGGTAATGAGTATTTCCGACCACATCGTTGTACTGGACCACGGCGTTGTCATTGCCGAGGGCGGGCCTGAAGCGATTCGACACGATCCGAAAGTGATTGCCGCCTACCTGGGCGCCGAAGAAGAGGAAGTGGTATGAGTAAACCCATCCTCGAGCTCAAGGATCTGGACGTGTTCTACGGGCCGATTCAGGCCCTGAAGAAAGTCTCGTTGCACATCAATGAAGGTGAAACCGTCAGCCTGATCGGCTCCAACGGCGCCGGCAAATCGACCCTGCTGATGTCGATCTTCGGCCAGCCACGGGCGGCTGACGGGCAAATCGTCTATCAGGGTGTGGATATCACCCATAAGTCGTCCCACTACATCGCGTCCAACGGTATCGCTCAATCGCCGGAAGGTCGGCGGGTGTTCCCTGACATGACCGTCGAGGAAAACCTGTTGATGGGTACGATTCCAATCGGTGACAAGTACGCCAAGGAAGACATGCAGCGCATGTTCGAGTTGTTTCCACGGCTCGAAGAGCGGCGTACCCAACGCGCCATGACCATGTCCGGCGGCGAGCAACAAATGCTCGCCATCGCCCGGGCGCTCATGAGCCGGCCAAAGCTGTTGCTGCTCGATGAGCCGAGCCTGGGGCTGGCGCCGATTGTGGTGAAACAGATCTTCGCGACCCTGCGGGAACTGGCCAGCACCGGTATGACCATCTTCCTGGTGGAGCAGAACGCCAACCACGCTCTCAAGTTGTCGGACCGGGCCTACGTGATGGTCAACGGCGAGATCCGCCTCAGCGGCACCGGCAAGGAGCTGCTGGTGAACGATGAGGTGCGTAACGCCTATCTCGGCGGCCACTGATTTCTCCGTTGCTACAACGAGCCCTGGCGAGCAATCGTCGGGGCTTTTTCTTATCTATAAAACACTACAAACCCTGTGGGAGCGGGCTTGCTCGCGAAGGCGGCGTTCCAGTCGCTTTGGTGCTGAATGTGCCACCGCTTTCGCGAGCAAGCCCGCTCCCACAAGGAGGGTGGTTTTTTTTTTGGAAATTGTGGAAAACAATATTCACGACCTCTCAAAGCGCGACATAAAGCCGCTGCAAAGTGCTGTTTTATCACGGTTTTGACTTGTCCCCGTTTGCTGTGGAGCTGGCTGTGAATAACGTGGGAGTAGCTGGCTGAAAGCCTTTGAATCCGTGGCTTGCAGCGATGTGATTGTTTTTTGATCAGGTGTTTTTGCTGGACCTCGAGCCGGCTTTGTCAACCTTTTTGTTAGAAGCAGACACGGTATGAATCGAGGTGGACAAGCCTGTGGATAAGTCTGTGGTTAAACTCTGGAAAGAGTCGGCTGAGGGCCGTGGTTACTGGCTTGGAGCCATCGTCGGTTTGACCGCCCGGTCGTGCAAATTGCCCGGGATTACACAGCAGGCACCTTAGGGTCAAGCAAAAAACTTTCTAATCTGCCCGCAAAGCCTTATAGGCAGCGGCTTGCAGCTTTTGCACTTGCCCCCGGAAACTGTGGACCGGCCTGTGGATAAGGTGCGCGTACATGGCTGCAAGCCACAGCCCATATGGTGTTGCCGGTGTTGATTGTTTTTTGTACGGTTTTTGCGATGGTTGCCGCTGTGAACAAGGCCGGGCATGCTGGCAACTGATTTTCTATTCCAAGGGCTGTCGATCAGCCGAAGCAAGGAGAACACGATGTCCAACACCCTGTTTATTACCGGCGCGACTTCCGGTTTTGGTGAAGCCTGCGCCCGTCGTTTTGCCGAAGCCGGCTGGAAACTGGTGCTGACAGGTCGTCGTGAAGAGCGCCTCAATGCCCTGTGCGCCGAGTTGTCGAAGCAGACCGAGGTTCATGGACTGGTGCTCGACGTACGGGATCGCAAGGCCATGGAGCAAGCGATTGCCAACCTGCCGCCGTCCTTCGCCAAGCTGCGCGGGCTGATCAACAACGCCGGCCTGGCCTTGGGCGTGGACCCGGCTCCCAAGTGCGATCTTGATGATTGGGACACCATGGTCGACACCAATATCAAAGGCCTGATGTACAGCACTCGCCTGTTGTTGCCGCGTTTGATCGCTCACGGTCGTGGCGCCAGCATCGTCAACCTCGGTTCCATCGCCGGCAACTACCCGTACCCGGGCAGTCACGTGTATGGCGCGAGCAAGGCATTCGTCAAACAGTTCTCCCTGAACCTGCGTTGCGACCTGCAAGGGACTGGCGTGCGGGTCAGCAACATCGAGCCGGGCCTGTGCGAGAGCGAGTTCTCGCTGGTGCGTTTCGCCGGTGACCAGGAGCGTTACAACGCCACTTACGCCGGTGCCGAGCCGATCCAGCCGCAAGACATCGCCGAGACCATCTTCTGGGTGCTCAACGCACCGGCCCACATCAACATCAACAGCCTTGAGCTGATGCCGGTGAGCCAGACCTGGAGCGGGTTTGCGATTGAGCGTAAGGCGTAAGGCCGAGTAACGGCTGTTCGCGGGCAAGCCTCGCTCCTACAGGTTTTGTGTTGAATCATGATTCTACGAACGACACATGAGCTGTAGGAGCGAGGCTTGCCCGCGAAAGCAATCTCTCAGTCAGCGCAAATACTCGGCCAGCCCGCGATAGCAGGTCGCCAAGTGATAAGGCGTAGTCGAAGGCATGTCCTTGCGGCTCACTTCGCCCTGCTCATCGCGACACTCATACCAGCCGCCCGCATGCAAAAAGCGCTGTTGCAGCGCCTGCAATTGGCGCTGCACAGAGGCTTCGCTGCCCGGGCGCAAGGTCAGGGCGCGCAGGTATTCGGCCTGGGCCCAGATGCGTTGGGTCGCGTCACGAGGGGCGTCGTCCAGTTCCAGCATCGCGCGCACAGCACCAGTCTGCTGATCCACACCCAATTGCTCGGTGAACGTAAAGGCGCGATCCAGCGAGGCATGCAATTTGGAGCCGCGCAGCAAGGGTGAGGACTCCAGCAGGAAATACCATTCGAACTGATGGCCTGGCTCGAACCAGTTATCCACAGCGCCCAGCGGCTTCTCCATCAATACCGCGTGTTGCGGATCGATGAAGCGCTTTTGCATGGCTGTGCATAACTCGACAAGCGCACTCTGCACAGCAACGTCCTCGCGCACCGAAAGGATGGCAAGGAAGGCTTCGGCCAAATGCATCAATGGATTCTGCAGCGGCCCGGCGTTGAGCGAGGACCAATCACGGTCCAGGCTGGCTTCGTACAGGCCGTCGCCTGTGGCGAAGCGCTGCGCCAACACTTCCAGCGTGGCGTTGAGTACCGACTCCACCAGCGGTTCGCGAACCTTGTCCCAATAATGGGCGCAGGCGAACAGGATGAAGGCGTGGGTGTAGAGGTCTTTGCGCTGATCCAGCGGCTCACCTTGCGGGTCGATGCTGTAGAACCAGCCGCCATGCTCGGCATCGTGGAAATGCTGTTGCAAGGAGCGGAACAGCGCCGCCGCACGCTCTTCGGCCTGAGGCACTTGGCCGATCAGGCTGGAAAACAGGTACAGCTGCCGCGCGCAAGCCATGGCCCGATAGCGCTGCGGTGGCAGCGGCTGATGCTCGGCGTCCAGCGCTTCATAAGGTAATGCCATGTCGGCGTTCCAGCCGGGGCCTTGCCAGAGCGGCACGATCACGTCCTGGAAGTGCTGTTGCACCGAGGCGAACAGGGCGGTCAATTCAGGCTGGGAAGCGGAGCGGGAAACATGCGGCATTGGCTGGCGTCGTCACGGCAGGGTTAATTGCGCGACATGTTAGCAGGCCTGAGAGACGCGGTGTCTGTCAGGCCGCCTTCGCGGGCGAGCCTCGCTCCTACAGGTTATTCGTCGTACGTAATCCGACCACAAAACCTGTAGGAGCGAGGCTTGCCCGCGAAGAGGCCATAACAGACGATAAAGAAATCAACCCGCCAGCAACCACACCCCAGTCGCCGCCGAAGCCGCACCCGCCAACCGAACCAGTGGTGCGGCGGCCTGAGGCAAGACGCGAACCATCGCATATCCCGCTGCATGTAAAGCTGCCGTCGCCACCACAAACCCAGCCGCATACGCCCAAGGGCTCGACATGTCCGGCAGCTCCAGACCATGCGCCACGCCATGAAACAGTGCGAACAACGCAGTCGCACCCACCGCCACGCTCAGCGGCGGACGCACCGCCAAAGCCACTGCCAAGCCCAACGCCAATACCGATGCCGCAATCCCGCCCTCCAGCGCCGGCAGGTTCAACCCTTCAAAGCCCAGCAGCCCGCCGATCAGCATAGTGCCCACGAATGTGCAGGGCAGTGCCCAGCGTGCAGAACCTTTCTGCTGCGCAGCCCACAACCCTACGGCAACCATCGCCAACAAATGATCGAGACCACCAATCGGGTGGCTGATGCCGGCGACCAAGCCATTGTCGCCGTGCCCAGGATGCGCGAATGCGATGGCCGGGGTCAGCAGCAGGGCCATGGAGCCCAGAATGCGTTTCAGTGTCATGGATAAGCTTCCTTGTTGATAAATGTGATCAGGCCGCAGTCAGCAAGCCCTGGCGTTCGATGAAGGCGATGATCGCTTCCAGACCCTGGCCGGTTTTCTGGTTGCTGAAGACGAACGGTTTGCCGTTGCGCATGCGTTGGGTGTCGCTGTCCATCAGCTCTAGCGAGGCGCCTACCAGCGGCGCGAGGTCGATCTTGTTGATCACCAGCAAATCGGATTTGCAGATCCCCGGCCCGCCCTTGCGCGGCAGCTTGTCGCCGGCCGAGACGTCGATCACGTAAATGGTCAGGTCGGACAGTTCCGGGCTGAAGGTCGCCGAAAGGTTGTCACCGCCGGACTCCACCAGGATCAGGTCCAGCCCCGGGAAGCGCCGGTTCAGTTGATCCACGGCTTCGAGGTTGATCGAGGCGTCTTCGCGGATCGCGGTGTGCGGGCAGCCGCCGGTCTCCACACCGATGATCCGCTCGGGCGCCAGCGCTTCGTTGCGCACCAGGAAGTCAGCGTCTTCGCGGGTGTAGATGTCGTTGGTGACAACGGCCAGGTTGTAGCGGTCGCGCAGGGCCAGGCACAGGGCCAGGGTCAGGGCGGTTTTGCCGGAACCGACCGGGCCGCCAATGCCGACGCGCAGAGGTTGTGTGTTCATGTGGTTCTCCAAAATAAAAGGCCCAAAATAACAGGCCCTAGGAACGGAACAGACGGCTGTACTGGCGCTCATGGGCCATGCACGCCAGGGACAGGCCGAAAGCGGCGCTGCCAGAGTGTTCGGGGTTGATTCGGGTGGCGTCTTGCTGCGCCTGTTGCAGCAGCGGCAGCAGTTCACTGGTCAGGCGCTGCGCGGCTTGCTGGCCCAGAGGCAGGGTTTTCATCAACACGGCCAATTGGTTTTCCAGCCAGCTCCAGAGCCAGGCGGCCAGCGCATCTTGTGGGCTGATCTGCCAGGCGCGGGCCGCCAGCGCCCAGCCAAGGGCCAGGTGTGGTTCAGGGCATTGGTCGAGAAAGGCCCGGGCCGGCGCATCCAGTTCCGGTAAACCGTTGAGCAGTTGCTTCAGTGAATAGCCCATCTGCCGGCTTTCCTGATGCAGCTCACGGGTTTCCCGGCTGGCGCGATGTTCTTCGCAGCGTTGCAGCAGTTCGGCCCAGTTTTCTTCGGCCGCAGCAGTGCAATGGGCGAGCAGTAGCGGCGCTTCAAAACGCGCCAGGTTCAGCAGCAACTGATCGCTGATCCAGCGCCGCGCGCTGTCGGGATCGTCCACGCGGCCGTTATCCACAGCGATCTCCAAACCCTGGGAATAGCTGTATCCGCCAATCGGCAGCTGCGGGCTGGCCAGACGCAGCAGCGCCCAGGCCGGGTTCATAAGCGCACGCCGAACTGGTGCAGTTTCGGCGGGTAGTTGAAATCCTCGTCCCCATGCCGTGAATGGTGATGGCCGCCGCCGTAGGCACCATGTTCCGGCTGGAATGGCGCTTCGATGTTCTCGGCGTTGGCGCCCAGTTGCTCGAGCATGGCCTTGAGTACGTAATCGTCGAGCAGGCGCAACCAGCCATCGCCGACCTGCAGGGCCACATGGCGGTTGCCCAGGTGATAGGCGGCGCGGGTCAGTTCGAAAGCGTTGACGCAGGTGACGTGCAGCAGTTGTTCGGGGCGAGCACAGACGCGAACCACGCGCCCGTCTTCGGCTTGCAGGCATTCACCGTCATACAGGGGCGGCTGGCCGCGCTCCAAAAACAACCCGACGTCTTCACCCTCGGCACTGAAACAGCGCAAGCGGCTTTTGCTCCGGGCTTCGAAGGTCAGGTGCAACTCGGCGGCCCAGACGGGTTGAGGGTCGATTCTGCGATGAATCACCAGCATCGGAAGGCTTCCAGCAATGGACAATGCTCAGGGATAGAGCAAGGGGCTTGCCAATCGGGGGAAGCGTAGGAAATGCCTGTCGGGGCGGAGTGGGAGGGCGGGAAGCTGGATTAACTTGGTGCGAATTATTGTTGAGCGCACCAAATTGCAGCGAAGTAGAGGGTCCATGTGGGAGCGGGCTTGCTCGCGAAGGCAGTCTTCCAGTCACATGGATGCTGGATGTACCGACGCTTTCGCGAGCAAGCCCGCTCCCACAGGGATTACTCGGTGCTGCCCAATCCCTGCCAGTGCTTGAGGCCAATAAAGATAAACCGCAGCTGCTGAGTGATTTTCGCCTGAGGTGTCAGATGCTCCGGCAACGCCTGAGCCGGTGGATCGATGATGTCCGGCAAGGTGGCGAACACGCTTTTGACGATCAGATCAGCCATGACGCTCAAGCCTGCGATGTCCAGATGCTGCAGTTTCGGCATCAGCGACAAGTCCGCCGCCAGGTCCGAGCTGATGTCTTCGCGCAAGCGGCCAATGGCCTGGCGCACTGGCAATGAGCCGCCGTACTGCTCGCGGGCAAGAAACAGGAACTGGGAGCGATTGGCCGTGACCACGTCGAGAAAGATCCGTACCGAGGCATCGATGATGCCGCCCATGACGAACTCGTTATGGCGCACCAGGCGGATGGTTTCACGGAAGGTCTGACCGACTTCGCTCACCAGCACCAGGCCCAGTTCATCCATGTCGGCGAAATGCCGGTAGAAACCGGTGGGTACGATCCCGGCGGTTCTGGTCACTTCGCGCAGGCTCAGGCTGCCGAATCCTCGGCCGCTTTCCATCAAGTGGCGGGCAGCGTCCATCAGGGCGTTGCGGGTCTGTTGTTTCTGTTCGGCGCGGGGCAGCATCGCAAGGGTGTTTTCTGGACAAGACAGCGGCGCACTCTAGCAAATCGGCTTCGCTGGCGTCGAACGACTATCGGGAGATCACGCGGGGAAATGCAGCGTCTATAAAGTCAAAAGCCCAATCCGGGGATTGGGCTTTTTTTCGGGGCCGCCATGGGCTTAGCTCACAGCGCTGTTGCGTTCGATCACACGGTCACCACCACCTTCAGCCAGGGTTTGACCCTGTGGAGTGCGATCGGAACCGTCAGCAGCCAGGGTTTGGCCTTGTGGAGTGCGGCTGGAACCGTCGGCAGCCAGGGTCTGGCCTTGTGGAGTGCGGTCGGAACCGTCAGCGGCCAGAGTTTGGCCTTGTGGAGTACGATCCGAGCCATCTTGAGTGATCAGGCCTTTTTCTTTCAGGCGATCATTGCCACCTTCGGCCAGGGTCTGGCCCTGTGGTGTGCGGTCGGAACCATCGGCGGCAACGGTCTGGCTGAACACCGAGCGGCTTTCTTTGACTTGTGGAGTGGCCTGATCAGCGGCCGGCAAAGCAAAAGCGGTGCTGGCTAACATCGAGAGGGTCAGGCTAAGCAGTAATTCGCGTTTCATGATGGGTTGCTCCTTGGGAGGGCGATAAAGTGGGTACGAGAGCAATGCTACTCTCGATAAGTCGATACAAAAGTTCATAAACGCAATGGTAATAATCAACAGAATTGATTGTTCGGCCGCAGCGCTCTAGAACGGTTGTTTCCGGCGAGCTTTTTTGCACTGAGGTGGGTGTTTTCGACCCACTCTCGCTTCGCAAAAGTGCGGGTGCGGTAACGCCGGATGAGGGGGCAGGATGTCCCCGGCCGATTATTTGAGTGTTAAGTGCCTATTCGGTTAAACCTGCGCGCCATTTCCCAGTCCTAGATTTCATGGCAGGCCGGTTCTGGCCTAACGTTTCATCAGTGCGTCGCTGTCGGGACGCTCAGTCGTATTCAGGAGCCCTGTGCAATGACGCGCACTCGTAAAATTCTCGCCTGGACTTTCGCCAGCCTTGTTGTCCTGCTGGCCGTCCTGGTATTGATCATTGCGTTCTTCGATTGGAACCGGATCAAGCCGCCCCTGAACGCCAAAGTGTCCGAAGAACTGCATCGTCCGTTCGCCATCAATGGCAATCTTGCGGTGATCTGGCAGCGCCAGACTGACGAGGGCGGCTGGCGGGCCTGGGTGCCGTGGCCGCATGTGGTGGCTGAGGACCTGACCCTGGGCAATACGGACTGGTCGAAACAACCGCAGATGGCCACCCTCAAACGCGTTGAGCTGCGCATTTCGCCGCTGGCCTTGTTGGTGCAGCGGGTGGTGATCCCGCGTATCGACCTGAGCGAACCCAATGCGAATCTGCAACGTCTGCCCGACGGTCGCGCCAACTGGACGTTCAAGTTCGACCCCAAAGACCCAAACGCCGAGCCTTCGAACTGGGTGCTGGACATCGGGGCCATCGGCTTCGACAAGGGCCACGTCACGCTCGACGACCAGAAGCTGAAGACTCAGCTTGATCTGCTTGTCGATCCGTTGGGCAAGCCGATTCCATTCAGCGACATAGTCGGAGACAAGGCAGCAAAAAAAGCGGTTGAAAAGGGTGGTTCGCCGCAGGATTACGCCTTCGCATTGAAGGTCAAAGGCCAATACCACGGTCAGAATCTCGCGGGCGAGGGCAAGACCGGCGGTTTGCTGGCTTTACAGGACGCCTCCAGGCCGTTTCCGCTTCAGGCGCAAATGAAGGTCGCCGACACCAGCGTCGAGCTGGCCGGTACGCTCACCGATCCATTGCACCTCGGTGCCCTGGATCTGCGCCTGAAACTGGCCGGTGCCAGCCTGGGTAATCTCTATCCACTGATCGGCGTGACCCTGCCGGATACTCCGCCTTACGCCACCGACGGGCACTTGATTGCCAAGCTGCATGAGCCGGGCGGGGCGGTGTACCGCTATGAGGCGTTCAACGGCAAGATCGGCGAGAGCGACATCCATGGCAACCTGACCTACGTGGCGAGCCAGCCGAGGCCCAAACTCAGCGGGGCGCTGGAGTCCAATCAACTGCTGTTTACCGACCTGGCCCCATTGATCGGTGCCGATTCCAACGCCAGGCAAGAGGCCCGCGGCGGCGAAAGCAAGCAGCCGGCGGACAAGCTGCTACCGGTCGAGGAGTTCAGGACTGAACGTTGGCGCGACATGGACGCTGATGTGGAATTCACCGGCAAACGCATCGTCCACAGCGCAAAACTGCCGTTCAACGATCTCTATACCCACGTGGTGCTGACCGATGGTGTGCTCAGCCTCGAGCCCCTGCGTTTCGGCGTGGCCGGTGGCAATCTGGATGCGCAGATTCGTCTGGACGGACGCACCGAGCCTTTGGAAGGCCGGGCCAAACTGACCGCGCGCAAGTTCAAGCTCAAGCAGCTGTTCCCCACCCTGGAGCGGATGAAAACCAGTTTCGGTGAGCTTAATGGCGACGCCGATCTTGTCGGTCGGGGCAACTCGGTAGCCAAACTGCTGGGCACTGCCGACGGCAATTTGAAGATGCTGATCAATGACGGCGCGATCAGTCGTGAGTTGATGGAGTTGGCGGGGCTCAACGTCGGCAACTATGTAGTGGGCAAGATCTTTGGCGACAAGGAAGTGAAGATCAACTGCGCGGCGGCCGATTTCGAGATCAAGGCCGGTCTGGCGACCACGCGGCTGTTCGTCTTCGATACCGAGAATGCAATCGTCTATGTCGACGGCACGGCGAACATGGCGACCGAGCAACTGGACCTGACTATCTCCCCGGAATCCAAGGGCTGGCGTTTGATTTCGCTGCGTTCGCCTCTGTATGTGCGGGGCAAGTTCATCAAGCCGGATGCGGGCGTGAAACCGGTGCCGTTAATGCTGCGCGGGGCCGGAATGGTTGCGCTGGGTGTGATTGCCGCGCCGGCGGCGGGCTTGCTGGCGCTGATAGCGCCCAGCGGTGGTGAGCCGAATCAGTGTGCGCCGTTGCTGGAGCAGATGAAGGCCGGGAAGGCGCCGGTGACGGTCAAGCCCACCAAGTAATTGGGTGTCTGCGATGACGCCTTCGCGAGCAAGCCCGCTCCCACATTAGACCGCGTTCAGACAGGCAACGCGGTCTAATGTGGGAGCGGGCTTGCTCGCGAAAGCGCTCTGGTAGGCGCTGCCTCAGGCTGCGATCTTGGCAATAGACCAGACAACCTGGCCTCCTCCTGCAACCACGCAAAAAACGCCCGCACCGGCGGATGCCGTTCGCGGCCCGGTACGCACAGTGCGCTGTATCCGGCCCCGTCGACCTGAATATCCCCTCGATAAGGCAGCAGCAAACCGCTGGCCACACTTTCCGACACCAGAATGTTGCTTGCCAGCACCAGGCCTTGTCCGGCGATGGCAGCTTGCAGGGCGTAATGCTCTTCGTCGTACTCACGCACCGCCGGTTGTTCGGTCAGCCAGGTTTCGCCGGATCGTGCACACCAGGCCTCCCAGCCATGGGCGTACAGCTTGGAGTTGTGCCAATGCACGCTGATCAGGGTCGGTACCCGACTGGGCGCCAGGGCCACTTGTTCAGGCGAGCCATAGACCCCGAAGGATTCGTCGAACAGGCACAAACCATACAGGTTCGGGTAATCGTCGAGGCTGTAACGCAGCGCCAGATCGACGCTGGCGTCCTGATGTAAATCGATCACTTCACAGTGAGTGTCCAGGCGCAGGCTGATGTTTGGATGGCGGGCGTAAAAACGTCCCAGCCGCGGTACCAGCCAGAGGGCGGCGAACGCGGCTGTGGTGGAAATCGTCAGGTTCGTGCCGCTGCGTTGCGGGCGCAAGGTATCGACGCTTTGCGCCACTTCCAGCAGGGCGCCGTGCAGACTGCGGAACAGCCGTTCGCCGCACTCGGTGAGGCGCACCTGCCGTGGCAGTCGCTCGAACAACGGCACGCCGAGCCAGTTTTCCAGGGAGCGGATCTGATGGGAAACCGCCGTCGGCGTCACCGAGAGCTCTTCGGCGGCGGCCTTGAAGCTCAACAGGCGCGAGGCGGATTCGAAGGCGCGTAGGGCGGTCAGCGGCAACGAGGCAAACATCTTAAAACTCCATGGATGAAATGGATTCATCCAGACTGATTTTTGTTCATTTGAAGATAGACGGTCACGCGCTTCAAGCTGCAACCACAAGCCGTTTCAGTTTAGCCCTTCAAGGAGATTCAGATGAGCAGAATTCTTGCCATTCACGCCAGCCCCCGTGGCGAACGTTCTCATTCGCGGCGTCTGGCCGAGGTGTTTCTTTCGGCCTGGCAGGTCCGCAACCCACAGTCGCAATTGACCCGCCGTGAAGTCGGTCGGGCGTTGATTCCGGCCGTCAACGAAGCGTTTGTGGCAGCCGCTTTTCATCCCGAGCCTGACGCACGACCGCTGTCGATGCAGGCCGACCTGGCACTCAGCGATGAATTGGTGGGGGAGTTGCTCGGCCACGATCTGTTGGTGATTTCCACCCCGATGTACAACTTCAGCGTGCCCAGCGGCCTCAAGGCCTGGATCGACCAGATTGTGCGGCTCGGGCTGACGTTCAATCACACCCTGGACAACGGCATCGCGCAGTACGAACCGCTGGTGCGGGGCAAAAAGGCGTTGATCGTCACCAGTCGCGGCGGGTTCGGCTTCGGCCCCGGCGGTGAACTTGAAGCGATGAACCATGCCGACCCGTTTTTGCGCACCGCGTTGGGGTTCATTGGCATCACCGACGTCACGGTCGTTGCCGCCGAGGGCGAAGAGTCCGCCGAACGCACCTTCCAGGTGTCCGTGGCCGAGGCCGAGCAGCGTTTGCTGGCGCTGGCCAGGGCGTTCTAGATGGCCTGGTTGTTCTTGCTGATCGCCGCCGGGTTCGAAGTCACCTTCGCCATGGGCATGAAGTACGCCGAAGGCTTCACCCGGCTCTGGCCCTCGGTGATTACGGTGGCGGCGGCGGTGGGCGGGATTTACTTTCTGACCCTGGCCATGCGCGAATTGCCGGTGAGCATCGCCTACCCGATCTGGACCGCCATCGGCTCACTGGGCACGGTGTTTCTAGGCTTTGCGCTGCTTGGCGAAAGCCTGACCGCGCTCAAGCTGGTGTCGGTCGGGCTAATAGTGGCGGGCGTGGTGGGGTTGAAGTAAGCGATGTCATAGACTGGTCGTTGAGTTGTCATCTTGGGTGACGATGCTTGGCTGACGCCTTGCATCCAGCCTTGCTTCATCTCACCGATCACAAGGATGTTCATCCATGTCGCAAGGTTCCGCCACGCGTTACCCGTTGGTATTGGTCCCGGGGATGCTCGGGTTTATCCGCTTGTTGTTCTATCCCTATTGGTACGGAATCATTTCGGCGCTGCGCCGGGATGGGGCGACCGTCATCGCGGTGCAGGTCTCGCCGCTCAACTCCACTGAGGTGCGCGGCGAACAATTATTGGCACGGATCGAGGAGATTTTGCGTGAAACCGGGGCCGAGAAAGTCAACCTGATCGGCCACAGCCAGGGCTCGCTGACCGCCCGTTACGCTGCGGCAAAACGCCCGGACCAGGTGGCTTCGGTGACTTCGGTGGCCGGGCCGAATCACGGCTCGGAGCTGGCGGACCATCTGCACACCCATTATCCGGCTGACAGCGCCAAGGGCCGGCTCCTGAGCTTTTTACTGTGGTTGATCAGCGCGCTGATGTGCCTGCTGGAAACCGGCTATCGCGGGCCGAGACTGCCGGTGGATATCCCGGCTTCGCATCAATCCCTGACCACGGCGGGCGTGGCGCTGTTCAATCAGCGTTATCCACAGGGCCTGCCTGAAGCCTGGGGCGGGCACGGCCCGGAAATGGTCAATGGCGTGCGTTATTACTCCTGGTCCGGGACTTTACAACCGGGCAAGACCGATCGCGGGTGTAACCTGTTCGACGGGACCAATCGCAGTTGCCGGTTGTTTGCCAGGACCTTTGTGCGTGAGGCGGGGCATTGCGACGGGATGGTCGGGCGTTACAGCTCGCATTTGGGGACGGTGATCGGTGATGAATACCCGATGGATCACTTCGATATCGTCAACCAATCGCTGGGGTTGGTGGGCAAGGGTGCAGAGCCGGTGCGGTTGTTTGTCGAGCATGCGGCGCGGTTGAAAGCGGCCGGGGTTTAGCAGTCAAACCGCGTTATCGTTCATCGCGAGCAGGCTCGCTCCCACAGGTTTTGTGTCGGACGCCGGCAATGAGCATGACGCCAAACCTGTAGGAGCGAGGCTTGCCCGCGAAGGCGTCATATCAGGCAACACTGACCCTACGACCAAGCACCGTGGTCCAGCGCTCCGACAAAATCACCCCACTCAACGTCAGCACCCCACCCACCAGGTGATACAGCGCCAACTGCTCATGCAGCACCACCGCCGCAATCAGCGCCGTAATCAACGGCAGCAGATTGAAAAACAGCGTGGTCCGGCTCGGCCCCAGGCGCACCACGGCCTGCATCCACGCCAGCGGCGCAAGCATCGAGGCCAGCAGGCAGGCGTAGAGCACCAGCGGGATGTTCTGCAGGGTCGGGCCGACTTTCGGTGAGGCGAGGAACAGCGGAAACAGCACCACCACCGCGACCAACACCTGTAAATACAACAACACTAGCGGCGGCAAACGCAGCTGCCATTTTTTCAGCAGGGTGCTGTAAATCGCATACGCCAGCGTGGCGATCAGCATCATCGCGTCACCCAGGTTCACCCCGTGTTCCAGCAACGCGCCAAGGCTGCCGGACGACACCACCACCAAAACACCCGCAAACGACAACACCGAGCCGGCCAGTGCACCGGCGGTCAGGCGTTGGCCGAGGCTGACAATCGCCATGGCCAGCGACATCAACGGCATCAGCGACAAAATGATCCCCATGTTGGTGGCCGAAGTCAGCGTCGCAGCGAAGTAAGCCAGGCTTTGATAAACCGCCATACCGAGTACGCCGAGGATGAAAATCCTGCCCAGATTCGGGCGGATCAACGGCCAGTGGGCGATCACCGGTTTAAGCATGAAAGGCGTGAACAGCATTGCGGCCAGTAGCCAGCGGTAGAAACCGATTTCGGCGGGAAAGATCGCGCCGACCGCGAGTTTGTTGATCACGGTGTTGCCGGCCCAAATGAAAATGGCCAGCAGGGGATAAGCGTATTGCATCGGGGAAAACCAGAACGTTAATGAAGGGTGATTATCCGCTTGTCTGTATCAATGCTTATACTGCGATCCAGACAATCTGCCTCTGATTCCGGACAGCATGAACAGCAAACACATCGACCTGCTGGATTTCAGCGAGCTGCCGGCCCCGGTCTATTTCCGTTATGCCGACTTCAACACCCATGAATACGCCTCGGCCCACCATCACCCTTGGGGCACCCTCGAGTATTCGGCCAATGGGGTCTTGCACATGGAAATCGGCAGCCGCCGCTTCATGTCGCCGCCGCAATACGCGGTGTGGGTGCCGCCCGGGACCGAGCACAGTTTCTATAGCAATCAGCCGATCAACTATCGCGCGGTCTGCCTTGCGCCGGCGCTGTGCCGTGATCTGCCGCAGCAGGCTTGCACCCTGGCGATCAGCGACATCCTCAAGGCGATCCTGAAAGACTTCGCCGCCCGCGATGTGAAAATTCCCGAGCACGATGCTGACAAGCGTCTGGCTCAAGTGCTGGTGGACCAACTGCGACAGGCGCCGATGCATGAGTGTTATTTGCCTTACGCCAGCAGTCCCGGGTTGCTTGGAATTCTTGAGGCCTTGCAGGCCGAGCCTGGGGATAACCGACCATTGGGGCACTGGGCCGCGCAAATTCACGTCAGCGAACGCACGTTGGCCCGGCAGTTTGTCCGCGAGTTGGGCATGAGTTTCGGGGAGTGGCGGCAACGCTTGCGGTTTCTGGCGGCGATCGAAGCGCTCGATAGCCAGCGCAGCATTCAGGAAATCGCCTTCGACATGGGGTACAGCACCGGCTCGGCATTCATTGCGATGTTTCAGCGTCAGGCCGGGTGCACACCTGAGCAATATCGACGCAGCCATCTCGATAGCAGGTGAACGTGTAACAGGCTTTGTCTACACTCCGAAACGAGGCCGCATCCATCGGTGCGGCAACAAGGAGAACACTCCATGAAGATGTTGCGTGCCCCGTTGTTGATGGTCGGTTTGCTGCTCTGCTCCCAGGGTTTCGCCGCCACTGCCCAACAGAACAAGATGACCACCTGCAATGCCGAGGCTACCGCCAAAAGCCTCAAGGGCGACGAGCGCAAAGCCTTCATGAGCACCTGCCTCAAAGCCGCGCCGGCCGCCGATGCCGCCAAGCCCATGACCCCTCAACAAGAAAAGATGAAAACCTGCAATGCCACGGCGACCGCCCAGGCCCTCACGGGTGATGCACGCAAAACCTTCATGAGCGATTGCCTGAAGAAAAAATAAGCAGCGCGGTCAGCTCGGGAGGCTTTGTGGCGGTTGTGCTGGCCCCTTCGCGAGCAAGCCCGCTCCCACATTTATTCTCAGGCGTGCACAGAAGGTGTGTTCACAGGAGATCCAGTGTGGGAGCGGGCTTGCTCGCGAAGGGGCCGGTAAGGTCGACCGACACAATCCCTAGTGCTCGCCCCGGAACGCTGGCAGACTGCCAATCCTTTTACGTCGTTCGTTTTGAGGCTGTATGTCAGCGTTTTCTCAGCGTCAGGTCTTGTTGCTTATCAGCTGGGTCATCATTTTTGGTGGTTTGCTGCTGGTGCTCCCTCTGCGATTACTGCCCAGCCTGCTGGCCGGGTTGTTGGTGTTTGAACTGGTCAACATGCTCACGCCGCAATTGCAGCGGCTGATCGAAGGCCGCCGTGCGCGCTGGCTGGCGGTGGCGTTGCTGGGGACATTGGTGGTGAGCGTGCTGGCGCTGATCTTTGCCGGTGCGATCAGTTTTCTGCTGCACGAGGCAGAAAACCCTGGTGCTTCTCTCGACAAATTCATGGTCGTGGTCGACCGCGCGCGGGGGCAGTTGCCGCCGTTCATCGACGCTTATCTACCGGCCAGTGCCGCCGAGTTTCGCGTGGCCATCGGCGAGTGGATGAGCAAGCACCTCAGCGACTTGCAACTGGTGGGCAAGGACGCGGCGCACATGTTCGTGACGCTGCTGATCGGTATGGTGCTGGGGGCGATCATTGCCTTGCAGCGAGCGCCGGATGTGACCAAGCGCAAACCGTTGGCCGCGGCGCTGTTCGACCGTTTGCACCTGTTGGTCCAGGCGTTTCGCAACATCGTTTTCGCCCAGATCAAGATTTCCCTGCTCAATACCTTCTTCACCGGGATTTTTCTCGCGGTGGTCCTTCCGATGTTCGGGATCAAGCTGCCGCTGACCAAAACCCTGATCGTGCTGACCTTCCTGCTCGGCCTGCTGCCGGTGATCGGCAACCTGATGTCGAACACCTTGATCACCATCGTCGGCTTGTCGCTATCGATCTGGGTGGCGGTGGCGGCGCTGGGTTACCTGATTGTTATCCACAAGCTCGAATACTTCCTCAACGCGCGCATCGTCGGCGGGCAGATCAGTGCCAAGTCGTGGGAGTTGCTGCTGGCAATGTTGGTGTTCGAAGCCGCGTTCGGCCTGCCGGGGGTGGTGGCGGGGCCGATTTATTACGCGTATCTGAAGAGTGAGTTGAAGCAGGTGGGGATGGTTTGATCAGGTCGAATGCATTGCCTGATCTGACGCCTTCGCGAGCAAGCCCGCTCCCACATTCGACCGAGTTCCTCCAGATGGAATGCGGTCGAATGTGGGAGCGGGCTTGCTCGCGAAGCAGGCGCAGCGGTCTTTCAGGTCAATCCATCGGGCCGTAACGCTTGGCCGCCTCGATCGCCAACCCGCTGCCGATGCTGCCGAAAATGTTCCCTTCCACATGCCGCGCATTCGGCAACATCGCCGAGACGCTGTTGCGCAGTGCCGGAATCCCGCTCGAACCGCCGGTGAAGAACACGGTGTCCACCTGATCGACCCGCACATTGGCGTCTGCCAGCAATTGGGTCACGCTGTTGCGCACTCGCTCCAGCAGATTGTCGATGGCCGATTCGAACAGTGCCCGGCTCAGTTCCACGCTCAAACCCGGCTCGATCCGGTCCAGTGGCACATGGCGGCTGTCGGCGTGGGTCAATTGAATCTTGGTTTCTTCCACTTCCATGGCCAGCCAGTGGCCAGCGCGCTGGTCGATCAGCTTGAACAGGCGATCGATGCCGCCGGTGTCTTCGATGTCGTAACGCATGCTGCCCAGGGCCAGGGTCGACTTCTGCGAATACACCGAGTTGATGGTGTGCCAGGTCGCCAGGTTCATGTGGTGGCTGGTGGGCATGTAGGCGCCGCTTTTCATGCGGCTGCCGTAGCCGAACAGCGGCATCAGGCCTTGCAGGCTCAGCTGTTTGTCGAAATCGGTCCCGCCGATGTGCACGCCACCGGTGGCGAGAATGTCGTCGTGACGGTTGTCGTGGTTGCGGCGCTCAGGCGACAGGCGCACCAGCGAGAAGTCCGAGGTACCACCGCCGATGTCTACAATCAGGACAAGCTCTTCTTTTTCGATGGTCGACTCATAGTCGAACGCCGCCGCAATCGGCTCGTACTGGAACGAGACGTCCTTGAAGCCGATGGCGCGGGCTACATCCACCAGGGTGTTTTCTGCTTCCTGGTCGGCCATTTCATCGTCATCGACGAAAAACACTGGCCGGCCCAGCACCACTTCCTCGAATTCCCGACCGGCAGCGGCTTCGGCACGCTTCTTCAACTGGCCGATGAACAAGCCGAGCAGGTCCTTGAACGGCATCGCCGTGCCGAGGACGCTGGTGTCGTGCTTGATCAGTTTGGAGCCCAGCAGACTCTTGAGCGAGCGCATCAGCCGGCCTTCATAGCCTTCCAGATACTCGTGCAGCGCCAGCCGGCCGTACACCGGGCGGCGTTCTTCCATATTGAAGAAGACCACCGAGGGCAGGGTGATCTTGTCGTCCTCCAGCGCGATCAGCGTTTCCATGCCGGGGCGCAGCCAGCCGACGGTGGAGTTGGATGTGCCGAAGTCGATACCACAGGCACGGGCTGGAGATGCGTTTTTCATGTCTTTCAGGTTCCGGTTAAAAAACGGCCGCGCAGTGTATGTCAGTGCGGCGAAGATTCGTAGGCCGACTATCCGTTAAATCGCAGCGCTCAGCGCTTGAAAGATGCCCAATCACCCCCAAACTTCCCTGCATAGACTTGGCAACCCCTGGGGCGACTGCAAGAACCGCGCCCTGCTGCCGATAAACTTCTGATGCGCTGCCCGGTCACAACCTTGAGATCGGTCAATCCAAACGCTGCAAACAAGAGCATGCTGTGCCTGGCCGCGCGATTTCGATAATGGATGGTGATTCCCTCGATGGACTTCAAAGACTATTACAAGATTCTCGGTGTGGAGCCGACTGCTGACGATAAGGCGATCAAGGCCGCCTATCGAAAGCTGGCGCGCAAATACCACCCCGACGTCAGCAAGGAAAAGGACGCCGAGGCCAAATTCAAGGACGCTTCGGAAGCCTATGAAGCGCTGAAAAGCGCCGATAAGCGCGCCGAATACGACGACTTGCGCAAATACGGCCACCACGGTCAGCCCTTTCAGGGCCCACCGGGTTGGCAGAGCCGTGGTGGTTTCGGGGGGGGTGGTCAGGACACGGGCGATTTCTCGGACTTTTTCAGTTCGATCTTCGGCAACCGTGGTCCGGGTTTCGGTGGTGGTGGACGGTCGGGCCATAGCGCCGGACGTCGAGGGCAAGACGTGGAAATGGAATTACCGGTTTTTCTGGAAGAAACCCTCTCGACCGAATCGAAGAAAGTCAGCTTCCAGGTGCCGCATTACAACGCTGCCGGCCAGCATGTCAGCAACACCAGCAAAAGCCTGAACGTGAAGATCCCCGCTGGCGTGACCGACGGTGAGCGCATCCGCCTCAAGGGCCAGGGCGCTCCGGGCATCGGTGGCGGTGCCAATGGCGACTTGTACCTGACCATCCGTTTTGCGCCGCACCCCAAATTCGACGTCGAAGGCGAGAACCTGATCATCACCTTGCCGCTGGCTCCGTGGGAGCTGGCGCTGGGGACCGAAGTCGCGGTGCCGACCCTGACCGGCAAGATCAACCTCAAGG
Organism: Pseudomonas sp. NPDC086112; assembly: GCF_044746425.1. Classification (NCBI taxonomy): domain Bacteria; kingdom Pseudomonadati; phylum Pseudomonadota; class Gammaproteobacteria; order Pseudomonadales; family Pseudomonadaceae; genus Pseudomonas; species Pseudomonas sp. NPDC086112. Next base: position 52,262 of record NZ_JBIVCD010000019.1, on the reverse strand, counting down.
TTCCGGCCGGTAGCCAGAATGGCCAGCGCATGCGCGCCAAGGGCCACGGCCTGCTGCACAAGGCCGGTCACCGTGGCTACCTGTTCGTGCAGCTCAAGGCAGTGATGCCGAAAAAACTCGACCATGACGTCAAAGAATTGTGGGAGGAGCTGGCGAAAAAAGCCGCTTTCGATCCGCGAGAGAACTTTTGATTTCGAGATAAGGAGTAGCCAATCATGAGCGACCCCGTGATCGTTCTATTGGACCTGGCAGAATTCTGCGAGGCGACCGAACTGTCGGACGTGCATGTGATCGAGATCGTCGAACACGGCATCCTCGAACCTCAGGGAGCACAGCCCAAGGATTGGCGTTTCACCGATTATGAGCTGGTGCTGGCCAAGCGCGCTGCCAAGCTGCGGCGCGATCTGGAGCTGGAATGGGAAGGCGTCGCCCTGGCGCTGGATCTGCTGGAAGAAGTCCAGCAACTGCGGGCCGAGAACCGCATGCTCAAGCAGCGGTTGGGGCGGTTGCTGGTCGAGTAATCGTTCTGGTGTTTTTGTGTTGTCTGTCAGGTCGCCTTCGCGAGCAAGCCCGCTCCCACAGGGGATTTGCGGCGTACACAAATCAAATGTGGGAGCGGGCTTGCTCGCGAAGAATGATAACGCGGTCTACCGCCGTCAGACCTTCCTGGGCAACACCACGGTAAACATCGTGCCATCGGCCTCATTGGAGCTGACGTCGATCGTCCCTTGATGGGCCTTGACCACTTCCTTGACGATGAACAGTCCCAGACCAAGGCTGGTGGTCGGCCCGTTGAGCGCTTCGTTGGCACTGCGTACCAGCGGATCGAAAATCGTGGGGAGCGCCCCGGGTGGAATCGGCGCACCGTCGTTGTGCACGGTGAGCCGAACGCTGTCCGCTTCGCCCTTGAGGGTCAGCTTGACCGCGTTGTTGCTCGAGCCGTGTTGCAAGGCATTGCCGATCAGGTTCTGCAGCATCTGATTGAGCTTTCGGCCATCCCACACACCTTGGGTATCGCCTTCGACGCTCAATGTCGGATCGCATTGCGGATGAGCAGCGCAGGCCTGGGCAATCGCTTCACGCGCCGTATCGGCCAGATCCATGGGCGCCGGTTCGATCGGCAGGCTCTTGCCCAGGCGACTGCGGACCAGCTCCAGCAAATCGCCAATCATCACCGCCATGTGGCGGGTGCCACGCTTGATGTGGAGCGCGCAGGTCAATGCGTCGCCCTCAAGGTTGGTTTTACGCATCAGGATTTCGGTGGACATGCTCACCGCTTGCAGCGGTGCGCGCAGGTCATGGCCAAGAATTGCCAGAAAAATGTCCCGGGAATGATTGACCTGCTCGGCATAGGCCGCCGTAGATTCGGCCAGGGCTTCGTCGATGGCTTCGTTGAAACGGATCATGTCCTGGAAATAGGCGATGTCGGGGGAGTCCAGGCTGTTGACCCACAAGCGGATCACGCAGGCGCGCAGATGACGGAACTCGCTGGTCATCTGTACCAGATCAAACCCCACGGTATGCCGCAGCTCGCCATGGCTGGCGCCGGCTTCGTCCAGGCTCGGGGTCTTTTCCGGGCCTTCGCCACGGGCTTTGGCCAGCTGTTCGCTGGCGCTCTGGGGCTTGGTCATGTCCCGCGCAGCCGCCAGCAGAATCGACCTTGAATGGTCGCGCAGTGCGGTGCGGTCCATGGATTCGGCGGCAGGGGTGATGGTTTTGGCGAATTGCTCCCATTCATCGACGATGCGGTCAACGTGTAACACGATGAATTCGGAAAGGCGCATGGCGGTTACCTGAGTGCGAGACAGCGAGTCGCATAGTAGCGCTTTTGACTGCGAAAAGAAGACCGCTCACCGGTTGGCATAGGCCCGCGGCTGCGTGGTGGTATCTGTGTATTTTCGGCCACATGATTTTCGAAGGGTCCAGTGCCTTTTCAAGGGGGGGCCTTACCCGATATTTGGTCTTTTGTTTTGGCCGAGGGTGAATAAAGCTGTTGATTCCCGACCTGACAGCAAGGTGATTGAACAGTGGCTGATTTGCATGGAAGCAATTCGCTGGAATCTGAAGCATCTCAAATCGAAAACAACGGCAAGCATTACAGTCGCGTACTCGATGTTATCCCGGACTCGATCAGGCGTGCATCGGCGCCAAGGTTGAAAGCCCTGACGGAACTGGATCCACAGACTCCCGATTGGTATGGCGAGGCGCGAGCCATTGACCGCCAACAGCTTAAAGCATTGATTGAACGGCGCTGGCGCCTGCAGGCCGTGCTGGACAAGACGCTGGCTGATTTGCAACAGGAGATAAAGGCATTCGCCGAGCCTCTGCTCGGTTCGTTATTAAAAGAAAACTTTAATGTGGTCGAAAACGTTGATGATTGGGTCGTGCAACTTGAAGTGCCGAGCAAGATTATCTTCGGCATCGATACCGGCGCCAGTCGCGTCCGCTCATCTACCTTGTTGGAGGCGGCATTACATAATTTCGAAACGTCAGAAACCGAGGAAGATGCATGGCGCAGCAGCTCGGGTATCTATCGCAAGGATGCCCGTGGCGTTTTTGCGCGGGTCCCGCAGATCACGTTGCCAAGGTTTGCGTCGTTATGCCGAAGTCTGAATATTGGTGAGCAATACCAGCAACACATCAAATCCATCCTGTTGCCCGCAACACCCATGGCGCAGCGAACCCTGCAGCAAGATTCAGTCGCCAGCGAGAAGGCAGCCTTTCAGGTGGCGGCGCTGGTTGCCCGGTTGAAGGGCGATATCAGCGATCATGCCTACGCCAAACTGTGCGATGTCTGTGAAAGCCGTGCGGGTGTCACCTTGTACGACCGCCCGTTGCACGCTCATCGTTTATCGCTGATGGGTTTCAGGTTGACCGGCATCGTGTTGTTCAGCGCGGTCAGCGAACCGTCGCAGATCAAACGCGCCATCGATGCCCTGACCCCCGTCACCTTGAAGTTCTGGCTGGACTGGTCGCAGCGCATTCCAGTGTTGCCAGGGCGAGAATACGAGCAATACAAACTGTTGCAGGCGTTCTTTGCCAATGGCGCGCAGGGTGTGGACGATGAACTGTTGCGCAGAGAAGATATTTACCGGCAGAGCCGTTTATCCGGTCCGCTGATCGCTTATGTGCCAGAGGATCCGCAACAGCCGTTGAAGGAATACCCATCGCTGGCCGCGTTCATGACAACCCTGCTCGGTCAGTTGCGAAATACCGGGTACCAGACCTTTTTCAGCCGATTTGTGGCACACAAAGATAAAGGGCACTTTTTTGCCCGGGTCAACGAACGCCTCACGACCTTCACCTGGCAGCAGCGCGAACCTCTCGACATGGGCCCGTGGTGGCGCGAAACGGCGGTCGAGAACCCCAACGCAGAACCGTTCACCAATCTCATTACCGGTGAGTTGTGGCAGACACTGTTTCTCGAACGCCGCGACAAGGCCATTGCCGATGCGCGATGCATCGCCGTGCCGACCGACGACGAAGACGCCACCGCCCGCTTCAAACGCTTGACCAGCTATCTGTCGGTTGGCTGGAACCTCTTCAATTTCACCGCGATGCTGGTGCCCGGTCTTGGCGAAGCCATGCTGGGAATCATGGTCGCGCAGATGCTCGCGGAACTGGCCGAGGGCATCGAAGACTGGAGTAAGGGTGATAAGGCGCAGGCCTCGGCGTACATCAACGGCGTGTTGATCAACTTTGCGCAGTTGGCGCTCATGGGCGCCGGGCACGTTTTACCCAGTGGCAGGCTGGCCCCGATCAACATCTCGCCATTTGTCGAAGATCTCAAACCGGTGGAGGTGGCCGGCAAGGAGCGGTTGTGGAGCCCGGACCTGAAACCCTATGAACAAGCGATGGTCTTGCCGGTGGATGCACCGGTCAGCGAAGAGGGCCTGTTGCGGTATCAAGAACAGGACCTGCTGCGGCTCGACGACAAATGCTATGCGCTGATGCAGGATCCGGAGACCGGGCAGCATCGCCTCCAGCATCCGAGCCGGCCCGATGCTTATCAGCCGCTGCTGGAGCACAACGGCGCCGGCAGCTGGAAGACCGAACTTGATCAACCGCTTGAATGGGACAAGAGCCGGTTGCTCCGGCGTCTGGGGGCTTCAGTGGATAGGTTCTCCGATGAAACCCTGGAACACATCTCGGTCGTCAGTGGCGTGCATGAGGATAGGTTGCGCTGGCTCCACGTGGAGCACGAAACGCCGCCCGCCTCATTGCGCGACACGCTTAAGCGCTTTAACGCGTATGCCGATGCCGAGGATTGCGCAGGACGAATTCTCGGCAATCGGATCGATGACGAATGGGCTGAGCTTGTACCGCGGTTCATGACTGAGGTGCGGGGCTGGCCCGAGGGCAAGGCCATCGAGTTTTTCGACGCAGCGAATCTGTCAGGCTCGTCGATCAAGGAGGGTTTTGCCAGTGCGTTACCGGCGCATACATTGCGCATGAGCCGACAGGAGCTTGTCGCCGGAATGTTGCCTGAGCGGGTTGTCGAGTTCCTTGATGAGCATGAGCTTCGTGAACTCCTTGGCCAATGGCTGGGCGGTGACCGTCAGGCGCGTATCAAGGCCACCCGGGAGCTGCTTGGCGGGCAGGCACGACAATCGCAACGACGACTTTTCGATTACCTGTATTCGCGTCGCGAACGCTCGGACAATCTGTTGGTGCGACGGCTCAAAAGCGACTATCCGGATCTGTCGATCAGCATGGCAGAGGATCTGTTGCGTCATGCCGATCCCGCGGACTTGCAACATTTGAACGAGAAACAACGCACGCCCCTGAACCTGGCGCAACAGGCCCGACACGCGGAGCAGCAAATGCGCTTGGCTCGCGCTTATGAAGGGCTCTACCTCAAAGAACTGTACAGCACCGACACGACGCGGCTGGCCTTGCACTCGCTTGAGACCCTGCCAGGCTGGCCGAGTGATCTGCGGCTGGAAATTCGCGAATACTCGGCTCAAGGCCGGTTATTCGACAGTATCGGCCCGGTGGACGCACCGATGCGCAAGCTGTTGATTCTCGGGGAAGACGGCCAATACCAGGCACGGGATGCGCTCGATCAGCACCTGCATGGTGACGACACACTGTATGCCGCAGTGCTGCACGCGTTACCCGATACCCAGCGCACGACCCTGGGCTTTGATATCCACGAGGCGCAACGGTTGGAAAACAGGATCCAGGCACATCCGCTGGCGCGCGACCGATTTGAGCCTGTATTGCTGGAAAACCCTGTTCTCAAGCCTTTTTATGATCCGGCCATCATGCGTCTTCGTGGCGGTATGCAACGTTACGCGCAGCAAGCGCCGCACGGTTTGGGGTTGCGTCGTCGAGCCTGTTCGCTATATCCGGGGTTCACACAAGAGCAGGTCGAGACCTTGCTGGCGGGGTTCACTCAGAATGGCGGCTCGGCGCATGAACGTCTTGCAGCGCTGGAGGTTGAGTTCAATCAGTTGAACCGGGCGCTGCAACGCTGGTTGAAATCGCCCACCGCCTCGTTTCGATTCAGCTCGGCGGGCCTGGCGGAGGGGCGGTCGCGAAACCTGCTCTATAAAGCGATCAGGCAATGTTGGCGCCGAGCCGGGTCACCGGGACCCGAGGCAGCGGGTGTGGTTCTGCCCCAGGCATTGCTGCTGGACAACATTCCAATGATGGGTCGCCACCTGGCGACCCTGCCGAAGCTGGAAGCCAACTTTGACCATGTCACCATGCTGAGCCTGAGCAATGGCGAGCTTACTGCGCAGGCTGAGCCTTTTTTGGAGGCGTTCCATCGGGTCAGGCAACTCAACCTGCAAGGCAATCGGCTGACCACCCTTCCTCAGGTGGTCAGTGACATGAGCCATCTCACCGATCTGTACCTCAGTGACAACCGCATCGAACTGGATGTGCTGGCGGTCGCACGTCTGAAGAGGTTGACCCGCCTGAGGTCTTTAGACTTGAGCGGCAACCCGTTGAAGCTCAGCCCTGACGTCAGTCGGATGCCAGGCCTGCAGACACTGTTGCTAAGCGAGACGGGCCTGGACAGTTGGCCCGTAGGTCTGTTTTCCCAGCCGCGCCCCCACAATATTCATCTGGATTTGCGCTATAACCCGATCATTCGGGTACCGGATGTCGCTCCCGGCTCATTTCGCGCCGAATTGTTGGCGCGCACATTGATCAGTCAAGAGCCGCGCTGGATCTCGCCGGACAATCTGAACACCCTCAGGTTATACATCGAGTCGGTCGGCCTGGACCCCGAGCGTCTATATCCGCCCCGAGGCACGCTGGACAGTTTGGAGTGGTCCCAGGGGCTGACGGAGTCGCAATGGCTGGCCGGGCAGAAAGTCTGGTACGACGTTGAGGATGAATTCGACTCGCTACCGTTCTTCAATGAAATCCGCAGGCTCACCCAGTCCGCCGACTTCACGGCCGGCGGCGCGTATCGGGTGGACTTGACCGCCAAGGTCTGGCGGATGCTCGAGGCCATGGCACAGAACAGCGAACTGCGGGTCAGGTTGTTCGCCGAAGCCGCCGCGCCCACCGAATGCGTGGACGGTGGAACCCAACTGTTCAACGCCATGGGGGTGCAGGTGCTGATCCATGAGGCCTATGCCCTGGGTCGTCTGGACCTGATCGAACCACAATTGCTGGAACTGGCGCTGGGCAAGTCTCGCCTCGATGAGATCGGCGCCATCGCCCGTCAACGGGTCGCCGCGCGGGTGGCGGCAGGCGAGCAGTTCCGGCGGGTTGACGAACATGACAATGTCACCGGCACGATCGATGAAGTGGAAGTCCACTTGGCCTACATGACCGACCTGGCCGAGCGTCTGTCTCTGCCATGGCAGGCCCGGGGCATGCAGTTCCGCAAGATCGCCGGGGTGACCCGGCAGATGATTGACGCGGCGTTCGAGCGGATCGTGGCGCTGGAGGAAGGTGATCTGCTGCCGGATCGGTTGCTTGAGCAACCTGTCTGGAAAACCTGGCTGGAGACTTCGTACCCTGATGAACTGAATGGCTTGAAACGACGGATTGACGCCATCACCGAGTTACAGGAGGCGTTGCTACGTCGGGCCGAGGCGGTTGCCCCGAAGGCGAAGTCTGCCCTGGATGTGCAGGTCAACCAGTTGTGTCGCGAGTTGGGCAACGACGAAAACGACTTCGCCGAGGGGCAGCTCATGAGTGACGATGACTACACCCAGGCGCTGGAGGACATCGATCAGCAAATCAGGCAACGGCTGAGAATACTGACCCGGCAAGCGATGGATCGGGCCCGCTTAGCGCTGCTTGGGGTTGCACATCGTTAGCAGCAAAACCAAAGGCCTCGACACAGATGTTCGAGGCCTTTGCTTGTGACGTATCCAGCGACTCAAAACAGGAAGTAGCGCTGAGCCATCGGCAGGGTTTCTGCCGGTTCACACCACAGCAACACCCCATCGGCCTTGACCTGATAGGTCTGCGGATCGACATCGATGTTTGGCAGGTAATCGTTGTGAATCAGATCGGTTTTCTGCACGTCACGGCAACCTTTGACCACCGCGATTTTCTTTTTCAGGCCCAACGCTTCGGGCAAACCGGCCTCCTGCGCCGCCTGGCTGATAAACGTCAGGCTGGTGGCGTGCAGCGAGCCACCGTAGCTGGCGAACATCGGGCGGTAGTGCACCGGCTGCGGCGTCGGGATCGAAGCGTTGGCGTCACCCATCAGGCTGGCCGCAATGGCTCCGCCCTTGAGGATCAGCGTCGGTTTGACCCCGAAAAACGCCGGACGCCAGAGTACCAGATCCGCCCATTTACCCACTTCCACCGAGCCCACTTCATGGCTGATGCCGTGGGTGATCGCCGGGTTGATGGTGTATTTGGCGATGTAGCGTTTGGCGCGGAAGTTGTCGTTGCCTTCGCCATCACCGGGCAGCGGGCCGCGCTGCTTTTTCATTTTGTCGGCGGTCTGCCAGGTGCGCGTGATGACTTCACCGACCCGACCCATGGCCTGGCTGTCGGAGCTGATCATCGAGAACGCGCCGAGGTCGTGGAGGATGTCTTCGGCGGCAATGGTTTCGCGGCGAATGCGGCTTTCGGCGAAGGCCACGTCTTCGGCATGCTCGGGTCCAGGTGGTGACAGACCATCAGCATGTCGAGGTGTTCGTCGATGGTGTTGCGGGTGAACGGCCGGGTCGGGTTGGTCGAACTCGGCAATACGTTGGCAAAACCGCAGGCCTTGATGATGTCCGGGGCATGGCCGCCGCCGGCACCTTCGGTGTGGTAGGTATGGATGGTGCGGCCCTTGAAGGCGGCGAGGGTGGTTTCGACGAAGCCCGACTCGTTGAGGGTGTCGGTGTGGATCGCCACTTGAACGTCGTACTGGTCGGCCACGTTCAGGCAGTTGTCGATGCTCGCCGGGGTGGTGCCCCAGTCTTCGTGCAGCTTGAGGCCGATGGCGCCGGCCTTGACCTGCTCGATCAGCGGTTCCGGCAGGCTGGCGTTGCCCTTGCCGGTGAAGCCGATGTTCATCGGGAATGCATCGGCGGCCTGAAGCATGCGCGCCAGGTGCCATGGCCCGGAGGTGCAAGTGGTGGCATTGGTGCCGGTGGCCGGGCCAGTGCCGCCGCCGATCATGGTGGTGACGCCGCTCATCAATGCTTCTTCGATCTGCTGCGGGCAGATGAAGTGGATATGCGTGTCGATGCCGCCGGCGGTGAGGATCATGCCTTCACCGGCAATGACTTCGGTGCTGGCGCCGACGGCGATGGTGACGTTCGGCTGGATGTCCGGGTTGCCGGCCTTGCCGATGGCGGCGATGCGCCCATCCTTGAGGCCGACGTCCGCCTTGACGATGCCCCAGTGGTCGATGATCAGGGCGTTGGTGATCAGGGTGTCGACAACTTCTGCCGCCAGCAATTGGCTCTGGCCCTGGCCGTCGCGAATGACTTTGCCGCCGCCGAATTTCACTTCTTCGCCGTAGGTGGTGAAGTCCTGTTCCACTTCGATCCACAGCTCGGTGTCGGCCAGACGGACCTTGTCACCGACGGTGGGGCCGAACATGTCGGCGTAGGCTTGTCTTGAGATTTTCATGCGCTTGCCTTGGGATTCAATTGGATTTGAGACTGTTCGCTTCGCTCACAGATTCGCGGGCAAGCCTCGCTCCTACAGGGGGATGTGATCAATTGTAGGAGCGAGGCTTGCCCGCGAAGGGGCCGGTGCGGACAACGCATGACTTAAAGGTCACCCATGATCCTGCCGGCAAACCCGAACACCCGGCGATGGCCGGCCAGGTCTACCAGCTCGACCTCGCGGCTCTGCCCCGGCTCGAAGCGCACGGCGGTGCCGGCGGGGATGTTCAGGCGCATGCCGCGGCTGGCGGCGCGGTCGAAGGTCAGGGCGTCGTTGGTTTCGAAGAAGTGATAATGCGAGCCGACCTGGATCGGTCGGTCACCGCTGTTGGCCACCTTCAGGCTGAGGGTGCGGCGGCCGACGTTGAGTTCGATGTCGCCGGGCTGGATCTGGTATTCACCGGGAATCATCAATGGGCTCCTTGGAGAATCTTGTAGTAAAGGGCGGTCGGTTTGTACTGGCCGTTCGGGTCACAGGCATAGTCGGGAATTTCGCCGACGCGGGTGTAACCCAGGGCCTTGTAGAAGTCTTCGGCAGGGGAGCCGGCTTCGGTGTCGAGGTAGAGCATGCCGCGCTTGTGCTGGCGGGCCGCGAGCTCAACGGCATGCATCATCTGTTGGCCCAGGCCGCGACGACGGGCATGTTCACGCACCAGCAGTTTCTGCACTTCGGCGCGGTTCAGCCCATTGGCTTTCTGGCACAACGTCAATTGCACGCTGGCCTGTACCTGTTCGTCCTTGACCACCACCCAGAGCAGCACGTTGCCTTTGTTCAGGTTCTCCTGGACTTCATCGAAATAGGCTCGGGCCTGGGTCGCATCCAGATCCGCCATGAACCCGACACTGGCGCCATAGCCGACGGCGTCGAGCAGCAAATCAATCAAACCCTGACGATAGTGCGCAAAGCTTTCAACATTGACGCGGCGCAGTTGGGCGGCGTTCATGGGTATCACTCCTTGTGGGGACCGGGTGGCATTGCACCCGGGTCGAGGATCAGTTGCATGAAGGTCAGGTCCAGCCAGCGGCCGAACTTGGTGCCCACCTGCGGCATTTGGCCGGTGACGACGAAACCGGCCCGGTCGTGCAGCCGAATCGAGGCGCCGTTACCGCTTTCGATGGCGGCGACCATCACGTGTTTGTTGCAGCCTTTGGCGCGTTCGATCAGCACTTCCATCAGTTGCAGCCCGAGGCCATTGCCCCGCTGGTCGTTGCGCACGTACACCGAGTGCTCGACCGTGTGGCGGAACCCATCGAACGGGCGCCAGTCACCGAATGAAGCGTAGCCGAGTACGCTGTTGTCGCCGTCGACGATCACCAGCACCGGATAGCCCTGATCTTGCCGGGCGCTGAACCAGGCCTGGCGGTTGCCCAGGTCCACGGCCTGTTCGTTCCAGATCGCTGTGGTATTGAGTACGGCGTCGTTGTAGATGTCGCGGATCGCTGGCAGGTCGGCGAGCAATGCCTCGCGGATGTGGTAAGTCATGGCGCGGCCTCAGGCGATCGGTTGGTGAACGGTGACCAGTTTAGTGCCGTCGGGAAACGTCGCTTCGACCTGGATCTCCGGGATCATTTCCGGGATGCCTTCCATCACTTGTTCGCGGCTGAGCAGGGTGGTGCCGAAATGCATCAGCTCGGCCACGGTCTGGCCATCACGCGCGCCTTCGAGCAGCGCCGCGGAAATGTAGGCCATGGCCTCCGGGTAATTGAGCTTCACGCCGCGAGCCAAACGCCGCTCGGCCACGAGGCCGGCGGTGAAGATCAGCAGCTTGTCTTTTTCGCGTGGGGTCAGGTCCATCGTAGAAATCCATATTCGGCAGTTAAAAAATTACTCAACCTGTAGGAGCGAGGCTTGCCCGCGAAGAACGATAACGCGGTCCTCCAGTTAAACCGAGGCGCTCCCTTCGCGGGCAAGCCTCGCTCCTACAGGGTGGATTGTGTTCAGGTGCTCCATATTCTTGGTGGGACGGCTTCTCGCCCCAGCAACGCCGGGCGCAATAACCGCCACACATCGATCAGCCAACCACGTGCCAACAGCGCCTCACTGGCCAGGCATCGGGCGACCAAAAGCCCCGGCAATTGCGTCAGATCTCCGCGCACGTCATTGCTCAGCGAACGGCACTTCAGCAGCAATTCGCTATCGACTTCACCCGTCACCAGCAACGTCGCAAACACCGGTTGGCCGTCCAGCCCTATCGGCGAATCCAGCAAACCATCATTGCCGACAATGCGCTGGCGTTCGTGCCAGAGCAACTGGCCATCGCGGCGTATATCCAGATGCGCCTGAAAATGTCCGAGATCGAAACGCTCGCCACTGGCCGGGCGACCCAGCGCCACCACATCCCAGTAGAACAGCCGCGCATCGCCCTCAAGGTCGATGCGGGTGCTGAGTTCCGCCTGAGCGTCGCTGAAGATAATCGTCTCTTGCGGCAGCCACTCCAACGTAGCACCGGCGGCCACGCGCAGGTCGAGTTTCTGATAAGCCGGCCCTGCCGCGCGATACCACTTGGCGGCGCCGGGGCTGGTGATTTGCGCCCAGGCATGCGTGCCGACGCTGGCCGAGATGTCCAGCCGATCACCACCGGCAATCCCGCCCGGCGGGTGGACGATGATGTGCTGACACACCTCGGGGCCTTCGGCGTACAAATGCTTCTGCACCCGCAACGGACCTTTATGGCGACGCTGCACCGGGCGCGTGCTGTCGCCGAAACGGGCGTAGCCCAATTCCAGCTCGGCATGCCAGCTGGGGGTGAACAGCATGATAGGGGCAGGTAAATTCATAATTTCAATTAATCGCCAGGAAGCTGCAGGTTAGATCGTAACCAGTCCACGGACACCTTCGGCTTCCATATTTTCGCCGCGCCCTTGTTGCACGATCTCGCCTCGGGACATGACCAGGTACTGATCGGCCAGTTCGGCGGCGAAATCATAGAACTGCTCCACCAGCAGAATCGCCATATCACCGCGAGCCGCGAGCTGCTTGATCACCGCGCCGATTTCCTTGATCACCGACGGCTGGATGCCTTCGGTGGGTTCGTCGAGGATCAGCAGCCGTGGACGACTGGCCAGTGCTCTGCCGATCGCCAGTTGCTGTTGCTGACCACCGGACAAGTCACCGCCACGCCGTTGTTTCATTTGCAGCAGCACCGGGAACAGCTCGTAGATGAACGCCGGGACTTCCTTGGCTTCAGCGCCGGGAAACCGTGAGAGGCCCATCAGCAGGTTTTCTTCCACGGTCAGTCGGCCAAAGATTTCCCGGCCCTGAGGCACGTAAGCGATGCCGGCATGCACCCGTTGGTGCGGCTTGAACGTGGTGATCGGTTTGCCTTCCCAGTTCACCGCGCCCTCCTTGGCCGGCAGCAAGCCCATCAGGCATTTGAGCAGGGTAGTCTTGCCCACGCCATTGCGCCCGAGCAGGCAGGTGACTTCGCCGACCTTCACCTCAAACGTCAGGCCCCGCAGGATGTGGCTACCGCCGTAATACTGGTGCAGCTTGTCGACTTGCAGCATGTTCAAAATTCCTTCTGTGTGACACGGCCTCACTTTCGACACGCCTCTGCCCTTGTAGGCGCGAGGCTTGCCCGCGAAGAACGATGACGCGATCTCGCAGGTGAACCGAGGCGTCCCTTTCGCGGGCAAGCCTCGCTCCTACAGAAACGCGAAAATCATCGGCCGAGATACACCTCGATCACCCGCTCATTGTCCTGCACCTGTTCCAGCGACCCTTCGGCCAGCACGCTGCCTTGATGCAACACGGTGACGTGGTCGGCAATCGAGCCGACGAAGCCCATGTCGTGTTCCACCACCATTAGCGAATGCTTGCCCGCCAGGCTTTTGAACAGCTCGGCAGTGAATTCGGTTTCGGCGTCGGTCATGCCCGCCACCGGTTCGTCGAGCAGCAGCAGTTGTGGGTCTTGCATCAGCAGCATGCCGATTTCCAGAAACTGCTTCTGGCCGTGGGACAACAAACCCGCCGGGCGATTGACCGAGGCAGTCAGGCGGATGGTTTCCAGCACTTCGCTGATGCGATCTTTCTGCTCGCCACTGAGACGAGCCCGCAGGCTGGCCCATACCGACTTGTCGGTCTTCTGCGCCAACTCCAGGTTTTCGAACACGCTCAAGGCCTCGAACACCGTCGGCTTCTGGAATTTGCGACCGATACCAGCCTGGGCAATCTGCACTTCGCTCATCTGCGTCAGGTCCAGGGTTTCACCGAACCAGGCTTTGCCATGACTTGGGCGAGTCTTGCCGGTGATCACGTCCATCAACGTGGTCTTGCCCGCGCCATTGGGGCCGATGATGCAGCGCAATTCGCCGACACCGATGTACAGGTTCAGAGCGTTCAGCGCCTTGAAACCATCGAAGCTGACGCTGATGTCTTCCAGGGTCAGGATGGTGCCGTGGCGGGTATTCAGGCCGGGGCCGACGCGTTGGCCGAGACCGATGGCATCGCGGCTGCTGCCGGCGTCCCTGTTGGGCTCCGGCGGGAAAAAGACCGGTTCGAGCATGAATTCAGCCGTCGGTGTAATTCTCATGATTCACCCCTTTTCTTCAGCAGACCGATCACACCCTTAGGCAGATACAACGTCACGACGATGAACAGTGCGCCGAGGAAAAACAGCCAGTACTCCGGAAAGGCCACGGTGAACCAACTCTTCATCCCGTTGACCACACCGGCACCGAGCAGCGGACCGATCAGCGTGCCGCGACCACCCAGCGCCACCCAAACGGCGGCTTCGATGGAGTTGGTCGGCGACATTTCACTCGGGTTGATAATCCCGACTTGCGGCACATACAGCGCGCCCGCCAAGCCGCACAGCACCGCGCTCAACACCCAGACAAACAACTTGAAACCGCGTGGATCGTAGCCACAGAACATCAAGCGGTTTTCCGCATCGCGCAACGCGGTCAACACCCGGCCGAACTTGCTTTGCGCCAGCCGCCAACCAATGAACAGACTCGCCACCAGCAACAACACCGTGGCGAAAAACAACACCGCACGCGTCCCCGGTTCAGTGATGCCAAACCCGAGAATGGTGCGGAAGTTGGTGAAGCCGTTATTGCCGCCAAACCCGGTTTCGTTGCGGAAAAACAGCAACATCCCGGCGAAGGTCAGGGCCTGGGTCATGATCGAGAAATACACGCCTTTGATCCGCGAGCGGAAGGCGAAGAAACCGAACACCAGCGCCAGCAGTCCCGGCGCTAATACAACGAGACACATGGCCCAGAGGAAGCTGCTGGTCCCGGTCCAGTACCACGGCAGTTCGGTCCACGACAGGAACGTCATGAACGCCGGCAAGCCATCGCCCGAGGCCTGGCGCATCAAGTACATGCCCATCGCGTAACCGCCGAGGGCGAAGAACAGACCGTGCCCCAGCGACAACAGGCCGGCGTAACCCCAGACCAGATCGAGGGCCAGGGCAACGATGGCGTAGCAGAGAATCTTGCCCACCAACGTCAGGGTGTAGGCCGAGACGTGAAAAACGCTGATGGGCGATAACAGCGACAGCAGCGGCAACGCCAACAGCAAAACAAGGATCACCGCGCCAACAGCGAGGGTGACTTTTGGGCCGGCCTTTTGTGTGGCCGTGAGCAGTAGGGGCTGATTCATCAGTCGATCACCCGTCCTTTCAGTGCGAAGAGGCCTTGCGGACGTTTCTGGATGAACAGAATGATCAGCGCGAGGATCAGGATTTTGCCCAGCACCGCACCGATCTGCGGTTCGAGAATCTTGTTGGCTATCCCTAAGCCGAATGCGGCCAATACGCTACCGGCCAATTGGCCGACACCGCCGAGCACCACCACCAGGAATGAGTCGATGATGTAACTCTGACCGAGGTCCGGGCCGACGTTGCCGATCTGGCTCAGCGCCACACCGCCGAGGCCAGCGATTCCCGAGCCGAGGCCGAAAGCGAGCATGTCGACGCGCCCGGTCGGTACGCCGCAGCAGGCGGCCATGTTGCGGTTCTGGGTGACGGCGCGCACGTTGAGGCCCAGCCGCGTCTTGTTCAGCAGCAGCCAGGTCAGCACCACCACAAACAAGGCGAACGCGATGATCACGATGCGGTTGTACGGCAGCACCAGATTCGGCAGCACCTGAATTCCGCCCGAGAGCCAGGCCGGGTTGGCGACTTCAACGTTCTGCGCGCCGAACACCAGGCGCACCAACTGAATCAGCATCAGGCTGATGCCCCACGTCGCCAGCAGGGTTTCCAATGGGCGGCCGTAGAGGTGACGAATCACCGTGCGCTCCAGCGCCATGCCGATCCCGGCGGTGACAAAAAACGCTACCGGCAAAGCAATCAGCGGGTAGAACTCAATGGCTTGCGGGGCGAAGCGCTGGAACATCAGCTGCACCACGTAAGTCGAGTAGGCGCCGAGCATCAGCATCTCGCCGTGGGCCATGTTGATCACGCCGAGCAGGCCGAAGGTGATCGCCAGCCCCAACGCCGCGAGTAGCAGGATCGAACCGAGGGACATACCACTGAACGCCTGCCCGAGCATCTCGCCGATCAGCAGTTTGCGTTTGACCTGGGCCAGGCTGGTTTCGGCGGCGGTGCGCACATTGGCATCGGCTTCGACGCCGGATTCAAGCAAACCTTCGAGACGGGTGCGGGCCAGTGGATCGCCGGTTTCACCGAGCAGACGCACAGCGGCGAGGCGCACGGCCGGGTCGGTATCGACCAGTTGCAGGTTGGCCAGCGCCAGGCTCAGGGCGGCGTGGACGGTTTCGTCTTTTTCGCCAGCCAGTTGCTGGTCGAGGAATTTCAACTGAGCCGGTTTGGCGCTTTTCTGCAATTGCTGCGCGGCGGCCAGACGGATTTTGGCGTCGGCGGCGAGCAATTGGTGGCAGGCCAAAGCGGTGTCGATCAGACCGCGCAGGCGATTGTTCAGGCGCAGGGTTTTTGGTTGGCCATCGACCGTCAATTCGCCTTGTTGCAGAGCGTTGATCAGTTCGATACGAGCCGGATCGGGCTGCGCGGCCCAGGTTTCCAAGAGTTTTGCTTGTTGCACGGGATTGGCCGCGACGAAGTCTTCGGCGTCGCCGGCGTGGGTGGCCATCGGCAATAACAGCGCGACGGCGAGAATGAAACGGTAAAGGGCAGTGGGCATAGAGAGTCGCCTTGACGCGGACATTGTGGGAGCGGGCTTGCTCGCGAATGCGGACTCACATTCAACATGTCAGTCGCCTGGCACACCGCTTTCGCGAGCAAGCCCGCTCCCACAGGGGATTTTGCCTGGCCGGAGAGTTAATCCGGCCCGACATCCAGTGGCTTAGTTACTCTTCACCGCATAGTCCGGCTTCTTGTCGTTACCCTGAATGAACGGGCTCCACGGTTGGGCGCGGATCGGCCCTTCGGTCTGCCACACCACGTTGAACTGACCGTCGGCCTGAATCTCGCCGATCATCACCGGCTTGTGCAGGTGGTGGTTGGTCTTGTCCATGGTCAGGGTGTAACCGGACGGCGCGGCGAAGGTCTGGCCGGCCAGGGCTTCGCGGACTTTGTCGACGTCGGTGGACTTGGCTTTTTCCGCCGCTTGCGCCCACATATGGATACCGACATAGGTGGCCTCCATCGGGTCGTTGGTCACCGCTTTGTCGGCGCCCGGCAGGTTGTGTTTCTTGGCGTAGGCTTTCCAGTCGGCGACGAATTTCTTGTTCTGCGGGTTCTCGACCGACTCGAAGTAGTTCCACGCCGCGAGGTTGCCCACCAGCGGTTTGGTGTCGATGCCACGCAGTTCTTCTTCGCCCACGGAGAACGCCACAACCGGAACGTCGGTGGCTTTCAGGCCCTGGTTGGCCAGCTCTTTATAGAACGGCACGTTGGAGTCGCCATTGACGGTGGAGATGACGGCGGTCTTGCCACCGGCGGAGAATTTTTTGATGTTGGCGACGATGGTTTGATAGTCGCTATGACCGAACGGGGTGTAGACCTCTTCGATGTCCTTGTCCGCCACACCTTTGGAGTGCAGGAACGAGCGCAGAATCTTGTTGGTGGTGCGCGGGTACACGTAGTCGGTGCCCAGCAGGAAGTAACGCTTGGCGCTGCCACCTTCTTCGCTCATCAGGTATTCCACCGCCGGAATCGCCTGCTGGTTAGGCGCGGCGCCGGTGTAGAACACGTTCGGCGACATCTCTTCGCCTTCGTACTGCACCGGATAGAACAGCAGACCGTTGAGCTCTTCGAACACCGGCAATACCGACTTACGCGACACCGACGTCCAGCAACCGAACACCACGGCCACCTTGTCCTGAGTCAGCAACTGCCGGCCCTTCTCGGCGAACAACGGCCAGTTCGATGCGGGGTCAACCACCACCGGTTCAAGCATCTTGCCGTTCACACCGCCCTTGGCGTTGATTTCGTCGATGGTCATCAACGCCATGTCTTTGAGCGAGGTTTCGGAAATCGCCATGGTCCCGGACAACGAATGCAGAATACCGACCTTGATGGTCTCGGCGGCCTGGACCGTCCAGGCCATGCCCATCGCGGCAATGCTTGCCGATAGTGTGAAAGCCTTGATCAAACTGCGACGCTTCATTGTGCGATCTCCATGAACGTTAAAGTTTTTTATGGTTGGCAGATGCGGACGACTGAAGGGTCTTTAGCAAGGGCTGTGCCCGGTCGGGGAAGGGCAAGGAAATGTCGTATTAGAGCGGTTGCGGGGTTTGGATGACGCACCATGAAGGATCGCGTCTGGCGCGTTGGTGCGAGAAGATGCGCCACATTGGGGCGCAGAAATTGGCTGGCTCCTGTAGGAGCGAAGCTTGCTCGCGAAGACGGCGGCACATCCAGTATCAATGTGTCTGACCTAACGCTTTCGCGGGCAAGCCTCGCTCCTACAAGTGCTTTGTGTCGTACACCGAATCTGTGTACGACGTTGAACCCATGTGGGAGCGGGCTTGCTCGCGAAAGCGGTGTGTCAGTCACAGGGATGTTGGATGTACTGCCGTCTTCGCGAGCAAGCCCGCTCCCACAGGGACTACGCCGGGTCGACGTTATCTAGCGCCCGGTTCACCGCCAGCTCCGCCAGCATGATGACCTGCTGAATCGCCATCGCTGTATGGCGCTGCGGGCCGATCAGGTTGTTGGCGAAATCGCTGGCCAGGACACTCGCCGAGGCCAACGATTCACAAGCGTGGGCCAGCAGGCTTTCGGTGCCGGCATCCGGGGCAACCAGGAACAGGGTGCTGGGGCGACGGGGTTTTTCGGTGTATTGCACCGGGGGATCGAGGTAGTAGTCGAGGGCGCGTTTTATGGCTTCGCGGTCTTTGAGGAGGTCGTCGTCGCGCGATTTTTCGGCTTCGGGAGTGGTGATATCGATGGGTGGATCGGGAACTATCTTCTTGCTCATCGGGTGTTGTCTCTTAATGAGCCATCCTTTGTCGTTTCTCACGCGACGAAGGGGTGGCAGCTATGTGCGGAGTGAGAAACCGGTCACCACCCAAACCCGGCCGGACCGAAGTCCGCCCGCACACAGCCGCCATAGAGCATTGCAGACAGCGGATAAGCTGGCGGCAATTATGGTGGTACTGATGTTGGATTAACAGGGCTACCGGGTTCTCACACCCGATCGCTGAGTGTTCAGCGACAGCCCAAGACTAGAGGGCCCGCGTCCGACGAACAACCTGAAAAACCCGTGGGAAACTTCCGTGTTTTGACACATCCGTTAAACATTCAAAAACAGCATTCAGCCCCCAATCCCACGTCTGACACCGAGTTCCGTCTGACACTGATGACTGTAGGAGCTGTCGAGTGAAACGAGGCTGCGATCTTTTGATCTTAAAAAATCAAAGTCAAAAGATCGCAGCCTCGTTTCACTCGGCAGCTCCTACAGGGGGGCTGTGTGCATCTGGTAGAGAAGGGATCAGCGGCGGCGCATCAGGCCGATGAAGAACAACCCGCCGATGGCTGCGGTGGCGACGCCGATGGGCAGGTCTTCCGGGGCGATCAGGGTGCGGGCGGCGACATCGACCCAGACGAGGAACAGACTGCCCAACAGGACGCACACGGGCAGCAGTCGCCGGTGTTCCGCCCCGACCAGTCGCCGGGCAATGTGCGGCACCATCAGCCCTACAAACCCGATAGACCCACTGATCGACACCAACACCCCAGTCATCAACGACGCAATCAAAAACACCCGCAACCGCACCGTGCGAGCATTCAAACCGAGAGTCACAGCAGTCTGCTCACCCGCCATCAACGCATTCAACGGCCGGGCCATCCCCAGCAACAACACCAACCCAAGCAACACACTCGCCGCCGGCACCGCAAGCAATTCCCAACGCGCCAGCCCGAGCCCGCCAAGCATCCAGAACATCACCGCCGAACTGGCGCGATGGTCGCCCAGAAACAGCAGCAAATTGGCAATCGCCATCATCACGAACGACACCGCCACGCCGCACAACAGCAGCCGATCACTGTCCAGCCGCCCATGACGGTTGGCGATCATCAGCACGATCAACATGCTCAACAACGCGCCGATAAACGCCGCAATCGGCAAGGTCAGCAAGCCTGCGATCTCACCAACATGCAACACCACGATCACTGCGCCGAGGGTGGCGCCGGAGGTGACCCCGAGCAAGTGCGGATCAGCCAATGGATTGCGCGTCACCGCTTGCAGCACCGCGCCAATCAACGCCAGACCAGCGCCCACCAGCGCGCCGAGCAACATGCGCGGCACGCGGATCAGCCAGACGATGTGTTCCTGGCCGGCCGTCCAGTCCGGACCACCGAAACCAAAAATCTTGTGCAGCAATATTCGCCACACCACCTCCACCGGCACCCGCGCCGGGCCGAAACCCAGCGACACCACGCATGACACCAGCAACAGCGCACCGAGGGCGATCAGCAACAAGGCATAGCGACGATCGATCATTCGCCGTGGAAACCCTTGGCCAGGGTTTCGACCGCCAGCACGTTATCGATCCCGGGCGTGGCCTGTACGTACGGAATGACGATGAAGCGCTGGTTCTTGATCGCATCCACCGATTGCAGCGCCTGGTTATTGAGCAGGAATTGCTCCTTCTGCTCCGCGGTAACTTCGCCGTAATCGACGATCACGATCACCTGCGGATTGCGCTCGACCACGTTCTCCCAATTGACACGGGTCCAGCTCGCCTCGACGTCGTCGAGAATGTTGCGCCCGCCCGCTGCATCGATTAGCGCCTGAGGCATGCCGAGTCGCCCGGACGTCATGGCCCGGTCTTCACCGCTGTCGTACAGAAATACCCGAGGCTTGTCGGTCGGCAGATCCTTGCGGATGTCGGCGACTTGCGCCTGCATCAGGGCAATCACGGTATTGGCGCGATCCTGCACGTCGAAGATTTTTCCGAGGTTGCGCAGGTCGTTGTAGGTGTCTTCCAGGCTGGCCGGTGGGCGCTTCATGACGAAGGCGCAGGACTCGGTAAGTTCGTAGACGTTGATGCCCAGCGGTTGCAGGGTTTGCGGCGTGAGATCACCGCCGACGCGCATGCCGTAATCCCAACCGGCGAAGAAGAAATCGACGTTGGCATTGAGCAGGGTTTCCACCGACGGGTACTTGGCCGCCAGTTCCGGCAAGCCATCAAGGATGGTCTGCATCTGGGGCGTCACCGACTTCCAGCCAGTCACGCCGCTGTAGCCGGCCATCTGCGGTTTGAGACCGAGGGCGAGCATCATCTGGGTCATGTTGATGTCATGGCTGACCGCGTGTTTCGGCGCTTGCTTGAAGGTCACTTCGCGGTTGCAGCTCTGGACGGTCAGCGGGTATTTCGTGGCCTCGGCGAAGGCTTGGGCACTGCCCAGCAACAGAGTGAGACACAGCAGGGAACGCAAAGTCATGGTTGGGTTATCCAGGTGATTCGTGGGTAGCCGTGCAAGGGATGGTCGTCGATCAGGGCGTCGACGCCGAACACGTTGTGCAAAAGTTGGGCGGTCAGGACTTCTTTGGGTGGACCGCTGGCGACGATGCGCCCGTGATTGATCACGTACAGCCGGTCGCAAAAAGCTGCCGCCAGATTGAGGTCATGGATGCTCGCCAGCGTGCCGATCCGCAGACGCTTGACCAGTTGCAACAGCTCCAGCTGATAGCGTGGGTCGAGGTGATTGGTCGGTTCGTCGAGGATCAGCAGTTGCGGTTGCTGGGCCAGGGCGCGGGCGAGGATTACCCGCTGTTTTTCACCACCGGAAAGGGTGGCGAAGGCGTGGTCTTCGAAGCCCTTGAGGCCGACCGATTCCAGGGCCTGGCTCGCGAAATTTCGGTCCTCGAGGGTGTCGCCATCAAACAGGCCTTTGTGCGGCGTGCGGCCCATGGCGACCACTTCATCCACGGTCAGGCCGAAGGCGTCGGGGAACTCTTGTAACACCACCGCGATGCGTTGCGCGCACCAGCGTGAGGATTGCTTCCAGACGTTGTGATGGTCGAGTTTTACCTCACCGCGTTCCGGTTTGCTGAAGCGATAGGCGCAACGCAACAGGCTGGTCTTGCCGCTGCCGTTGGGGCCGATCAACCCGACGAACTCGCCAGCAGCCACGTGCAAGGATGCGTCACGCAGCTGGAACTGGTGATGGCAATGGCCGTGGCCCAGGGGTGTCCAGGCGAGGTTCGTGAGGTTCAGCGAGGTCATGCAGTTCTCTTGGGATTTTTGGTGTGGCTGATGACGCCTTCGCGGGCAAGCCTCGCTCCTACAGGGTTTGTGTCGTACGCAATAGTTGTGATCGACATAAACCTTGTGTGTCGTACGCAATAGTTGTGATCGGCACAAAACCTGTAGGAGCGAGGCTTGCCCGCGAAGAGGCCCTATGCTTCAGAGATAAGCGCCAGAAGTCTATAGATCCTTCTAAAACGCGCATCTCGCCTGCTTCATGATGAAGCTGAAGTGGATTCAGTTTGCCGGCTCAAACGCGACAGCAGCACACGATCCAACACCCACACCACAATCAGCGAAGCCCCCACCAACGGAAACATCACCGCCAACCCGAACATGATGACCATCGCGGTTTTCCATTTCGGCAGGTCGTGACGCAACGGCGGTACACCGAACTTGCCCTGTGGCCGGCGTTTCCACCAGATCACCACACCGCTGACGGCGCTGAGCAAAATCATCAGGCAGATCAGCAGCACGATGATCTGATTGAGCGGGCCGAACATCTTGCCTTCGTGCAGCATCACGCCGACTTCCGTGGCCCGGGCGACGTTGCTGTAATGCTTCCAGCGCACGTCGGCGAGGACGTCGCCGGTGTACTGGTCGACATGCAGGGTGGCATCGTTGCGCGGGTCGTCGGCGAACAAGGCGATGGTGAACACGCCGGTGGCTGTAGTGGGGAAGGTGATGCTGTAACCGGGCTCGATCTTGCGTTGCACGGCGATGTTTTGCACGTCTTGCAGGCTGATGGTCGGCGCTGCCGGGCCGGCTTGCGTGCCGGTGTGAGCCATGTGTTCAGCGTGGTCGCCGGACATCGGCATCGGCGTGTTTTCCATGGCCCACGGCACGGTCTGGCGCGTGGCGCTGTTGAGGCTGCGGGCCTCGACGTCGGATTTGGGCACCTCATTCCACATGGCTACCGGGAAGCGGTTCCAGAGGTCGGCGTATTGCTTGCCCCAGAACCCGGTCCAGGTCATGCCGCTAAGCAGCATCACCAGCAACAATGATGCGCCCCAGAACCCGGTCACCGCGTGCAGGTCGCGCCAAAGCACTCGGCCGCGACTGTTCAAGCGAGGCCAGAGAATCCCGGCGGACTGGCCGCGCGGCCACCATAAAAATACCCCGGAGACCACCAGCACCACGCCCCAACCGGCGGCCAGTTCTACCAGCCGATCACCGACGGTGCCGATCATCAATTCGCCGTGAATCGAGCGCGCAATCGCTTGCAGATTCTTCTTCGCGTCTTGCTCGCCAAGGATGTCGCCGTGGTACGGATCGATGAACACGTTCAGTTCATGACCTTCATTGATCACCACAAATTGCGCACTGCGTTCGGCGTTGACCGGCGGCAGGTACTGTTTGATCTGGCCCCGTGGATACGCCTCTTTCACCCGTTTGAGCAGGTCGTCTGCGGCGACTGTGTGATGAGCCGCAGGGACGTTCAGCAGGCTGCCGTACATCAACGGATCGAGTTGCGGTTTGAACAGGTAGATGATGCCGGTCAGGGCCAGCATCACCATGAATGGCGCGACGAACAGGCCGGCATAGAAATGCCAGCGCCAGGCCAGGTTGTAGAAATTCGGTTTGGGCTGTTTCATTTAGAGTGCTCCGCCAGGCTTGGGTCTTTTGTTGTTTGGTGACTGCTGCGCAGTCGTTCGCGGGCAAGCCTCGCTCCTACAGGTTCAGGTTGTTCGCAATAACCACATACGACACAAAACCTGTAGGAGCGAGGCTTGCCCGCGAAGCTCTTAAAAGCTCATATCAACCTTGGTCCAGAGCGTGCGCCCCGGTTCGTTGATGGCTTGCGGATCATTGGCCGGGAAGCCGAAACCGGCGTTGCCGGCCAGGTTCAAGTGTTCGGCGTAAGCCTTGCCGAACACATTGTCGACGCCGCTGCTGACCTTCCAGTTCTTGTTGATCCGGTACGCGCTGTTGAGCGAGAACACACCGAACCCGGAGCTCGTGTCGAAGTCTTTGCCAACCACGTTGCCCTTGTTCCGGTCGATGCGGTTCTGCGCCGCCACCACCCGCCACAAGGCGCCGGCGCTCCAGTTGTCTTCGCTGTAGGTCAGGCCGAAACGGGCATCCAGCGGTGGCATCTGCGGCAGGGCGCTGCCGTCACTGCTGTTCTTGCCCCAGGCGTAGGCCAGGGTCGCGTCGGCTTTCCAGTTGGCCGTCAGCTTGTAGGCCGCACCGAGTTCGCCGCCCATGATGCGCGCGTCGATGTTCTCGGCTTGCGAGGTCATGCCCATCATCCCCGGCGTGTAGTTGAACAGGATGTAGTCACGCACCTGCCCGACGTAACCCGAGGCCCAGGCTTCGAGGTCTTCGGTCTTGTATTGCAGGCCAAAGTCGAGCTGGGTGGTTTTCTCCGGCTTGATCGAGTCGAAGGCATTCACCGAACCGGCGGGGCCGGACTTGGGCGAAAACAGCTCCCAGTAATCCGGGAAACGCTGGGCGTGACCGAGGCCCGCATACAGCGTGGTCGGGCTGTCGGCCAGGTCATGTTCGTAACGCACGAAGCCGCTGGGCAGTGTGTCGGCGCGGGTGTCGTCGGCGGTCGGGTTCGGGCGGGCCATCATCCCGGAGCCGATGGTCTGCCGATAATCCTTGGCCGACGCGCGATCCAGTCGTGCCCCGGTGATCAACCGATCACGGTCGGCGGCGTACCAGGTCAGTTCGCTGAACACGCCGTAGTTGTGGAAGTCGGCGTCCTTGTTGCGCGGCACATCCTTGTAGGCGTCGACGCCCATCGCGCTGCGTTGGCGATGTTCGTTGGTCTGCGCATCCAGGCCACTGATCAGCTGCACATCGGCCCAGCGCCAGGTGGCTTTGATCCGCGCGCCGAGGGTTCGACGGTCGACATTGGAGGCCATGGGGCCGGCCATCATCCCGGTGCCGGACGGCGTGCGCAGGGTGTAGTTGTCCATCACGTGGTCGGCGTAGTTGTAGTAGACCTGCGCCTCGACCTTATCCAGCACTTCACCGATGTTTGACTGCTCGAAGCGCAGGCCGAGGCTTTCGCGCAAGAACTGCGAACCGTCCATGCCACGCCCGGCGTAACGGGCTTCGCCATCGCCCTTGCCGGCGGTCAGTTCCAGCAGCGTGTCGGCGCTCGGGGTCCAGCCGACAGCGACGTCGCCGTTCCACTTGTCATAGCGCGAGGGCACGGTGTCATTGTTGCCGTCCTTGTAGTCGTCGGAATGCGCGGTGTTGCCGATCACGCGCACGTAACCCAACGGCCCACCGGCGGCGGCGTCCACCACTTTGTCGAAACGACCGTTGGAACCGGCCAGCACGCTGGCGTTCACCCGGGTGCCGAGTTCGCCGAAGCTTTCCGGCTCACGGTCGAACAGGACAGTGCCGGCGGATGCGCCGGGGCCCCAGAGCACAGTTTGCGGGCCTTTGATGACGGTGAGTTTGTCGTAGGTTTCCGGCGAGATGTATGAGGTTGGCGCATCCATGCGGCCGGGGCAGGCGCCGAGCATCATGCTGCCGTTGGTGAGGATATTCAGTCGCGAGCCGAACATGCCGCGCAGCACCGGATCGCCATTGGTGCCGCCGTTGCGCACCAGCGCGAAGCCGGGGATGGTTTTCAGGTAATCGCCACCGTCGCTGGCCGGCACCGGTTGGCGCGGGTCCTTGGGGTTGGTGACGATGGTCAGTGGCGAACTTGGCGCGATGGCGGTGATCACCGTCGGGCTAAGTTCTTCGGTGTGGCCGGTGTGTTCATCGGCCTGCACCATCGGTGTCAGCAGCAAGCCGCAAAGAACGGCGGTGGCGTGCCTGAAGCGAATGCGAGATTCGTTCAGGGCAAAAGAAGCCTGGGCAGCGCCCAAACGTGTGTCAGCAGAAAACCTGGACATGACAATTTCCATCGAACAGTCGTAAACGACACGGCCGGCAGCCTGCGGCTGTCTTCTAAACCGTGTGAAATTGGAAGTGGGTGTTTACGCGACGATGGGCGGCGCACGGGTGCGGGCGCCGGGGAAGAAGGTTTGCCGGGCGTGGCCCAGGCGGGTAGCGGGAGTGCTGAAAGTGGTTGTCTGTGGACTGTCGAAGGCGACGAAGGACTGACCGCCAGTGAGCGCCGGGCAATTGAACAGCAGGCTGCAATAGCCGCATTTTTCCCAGAGTGCGTGATGGTCGGCTTTGGGTGGGCAGTGCTCGGCGGCGGGTTGCGCGCCATGTTCCATGGCCGACATGTCCATGGGCATGTCCATCGACATGCTCATGGATACTTTCATCAAAGCCGAGGCGCGTTGATCCATCGGCATCGACTGAGAAATCAGCGGGCCGATAAAGATCATCAGCATGGCGAACAGGCTGATCCAGCTACCGCGCGTCAGGCTCATTGGCTGACGGCGGTGCACGGATGACCGGGTGCCAAGCGGGCGCATGGGCGTTTTCAACGTGGGCGATTTACTGAGCGTGCATATGCTCTTGCATGCCGTCAGGCGCCTTTTTCTGCACCGCGACCTCGACCGTCACATCGCCGGATTTTTCGAAGTGCATCGTCAGCGCGAAGCGCTTGCCGTCGCTCAACAGGCTGCGGTCTTTCAGTTCCAGCAGCATCACGTGATAGGCCATCGGTGCGAAGGTGACTTCGCCGCCAGCCGGAATTTCGACGCTTGGCACTTGCTGCATTTTCATCAGGTCGTTTTGCATCACGTGCTCGTGCAACTCGGCAACGCCTGCGATCGGCGAGTTGACGCTCAGCAGTCGGTCAGCCGTTTTGCCGTTGTTGTGAATCACGAAATACGCCGCGACGGTGGGCGCGTTGGGCGGCAACTCTTGCGACCATGGATGGGCGATCTCAAGCTCGCCAGCCTTGTATTCGTGAGCATTGGCAAAACAGGCAGGCAGCAGCAATACAGCCAGAACGATGAGTTTGTTCAACATGGCAGTTCTCCAGAACGATTCAAAACGCAGGTCAATTGCGAGAAGGAATCACACCAGAGGGGACGCACGGGGGTTGAGACTCGGCCATTGCTGGCGCGGTGTAAGGGTGTCGAGCGTGGCAGGAGGCAGGCTTCGATTGGCCTCGAAACGCGCGTAATACAACTGCGGAGCATGCCCCGGCAATGCCACCAATGGTGCAGAGCCCGAACAGCACCAGCAATGCTGCATGTTGGAATGATCGTCGCCCTGCGGAGCTTTCTGCTCGATATCGCCCAGGGAAATCGCTACCAGTTTAGTGCCGTTGGAAGAGCAGAAACTGCCCCACAGCAACTGTTCGGCCGGCGATTTCGCCGTCTGCGCCATCGCTCCAGACATCGGCATGGCGAGCATGTTGAACAGCACTGCAAAGCAGGCGATCCAGGCAAATGCGAGCCGTTGTCGGGACATGAGGGCAGATCCGGTTGAGTGGGCGATCAGGCGCGGCTATTTAGCCTGATCAGGGGCGATAAGTAAAAAGACCGCGTGCGGTGTGGTGTCGCAGTGCTTCAGTCAGCATGTCGAGCAGCCGACGTGCGAGCTCAGACTCGCCGTTTTGAAAGAGTGTAGCGACTTCGATTCTTAATGCCTGAGCGAATTGAGCGTCGCGTTGGACTCTTGCCCGGATTGTGTGTTTGACATCTCTGAGCGCCACACGATTGAGGCTCCCATCGCCTGGGTCTTCCTCTTCGCAAGCCTTGATGTAGTGCCACATATCGATAGGCGTGTGGATAAACTCGGTGATATCGAAACGAGTGAATTTTTCGGGCATTCGGCATTCCCCGCTACGTTAAGTGGTACCCGAAATATAGGAGTTGGGTTGTGAGCCCACAAGTCAGCCGATTTGGATGATGTTGTGCGTTACGTCCGATGGATATGTAGGGTGTTGCACATTTTCTGTAGCAGCTGCCGAAGGCTGCGTTCGGCTGCGTAGCAGTCGTGATCCCATGCGCCACGATCAACCTGACGGACCGTGGTGTTTGATTTTACGACTGCTGCGCAGCCGAACGCAGGCTTCGCCAGCTGCTACAGGTTTTGTGCAAGGGCCGCTAATACCTCATCCACCGCCCAAAACTCCCGCTCAACCCCCGGCAACACCGGTCGCTTCAACACCAGCACCGGCACTCCACGTTCCCGCGCCACTTCCAGTTTTGGTTCGGTGGCGGTGCTGCCGCTGTTCTTGCTGATCAGCACATCAATCTGCCGACGCTCGAATAGTTCCCGTTCATCCTCAATCAGAAACGGCCCACGCGCGCCAATCACTTCGCAGCGTTCGTTGCCCGGATAAACGTCCAACGCACGCAACGTCCAGAATTGCTCCGGCGGGATTTCGTGCAGGTGCTGCAGCGGTTCGCGGCCGAGGGTGAACAGCGGTCGGCGGAAGGGTTTAAGCGCTTCGATCAATTCGGCCCAGTCGCTGACTTCGCGCCAGTCATCTCCGGCTTGTGGTTGCCAGGCCGGACGCCGCAAAGCCCAGCACGCAATGCCGCTCAACTTCGCGGCGGTGGCGGCGTTCTGGCTGATTTGCGCTGCGTAGGGATGGGTCGCATCCAGCAGCAGGTCGATGCCTTCATCGCGAATGAACTGCGCCAGACCTTCAGCGCCGCCATAGCCGCCAACCCGAATCTGGCAGTTCAGATCCGTCGGCACGCGACCGACACCGGCCAGGCTATAGATGTCTCCCGGTCCCAGGGTTCGGGCGATGGCCAGAGCCTCAGTGACGCCGCCGAGCAACAACACGCGCTTCATTGAAAAACTCCTGCATGGCCGACAATCCCGCCCTGGCGATCGATGGCGAATACTTCGACCTGAACCTGCGCTGGCACCACGCTGCGGGCAAAGTCCAAGGCGTGCTGGCACACCGCGTCTCCGAGGGCGATCCCGGCAGCACTGGCCATCGCTAACGCCTGCTGACTGGTATTGGCTTCGCGGATCGCTTGTTGCAACGCCTTATCCGCGCCGACCGCCGCGGCCCATTCGGCCAGTTGCGGCAGGTCGATGCTTGAATGCCGACTGTGCAGATCCATGTGTCCGGCCGCCAGTTTGCTGATCTTGCCGAACCCGCCGCACAGGCTGAGTTTATCCACAGGTACTTTGCGCAAGTGCTTGAGTACCGCACCGACGAAGTCGCCCATTTCGATCAGGGCGATTTCCGGCAAGTCGTAGACCCGGCGCATGGTGTCTTCGCTGGCGTTGCCGGTGCACGCGGCGATATGCAGGAAACCGTTGGTTTTGGCGACGTCGATGCCTTGGTGGATAGAGGCGATGTAGGCCGCGCAGGAGAATGGCCGGACGATGCCGCTGGTGCCGAGGATCGACAGGCCGCCGAGAATTCCCAGTCGCGGGTTCATGGTTTTCAGTGCCAGGGCTTCGCCGTCCTCGACGTTCACCGTAACCTCGAAGCCGCCCTGATAATCCAGTTCTTCGGCCAGCTGCGTCAGGTGCTCACTGATCATCTTGCGCGGCACCGGGTTGATCGCCGGTTCGCCGACGTTCAGCACCAGCCCGGGCCGTGTGACGGTGCCCACCCCACGACCGGCGCTGAAGCGAATGCCCGGCTCACTGTGCAGGCGCACCTGGGAAAAGAGCAGGGCGCCGTGGGTCACGTCCGGGTCGTCACCGGCGTCCTTGATCGTTCCGGCTTCGGCGCCGTCGTTCATCAACCGACAGAATTCCAGGCGCATTTGCACCCGTTTGCCTTTGGGCAGAATGATCTCGACGGCGTCCGCTTCCACGCCACTGAGCAGCAGGCGTGCCGCCGCGAGGCTGGTGGCGGTGGCGCAGCTGCCGGTGGTCAGGCCGCTGCGCAGCGGGGCGGGTTGTTCGGCGGTTTCGTCACGCATCAAGGGGTTTCGTCACGTCTAGCAAGGTAATCGGTAGCGCCTGACGCCAGGTGTCGAACTCACCCAACGGTTGCGCCTGAGCGACATGAATGCGGGTCAGTTCACCGCCATGCCGTTCGCGCCAGGCCATCAGGGTCACTTCGCTTTGCAGGGTGACGGCGTTGGCCACCAGTCGACCGCCGGGTTTGAGTTGCGCCCAGCAAGTATCGAGCACGCCTTCGCGGGTGACGCCGCCACCGATGAAAATGGCGTCCGGGCGTTCCAGCCCATCCAGGGCTTGGGGCGCGCTGCCGCGAATCAAATGCAGGCCGGGGACGCCCAAGGCATCGCGGTTGTGTTCGATCAACAACTGTCGTCCCTCATCCGCTTCGATGGCCAGTGCCCGGCAACTCGGATGAGCGCGCATCCATTCGATGCCGATCGAACCGCTGCCAGCGCCGACGTCCCACAGCAGTTCGCCGGGAACCGGGGCCAGGCGCGCGAGGGTAATGGCGCGCACATCGCGTTTGGTCAGTTGGCCGTCATGCTTGAAGGCAGAGTCTGGCAACCCGGCGAGTCGGGACAGGCGTGGCGTGTTCGGTTCGGCGATGCATTCGATGGCGATCAGGTTCAGATCGGCAATCAGCGGGTCGTTCCAGTCGTTGGCGACGCCCTCGATGCGTCGTTCGGCATCGCCGCCCAGATGTTCCAGCACAGTGAGGCGACTCGGCCCGAAACCGCGCTCGCGCAGCAATGCCGCGATGGCCGCCGGAGTCTGACCGTCGTTGCTCAACACCAGCAAGCGCACACCACTGGACACATGGGCGTTGAGTGCGGCGACGGGGCGCGCGACCACCGACAGTGTCACCACATCCTGCAACGGCCAGCCCAGGCGAGCGGCCGCCAGTGACACGGAAGACGGAGCGGGCAGGATCAGCATTTCTGCGCCGGGCAGGTGCCGCGCAAGGCTGGCGCCTACGCCAAAGAACATCGGATCGCCGCTGGCCAGTACACAAACCGGTTCGCCACGCAGCGCCAGTAACGGCTCAAGGGTAAAAGGGCTGGGCCACAACTGGCGTTCGCCGCGAATGCACACCGGCAGCAAGTCCAGTTGGCGCTGGCCGCCGATGATCCGCGAGGCGGCCATCAGGGCGCGCCGGGCGTTCTTGCCCAGGCCCTTGAAGCCGTCTTCACCGATTCCCACAACCGTTAGCCAGGGTGTCATGCCGTTCCTTAATCCAGGGTTGATCTTCAAGGGCGGCATGATAACGCGGCTGCCGGTATCTGACGCGGGTCGGTTGTCGGAGAATGTTTAACCGATAGCGGAAACTTAATGTTGTGCAAAAGCGGTTTGCTTAATGCGTGTTTTTGCTAGTTTGGGGTCAGCTTAAGTCGGGCTTAATGAAAGTTCTGATTTAACGACGAAGCATTTTATTTTTTAATGATTGCCAAGTTGGCAGGAAGAGATATGGATATCAATTCAAACACAGATAACATCCGCAGTAATGCAATCGCCGTGAATAATATGTTGTTCACAGGCATCGGGGGCCAGACTGCAGCCGACAACCATTTTGTAAAGAACTGCGTTCTACTCGCGCAGATCAAGGCGGACGAACTTTACAACAGCAGTACCCAGCCGGGTGAGTGGTTCGATCACTTTGCCGGCATTCTCTGGTCATTTGGCTGGAGCCTTGAGGAACACCCCGTGGTTCTGGTCCAGCGCGAATTTTCCGGAAGCGTGCAGGAGGCATGGCGAAAGTTGGCGGCGCCGTTGCTCGCGCGTTCCCAACTGGCACAAGTTGAAGCAGGACTTGCAGCGCTGGAAAACGATGCGGCGATCCTGGAAAAGTTTACCGCCCTGAGTGGCAAGACGTTCAGCTCGCATATTTTGCCGATCAGTTATAACGCCAGCGGCGAGTTGGTCGTGGTGCTCAGTCACATCCGGTTTATCAAGATGGTCCTCAATACCACCTATCTGTTTTGGCAGATCCATCAGCCGATGTCGCAACTGGATATTCGCGCCAGAAAACTGGTGATCAAGCGCCGGGCGATGGATGCCCATCGAGCGAGCGTTGAGCAGGCCCTTCGCGAGATCCCTTTCAAGCTTGAAGAATACGAACTCTGAACAGCGCCAGGCTGCTTAATGTGTAGCCATGGCGGATTCCGACCGGCAGGCATTTTCATGCGCTCGGGCAAAGCAGGCATAATGGCGACCTTTCGCCCACCACAGCACTGCCAGCCGGTCACCTCCTTTGAACGAACGCCCGATGTCCACCGCTTTACGCCCCTCGGCCTGCCCGGGGTTGCGGCGTATCGTCCAGGCACTGGATGGCGGCATCTGTCGGATCAAATTGAACGGCGGCTCGATCAGCACTGCCCAGGCTGAAGCGGTGGCCCGTGCGGCCGAACGGTTTGCCGGGGGCGTGATCGAGGCGACCAACCGCGCCAATCTGCAGATTCGCGGGATCGGCAGCGAGCAGACGGCACTGATCGACAGCCTGCTCGCCGCCGGATTGGGCCCGCGAACCGCCGCTGGCGACGATGTGCGCAACCTGATGCTCAGCCCGGCCGCCGGGATTGATCGGCATAGGCTGTTCGACACGCGCCCGCTGGCTGAACAGATTCTCGACACCTTGCAAAGCCACGAACGTTTCCATGAGCTCAGCGCCAAGTTTGCCGTGCAACTCGACGGCGGCGAGGCGTTGGCGATGCTCGAACACCCCCATGATCTGTGGTTGTCTGCTGCTGAGCGAGACGGCGAACGGTTGCTGGCATTCGGTCTGGCGGGTTGCCCCACGGACACGCCCGCAGGTTCAGTGTCACTTGAGCAAGGACACGGGTTGGTCGTTGCGGTGCTGGAGTTATTTCTCGACCTAGCGCGGCCCGATCAAACACGGATGCGTCATGTGCTGGCCAAAATCCCGGCCGCGGATTTTCTCGCTCGCCTGGCCGAGCGTGTGCCTTTGAACCCGATCACCGATTGGCGGCGTACATCGAGCCCGGATGCTCTGCACATCGGCGTTCATCCGCAGGCTGGAACCGAATATGTCTATATCGGTGCCGTACCTCCTTTGGGGCGGCTCGATCCCGTCATGCTCAGAGGCGCGGCGCAACTGGCGCACGAGTTCGGTGACGGGAGCCTGCGTTTCACCCCATGGCAAAGTCTGTTGCTACCCACTGTTGGAAAAGAACGGGCGCCCGAAGTCATTCGGCGCCTGGAGCAACTGGGCCTGCTGTGTGAACCCGATCAGCCCTTGTCACGGTTGATCGCCTGCACCGGCTCCGCTGGCTGCGGCAAAGGCCTGGCCGATACCAAGAGCGACGCCTTGCAATTGGCTGCGCTGTTGCAACGCCACGATCAAACGGTGCATTTGTCTGGCTGCCAGCGTTCCTGCGCCGCCGCCCATGGGGTGCCGGTCACGTTACTGGCCGTCGCACCCGGTCGCTACGACCTCTATTTTCGCGATGCGGGGCAGTCGGGTTTCGGCGCCCTGCATGCACGCAATCTTACTATTGAAGCGGTCGGCGCCTTGCTCGACGCCCACCCACGGAGTTCCCTTGATGCTTGATTACATCCGCGACGGTCAGGAGATCTATCGCAACTCCTTCGCGATCATTCGCGCCGAGGCCAACCTCGAGCGCATCCCGGCCGATCTGGAGAAACTCGCGGTGCGGGTGATCCACGCCTGCGGCATGGTCGAGGCCATTGACGGTCTGCAATTTTCCGAAGGTGCGGGTAAGGCCGGGCGTGATGCGCTGGCGGCCGGCGCGCCGATTCTGTGCGACGCGCGGATGGTCAGCGAAGGCGTGACCCGCGCGCGTTTGCCTGCCAATAACCAAGTGATCTGCACCCTGCGCGACGACAGCGTTCCGGAGCTTGCCCGTGAGTTGGGCAACACCCGTTCCGCCGCCGCGCTGGAACTGTGGCGCCCGCACCTGGAAGGCAGCGTGGTGGTGATCGGCAATGCGCCGACCGCGCTGTTTTATCTGTTGGAAATGCTCGACGCCGGCGCGCCGAAACCGGCGCTGATCCTCGGCTTCCCGGTGGGTTTCGTCGGCGCCGCCGAATCCAAGGCGATGCTCGCGGCGGACAGCCGTGGCGTGCCTTTCGTCATCATGCAAGGCCGGCTGGGCGGTAGTGCCATGGCCGCCGCCGCCGTCAACGCCCTCGCCACGGAGATCGAATGATGCAGCAACCTGGACGTTTGATTGGCCTGGGCGTCGGCCCCGGTGATCCGGAACTGATTACCGTCAAAGCCTTGCGCCTGCTGCGCGAATCGCCGGTGGTGGCGTACTTCGTCGCCAAGGGCAAAAAGGGCAACGCCTTCGGCATCATCGAAGCGCACCTGCAGGACGCGCAAACCCTGCTGCCGCTGGTTTATCCGGTGACCACCGAAGCGCTGCCGGCGCCGTTGTCGTACGAACAAGTGATCAGCGATTTCTACGATGCGGCTGGCGAACAACTCGCTGCGCACCTGGACGCTGGCCGTGACGTGGCGGTGATCTGCGAAGGCGATCCGTTCTTCTACGGCTCCTACATGTACCTGCACGATCGTCTGGCCGAACGTTATGAAGCCGAAGTCGTGCCGGGGGTCTGCTCGATGCTCGGCGGTGCGTCGGTACTTGGTGCGCCGCTGGTGTATCGCAATCAGAGCCTGTCGGTATTGTCGGGGGTGTTGCCCCACGAAGACCTCAAGCGGCGACTGGCCGATGCCGATGCCGCAGTGATCATGAAACTGGGGCGCAACTTTCCCAAGGTCCGTCAGGTGCTCGAAGAGCTCGGTCTGGCGCAGCGTGCGCTGTATGTGGAGCGCGCGACCATGGTCAATCAGAAGATCGTGCCGCTGGATCAGGTCGAGCCGATGTCCTCGCCGTATTTCTCGCTGATCATCGTTCCCGGTGAAAGGTGGCAAGGCTGATGGCCCATTCCGCTCCGGCGATTGTCATTCTCGGCAATGGCAGCCTCGCGACCGCACGCAAAATTCAGCAGGTGTATCCGGGCGCATTGATCCATGGATTGGCCGAACGGGTCGATGGCGCGGACCATGTTTATCACGAGTTCGGCGCGACCCTGCGCGAGCTTTATCAACAGGACACGCCGATCATCGCGCTGTGCGCCGCCGGGATTGTGATCCGCACCCTGGCGCCGTTGCTGCTGGAAAAAGGTGCTGAGCCACCGGTGCTGGCCGTGGCCGAAGACGGCAGCGCCGTGGTGCCGCTGCTCGGCGGCCTCGGTGGGGTGAATGTCATGGCGCGCGAGATTGCCGCTGGCCTCGACGTCGCTGCCGCGATCACCACCAGCGGTGAGTTGCGTTTTGGCACCTGCCTGCTCAATCCACCCGCCGGCTATGCCTTGGGCGATCTGGAGTTGGGCAAGCGCTTCGTCTCGGACTTGCTGGCTGGCGAACACGTGCGCATCGAAGGCGCTGCGCCCTGGTTGGCGCAAGCACAGTTACCGCAGGATCCCGAGGCTCATTTGTCGATCCATGTCGGCAGCGCGGAACGAACGCCGGTAGCCACTGAACTGTTGATTTACCCGCGCAGTGTGTTGTTGGCGGTCAGCGCCAGCGTGGCGGACTTGCCCCAGGCGATTCGCGCGGCGCTGCGTCAGACGCAAGTCGCCGGGCAATCGCTGGCGTGCTTGTTGGCGCCAGCCACGGAAATGGCCAGCCCGACGTTGCGCGAAGCGGCGCTTGAGTTGGGTGTGCCGCTGCGTTTTGCGTCGGCTGCCAGCGATGCCAGCGAGTTGGCTCGCGAGGCTATTCCCGGCGCGACGATTATCCCGATCGACGCGAACCTGGCGCTGGCAATCGCCGAACAGCCGCTGAACGTTGCGCAGGTCGGCCAGCCACGCGGTCGACTGGCGGTGATCGGCCTCGGCCCGGGCGCTGCCGAACTGATGGTGCCTGTGGTGAAGGCCGAACTGGCCAGGGCCACTGACGTGCTCGGCTACGAAACCTATGTGCGCATGGCCGGGCCGTTTCGCCCGGATCAAGTGCTGCACTGCACCGACAACCGCGAAGAGATGCAGCGTGCCCGTCACGCCTTCGAACTGGCGGCCCAGGGGCGGTCGGTGATCGTGGTCTCATCCGGTGATCCCGGCGTGTTCGCCATGGCCGCCGCCGTGCTGGAAGCCTTGCACGAGTCGACTGACCCGGCCTGGCACAGCGTCGATCTGGAGATCCTGCCGGGGGTTTCCGCTTCGCTGGCGACGGCCGCTCAGGCCGGTGCGCCGTTGGGGCATGACTTCTGCGTGATGTCCCTGTCGGACAACCTCAAGCCGTGGTCGATCATCGAAAAGCGTCTGGACCTGGCCGCCGAAGCCGATCTGGCGCTGGCCTTCTACAATCCGATCTCCCGCTCGCGGCCATGGCAGCTGGGCCGTGCGCTGGAGATCGTCGCGCAGCACCGTACCCCTGAAACGCCAGTGGTGCTGGGACGTGATATCGGTCGCCCCGGCCAGACGCTGCGGACCACTACACTCGGCGCGCTCACGCCGGAGCAAGTGGACATGCGCACCATGGTGCTGATCGGCTCGTCCACCACTTGCGTGTTCCCCCGCGCCGAAGGCGGTGACTGGGTGTACACGCCGCGCTGGTATGGCAACAAACCCCTCTGCTGAAATCTGGCGGCCCGCCCGGGCCGCCTTCATCACCTCAGTCCGGTTACTTCTCTCGATTGTTTCGGCATTTGTGCGTGTAAGCCTGTTCGGTTGTTTGAGTGGGATTTTGTTACCTGCCACGAAGAATTTTTATTCTGCTTTGTAGGACGTTCTACTTTGATTCCCGGATTTTTCAGGGTGTGACGAATCATTATTTCAGGCGCTTGTTCTGAGGTCCGGCCTATAAAGGGCTTTCCAGTATTTTGGCTTGTGAGTCATGACTAAACGAGTAAAAGTGCATAAGTCTGTAACGTTGGATGTAATGTTTGTTTTGTAATTAATTGAATTCCTTGTTGGTTGAGCAGTATTGCGTGCCGGGTTAGTTTTAATGTGTGCTTTATTGGTGTTGGTCGATTTTAAAGAAGTTGTGTGACGCTTCGGCGATATACCTCTAAATGTA
Organism: Pseudomonas sp. NPDC086112; assembly: GCF_044746425.1. NCBI lineage: Bacteria > Pseudomonadati > Pseudomonadota > Gammaproteobacteria > Pseudomonadales > Pseudomonadaceae > Pseudomonas > Pseudomonas sp. NPDC086112. Next base: position 15,733 of record NZ_JBIVCD010000019.1, on the reverse strand, counting down.
TTGATGCTTGATGCCCGTCTTGGAGCGACGGCGCTTTCTTCGCTTTATTTATAACAGGTTAAATGCCCGGGTGCCTGAGTGCCCTTGTGGAATCATCATTATCTAGAGTCGGTCTCGGCTTTTTATATACGATAAATGGAAGTGTTGTTTATGAGTGACTCTAAGTTCTCGTTGGCGGATGGCTACGTCAATTTTGTGGATTTGTTAAAAGTGGTGGACCTTGAACAGGCGTTAGCATCGCACAAGGGCACCGATCAATATGATGCGGTGTTCCGATATTATTTCGGTTGTATCGGTTTGCTGGATTCTCCACAACTGTTGGAGCCGTTAGGTCTGCTCAAGCAAGCGTTGGGGGCATTGGAGCACGGTAGCCGGCACCGCCGCGCGGCAGAGTCGCAATCGTCTATGAGTTCTGATGCCGCTGGGGCTGCTGATTTGGCGGATATCTACAACAAAGTAGAGGGGTTTGAAACGCGTCTGCACAACAGCCTTGAGCAACTGAAGACACCTGCCACCGAAGTGCCGAAGAATCTGCATTTCGTCTGGCTTGGGGGGGGCGTCGGGGCGATTCAGCGCGACTACATCAACATTTGGAAGCGGGTGATGGCTGCAGAGGGCTATCACCTTTATCTCTGGTATGACAGCGACGCGCTGCTGGCCTATGAAACCAACCGGATCATTGTCGAAGCCGCCAAGGCCGATGCCATGCTCAATGGCGGGCAAACCAGTAGCGATGAGTTTGAGCTGGGCGATCGCTATGAAGAACGCGCCATTGTTCTGAAGCAGCAGATGTACGCGCACATTATGCAAGCGATGGAGAATGGTGGCAGCGCCGATGACGCCAGAGTCGACTTACTGGTTCGAGCCTATGGCCAGGATGAGGCGCGCCTGAGCGCCCTTAGGAGCGATAACCAGCTTAGTCTCTCGGCATTGACCGAGGGAGGTCTGGCACTGCGCGATCTTGCCATCGGTGAGGCACCGCTGCATTTGCAGGATATCTACGAGCGCGAGATCAGCCTGCGTGGCAATTTTGCGGCGGCTTCCGATGTTGTGCGCTTTGAAGCTTTGTTCGCCGACGGCGGTAGCTACGCTGATGTCGATAACCTGCCGCCGTTGTTGGAAAAACTGGGCGAGGTGGACATCGGTGCCTTTAGTCCTGGCGCACGCTTGGGTGTACTGCAGTTGTTGCTCGACCACAATCCGGATTGGATGCCCGGCCGCCAGGCGCTGCGCAGCCGATACACCAACCACTTCGAACAGATCCCTCTGGAGCATCGTGAGGCGCTCGGGCGTTTCGCCGACAGCCAACCCAAGCTGGGTCGTGTTTTTCACCCTCCGGTGGAACGTCTGGCTCAGCCGGACGGCCTGCGAGCCGTTGCCGAAGAACGTAGCTTAAGCAATGCTTTCCTGATGGCGCACCCTGGGTCAGCGATGCTCAAAGCCGTGCTCGAGCGTATCAGGCTCAATTATGAAATCGTGGATACCACCACGCGCCTGGCTGATGAGCAAAATGTTGCCCTGATCGCCGAAGCCATGTTCGGTATTGCGCAGCAGGTCGCGACGGAAGTTTTCGGTGCTCCACAAGAGCTGTCTTTACTGGTTCGGGCTGCCGCCAGCTACTACAGCGATGGCATCCGCCCCCGGAGTGAGGGGACGATCCATCTGACCGGGCCAGCGGCCATGCGCGCAGCCATGTCGGAGTACGAAAGGGAGAACTTCACCCCCCGGACAGCTGAAGTCTGGCAGGCAGATGCTGCCATCTCTGTCGACACCGTCAACCGCGCAACCGAGGAAGAACTCGATCATTCCTGGAAAGAGAACGCAAAGGACACCGAACAATGGCTGAACAGCGAGAAAAAACGCTGGCAAGAGGGACAGTTCAAAGCCCGTTACGCGGGCGATCTGGCCCAGTTGCTCAAATACCGGACCATCGACTTTGAGGAAGGCTGGCCGGTAATCGAGGGCCGCCATGTGCTGTCCACCGATGTGTTGCAGCATCTGGCCGATGAGCTGGGCGAGCCGTTCATGCGGACGATGAATCGTAGCCATAACGGTGCGGTGACCTTCGATAAGGCTGTACCCCTGAGCTTCGATGACCGCCAATCGATCCTCGCTCAAAGCCCCGATGCGCTGCCGCCTGCATCATTGAGCGATCCGCAGACACAACAGTTGCCTATCGATGAACTCTTGAGCCGACTCGCCAAGGGTAGCCTCGAAGTCGCTCAGTTGAGCCCCTTGCAGCGTCTGCTGCTTGGTGCCTTGACCGGTGCGCAGGCATTGGATAATCGCAGCTTCGACACGGTTCGTCCGCAGCTGGATAACCTGGCCAACAGCTTCAGCGAACTAGGCGCGGCGGGCCGCTACGCGACGATCGAACACGCGCTGTATCAACGCCAGGCTCCCGGGTTTCTGGCCGGGCTTGTCAGCCCTCTCGATCATCCGCCAGCGCTTTCCGAAACCGCCCTGGGGCTGAAGAAAAACGCGCTTGAACAACCTTTGACGCTGCGCCAGTGGGGCAAGCAGGTCGCCCGAATCCAGCAGGTGGCGAAACTCGAATACCGTGACCAGATTGTCGAGCGGCTCGGTGTTGTTCTGGACGGTTTTGAAGCGGGCACCATCAAGCTCGTACCGCAGGATTTACTGCTTCAGGGCGCCGGTGACTGGGTGGGTGGGCGTTGTTATCCACTGGCCCTGGTGATGGCGGCAGCCTTGTCGGAGGGGAAGGCCGCGGCCAACATTCTGCGCGAGCGATTCTACCTTGGGGTTATCGAGCCGCAAGGGAGTGATTCAGCGATCTTTCTGCACAGCCTGGAGGCGTTGCGGGATGTGCCGATCAGCGAGGTGGGCAGCGTGCTGGGGCGTTCGGATCTGAGTCAGGTTGTGGACATTCTGCAAGCCAGAACAGCCACCAGTACGCTGATGCTCAACTCCGATAATCACGCCATGCTGGTGGCCAAAACCATTGAGGGTGAACGCAGCACTTATCACTTCTATGATCCGAATTTTGGCGTATTCGAGTTTGAACATCCGACCCAGTTCAGACAGGCGCTGGAACAGTTCTTCCTCCGGCAGAAGATGGCCAGGCATTACGCGGCCTATGGCGATGCGGCGCGTCCGACCTTCGATCTGATCGAACTGGAAGGCTCTCGGGTGTCGAGAGTGGCATTGCCTGGCTCAACTCCGGTCTCGCAACTGCTGCAACCCGGCACGTTGGCGGGACAGTCGCAACGCCCTGTCAGGCAGCGTCTGGCCAGTGCCCGCGGACAATCATTGATGAGTAACGCTCGTCTGGGCAGTTGTCTATTGGCGCTGGACAGTCATGGGTGGGGGCAACAGATCGCGCAAGTGACGACCCGCCTTCAGCAGCAGAATCAGCTGGCACCCCACCTTGTACCGTTGTTCGAAACCCTGGAGATCATGCCCGACGGGATGTACCGGATGAGCCTGGTCGACCCTGCAAACCCTGAGCACGTGGTACGAGTCTTCACTGATGACCCGAGACTCTTGCGCATAAAAAATTACCTCTCGGAACGTTTTGCAGCTTTGGCCAATCAATCATCCGTTCCGGGCGATCCTGTCGATCCTACCGACGTTGGTAGTGTCCATACTCTGAACGCCGGCTTCGCCATACAAGCGCTGATGAACGCGTTGAGGGAACAGGAAGGACCCGATCGGTCCCTGACCCTGGCTGTCCGGTTGCATGCCTATGTCAATTACGCGCAGTTGGTGCATGGCAATGTGGTCGATGTGGCGGGTCTGGTAGGCCTGGTTCGACAGGCACTGGTGGAAGAGAAACTGATTGCCCGTACTGTCGCTCCGGTGGTCAAAGCCGCTGTGGGGCCGAGTGTGGGCGAAGCGAGTGGAGGATTGCTGCAGCTGGCGAATGTCGGGTTCGACATCTACCAGTTGACGACCGCGAAAAACGATGTCGAGCGGGCGCAGTTTGGGACGCAACTGGCTTTCGACTCGGCCAGTCTGGTGTTGTCGGCAGGCGCTTATGCCGCCGGCGTCACAACAGCCGGGGCGTTTCTGGGTGGGGCCGCTGTGATGCTGGCCGGGTTGGCAGTGGGGCTGACGGCACTGGCTCAGGGTTTTGCCGCCATCGCCGAAGAAGCCAAACAGGTCGGGCTGTTTTTCGATGAAGTTGAAAAGGCTTATCGCCAAGCCTATCGATTCGACAGCGCTTTGGCCGCGTGGATACCGCGCTCGTCGTTGATTGTTCAGACGCTGGATCTGAACGCCGGCAAAATGCTGCTCGACAGCCCCAGGCTTTACCCGTTACGCGATCATTTCGGGGTGCCGACCTTTGATGGCGATTACGAGCGGGCGATCGATATTCGTCAAGAACTGGGCCTGCCCGGTCGCATAACCTTCACTCCGCCCGCCGGGCAGGCCATCGTGCTGCCTTGCACACCGCAAACCTGTTATGGCTACGAGTACAAGGCACTGCCTTTCGCTACGCTGCGCCATGACACCGGGTTCGACACGGCTCGACGTCTGGAGAAAAAGAAAGCGGATGGCGGGCGGCTGTTTCTGTTTTCCTTCTATTCATTTCCCAGTGAATACATCCTTTATCGCCTGTTCCCGGTCTATCGGCCAACAGTGATTAATGTACTGCTCGATGCCGTCGAGCGCTCGCTGGTAGTGCCTGTTCTTCCCCCGATCTGGCACGGGAAAGTCACTTATCAGATTCAAGGCGCCGGTAAGCACTGTGCATTGGTGCTCAATCCTGGAGTGAATCTGACACTCGAGTCGCCGAGCCTGCAGCTATCGAGTTGGGTGCTGGAGGCCTCTTGGGCCAGTGAGAGCGATATCCGGCTGGAGCGTTTCGGGGCATTGTTTATCGGTGACGTTCAGGTGGAATTCGCAGGAAAAGGTCGTCACGAAATCCTGATCCGGATCACGGACAACCAAGTGTTTCAGGTTGAGCGCGGCAAACAGACCCTCACCCTTGTCGAGCAGGATGTGCCACCAGGCATGGATCGGCAGACGCTGCAGGAGCATTTCAAAGTATTGGCTCAAGAGCATCGTCTGGTGATGCCGTATACGCCGGTTCATCACTATCTGATTCCCTTCGAGAAGCCGGACGAACCCCGATATACCACCGCTTGGTATGACGCGAAGGAGGAGCGCTTCCTGTACATCCGTAACGAAGAGGTACCGGCCGCTGATGAAGCACTGCTGGGAGTGGTGGCTGGTGGCTACGCCTATTTCTACGAACCGCAGAATTACGAGGTCTGGCAAGTCGAGGCGGTCACCGGGCTGCTCACTCATCGTTATCGGTTGCTGCTTAAAAATACGGAAGCCACCATCAAGCACATCGAGGCAGATGCCCGGGGGGTGATTCACGTCATACAGGAAGTCGCTCGCGAGGATCAGGCCAGCGATGTACTGGCCTACATGATCCATGATGGGCAATTGTTGCTGAGCTCGGTCACCCGCGACATGGATCGGACGCTGGAATCGGTCTTCAGTGCCAGCGACACACTGACTGACTGGTCGCAGGTACTGGGCAGCTATTACCCCTTTACGCCAGTCACTGGCGAAAGCACCTTTGTCACCGTCGACTGGCAGCCGGCCCCCTTTGTTTCGGTTTGCTGGAAGTTCGAAGCGAACACACGGGACATGGCCTGGGTTCGTGACAGTGACCACTTGATCATTCGTCCCTCCTCAAGACTTCATCATGGCCGCGGATGGGCCGACTCAATCAGCAACATGACTGATCTGACGCTGCTCACACCGATGGACGAGGGCGATGTATTTGTCATCTACGACAGGCAGGAACAGCTTCTATGCCGCAAGTCGCGCACCGTGGTGGGGGGCAAAGGACAGTGGTCCCACACGTGGGTGCAGCCCGAGAAGCTGGAGAATGTCGTGGCTGTTGAAGGTGGGTACGTGGCGCTGACGTCAGATGGTCTGTTCTTCAACGTGACTGGCCAGGGAGACCTTGAGTTGGGAGGCTTGAGTGAACCGTGGCTCAAGGATCGTGTGCATTGGTGGTCCGCATTGGAACCGCTTGCCCGGCAACACGCAGCCGAGCGTTTTGCCCTTGTCGGCTTGACCAACTCCAGTGGCGACGCGAGTTTGTGCGCCTGGTACGTCGGCAATCGGTTGCTACTGGCTGATCTCGGACAGGGAAAGGAGGTGCGCTTACTGAGCGTAACCCCGGATAGCGAGGCGGCCTGGTTGTTCGATGTCTCGAGCGGCGAGGTCTATCGTCAGGCATTTATCGATCCGCGGAAACTGGAGCCTGCATTCGGTCAGGGCGCGCGATTGCTCTTGGCGGACGCGTTACCCGCCGCGCAGCGTGAGTGGGCGCCCTGGCAGTTTGTCGAGCTGACGGTAGAAGTGGCGGGACTGCGTGGCACAACGTTCGACGGCGTGATGGTCGAGCTGCGTGATCAAGAACCGGCATGGATTACCGGTGTCACTCGTGAGTGGGTCATTGCTCAGGATGGCCGAATGCACGAGGGCCTCAAACAACTGGTGGACAGCCAGCCTCATACTGCGCTGCTGTCGGTGGAGGAACCCGGTAGCCTGATGTGGTTCGTCGCCGGGACCGAGCGTGTGATTCGGGTGGCAAAGGCTGCGATTCCGGAGTCCTTTGAGCTGCTGGGAACGCAACAACAAACCAACGTGTTGCTTCATGAAGACAAGGACGGATTACTGCTGACTTACCCGGGCATGGGGCATGCGGGACCACTCAGTTATGTCCAGCGCGATGCTGAGGTATTGGTCATTGAAGGCCAGATGAAGATCGGCGATGTCCTGCCGCTGATACCGGACGATGTCACGACCCTGATCCTGCGCATGGGGCAAGGAGCGGTGAGTTACCGACTGTCAAAGGCGGCCTGGCTGAGGCTCGAATCAGTCATCCTCGACTGCCGGCATTCGCTGGGCAGCGCGGCGCCGATTCCCGGCAAGTTGATCTGGGAGCTGGATGCCCCTGAAAAGTTGTTGCTGAGCATCGTCCAGGAACACTTGGTGATCATTGATCCGGACAGCGGGCACAATGTGATCTTTCGTGAGGTGTATGCGACGGATATCAACTTGCGAGGCGAAGTCTTGCTCGGGTTCGAAGGGCATCGACCTTATACCGTTTCAACATTGGTGCAGAGACTGGTTGCTCGGCAGGGTACGCATGACAGTGCCACGCTCAAAGAGCTGCTGAGCGTGTCGATTGCTGAGTTGGAAACGAGTCTGGTGGTTTAATCACCGGCAGTTGTCTGCGATTACGTCCTGGCCGAAAAAAGGCTGCAGGTTGATACAGCCTGCTGCCTTTTTGCCTGTCGGTTCAGGGAACCAGATAGCCCTTCACTCCGGTAAAAATAATCTGTGCCGCCAGCGCACAAACGAACAACCCCATCAGTCGGCTGACAATCTGCAAACCCTGATCGCCCAGAATCCGTTCTATTCGACTGGACAGATAAAGCACCACGCCGACGGTGAAACTGGCCAGAGCGATGCTCATGATGGCGGTGAGCTTGTCGTCCCAGTGCGGCTGGCTCACGCCCATCACCAGCAGGGCGCCGATGGTGCCAGGACCGACCGTCAGCGGGATGGTCAGTGGGACGATGGTCACGTCCTGTTGCACGTTGTCGGTCTGCACCGCCGACTTGCCCTGGGCCATGCCCAGCGCCGAGATGAACAACACACTGCCGGCGCCGATGCGAAACGCATCCACCGTAATCCCGAATACATCGAAAATCACTCGTCCGAACAGGTACAGCAACACGCTGGAGACCAGAGTGGCAATCGCCACTTTCCAGGCCAGGCGACGCTGCTCCTTGCGCGAATAACCGCGGGTCAGGCTGATGAAGCAGGACAACACGAAGAACGGGCTGTAGAGCACCAGCATCTTCAGGTAAACGCTGAACAACACGTGGAGCATGATTTCGGCTCGTAGCGGCAGATGGACAGAGCGGAGTCTATCAGTCGCTTTAATGTTTGGGGGGATGGCGTGAGGAAACGGGGGGTAAATGTAAGTTGTTGAGGTGGAAGTTTGTTAGTTGACGAAATGTTGATATTAACAAGTTACATGTTCTTGTTTGTCGTTTTTTCTTTCTTTGGTTATTGTTGTTTTGCGGGTTCAAGAGGAGCCTGTTTTAATTAATAAGGAATTGGTAATGAATGTTCATGATGTCGAAGATTGCACTGTAGCCGAATGTATTCATCGTTTGGAAAGTTATGAGCTGGACGGCGCTGAAGTTATGCGCCATCGCAGTTTCTCGGTACCGGTTGTCAATGAGCCCGGCAAAGGTTCCATCGTGGGGGAGGGCATCTTGTCCTTTACTGGCAACCTGAGTGAGCAAAATCGGGAAGATGTTCAACACGCTTTTCTGTTCGCGAGTCTGGTCGCAAACAAAAAGTACCCGTACGAGTATCAGGGCAAGGAATGGTATTACCAGTTCCTGGAAGTCATGACCCATGCAGGCTGGCTGCCGACCAGTAAGTACTACAACGACATGAACATCAGCGGTAACACCGTACGGATGGATCAATTGGTGCTGGAGATCCTCGGCAGTGTGGTTGCCGGGCTTGCCGTGCCTGGCTCGGCCTCCGTCCTGATGCTGAAGGTGGCAGGCGATGCAATCACCGCATTGAAAAAACGTGAAACCGCGTTGACCCTGTATGAGCGCAACATGCTGGAGCACGGTGTGGGTGGTATGGCGGCCGGCACCTGCACCGAAGTCAACGGTGAAGTCACCATGGCATTGGGTACTGTTCGTTTCATCCGCAAGAACACCGCAAAGCAAGTGCTGTTCATGGATTGGGACTCCCGCGAGGTGAAACTGTATCGCGGTGACTCGGTCTTCAGGAAAGTGCCATATATCGTCGAGCAAACCCGCGACACGATTCGTGCAAAACTTGGTTTGAATGCGCAAACAAAGATCGAAGATTACGACATCTGATCGAATGTTTTAAGAGGGCGGCCGCTTCTCGGTCGCCCTTTTTCATCGAGGGTTTGCTATGGCTCAGTTATACAGCTTGTTGACGGTGGGTAACGCCGTTGTTGCTTTGTCGGATATTGAAAAAATAGCGGCTTATGACGATGTTGTGCATTCAAGTCTGCTGGCGCAGTTGGTTGCCAACAAAAAAATCGAAAGCATGAAAGTTGAAAGCTGGTATGACGCTTATGTTGCGGTGCTGGATGATTTCTGGATCCGCAACTTGAAGTTTCGCCAGGACTTTTCTCTCAACGGGCTAAACGCCTCTTCAGCGCTTGAATGGGCCTCGGCCGCAATGGCAAATAGCGGTAGCGAAGATCATGCTCTTGGCGGGTTTTTGGCGTATGCGGCGCAATTGCCGTGTTATGTCCCTGCCATCCAGATATGGCCCGAGGAGCGTTGCGAGGAGGAGATGCAAGCACCTCGTTCACCGCTCAAGGTTGTGCGCCTGCTGGCGATTGTGGGACAAAGCCCGACCTCGATCAGCAGCATTTATCTCGAATTCAAGACTCGGCAGGAGTTGGCCCGGAATCCGTGGTCGCAGCGTTTTGAGGTCGATGAAGTAGAAGGTCAGGTGTGCGTGCGATACGCACGGGCGAATCTGTCCGAAACCCTTTACGCGTTATCCCGCGAGGCGATTACCCACAAGCTCGGGAATCGATTGGCGGACAACGTGGCGCTGCTGGTCGAGAAGGTCGATATGGGGGAGTGATACGTCCTGCCCGATTGTTGAAACCACTTTCGGGCACCGGACTGCATCGTCAGAACGTCGAAGCCGTACGATTCTGCTGATCACGTTGGGCAACCCAGTGCTCGATCAGGTCGCGCAGTTGTGACAGCTCTACCGGTTTGGCCATGTGCCCGTCCATGCCCGCCTGGCGCGCGCGCTCTTTGTGCTCGGCGAGGATGTGTGCGGTCAACGCCACCACGGGGGTGCGAATCCGCTGGTTGCCGACTTCCCAGGCACGCAGTTGCTGAGTGGCGGAGAAACCGTCGAGGATCGGCATTTCACAGTCCATCAGCACCAGGTCGTAACGCTGGGCTTTCATCGCCACCAGGGCTTCTTCGCCATTGCTGGCGGTGTCCGGTTGCAGGTTGAGTTTGCCCAGCATGCCACGTATGACCTTGGTCGAGATGCTGTTGTCTTCGGCCACCAGAATGCGGAAATCGCTGGGCACCTTGACCGGAAGGGTAGGGCCGGTGGGCAGCTGCTGCGAAACGGAGGGGCCTTTATTGCGCTGGTTCAGCTCGTCCGCCAGCGTGGTCTTGAGTGTATAGCCGGCCACCGGTTTGGCGAGAATTCGCTTGATCCCGCAGTTGCGCGCGATGATTTTGCTCGGGGCGTTGCTGATGCCGGTGAGCATGATCAGCAGAATGTCATGGTTCAGGCTCGGGTCTTCCTTGATCTTGGCCGCGAGCTGCATGCCGGTCATGCCAGGCATGTTCTGGTCCAGCAGAACCACATCGAAGTAATCGCGCAGATGAGCCTTGGTGCGCAGCAGCGCCAAGGCCTCCTTGCCGGACGGCACGGCACTGACATTCAGGCCCCAGGCGCTGCACTGCTGCACCAGCACCTTGCGACAAGTGTCGTTGTCGTCCACGACCAATACGCGTGCGCCTTGCAGCGGACCGTCCAGGTCCGAGGTCGGATGTTCGAGACGGTCCGGGTCCAGCGGCAGGGTCAGCCACAAAGTGCTGCCCTGGTTGGCGCCGCTCTTGATGCCGAACTCGCCTTGCATCAAACGGATCAGCTGACGGGCGATGACCAGTCCAAGATTGCCCCCCAGGCTGGTGGCCGAGAGGAAGTGTTTGCTGTGCAGTTCGGCATGCATCAACGCGTCGCGTTCTTCCGCCTCCATGGGCTGGCCGCTGTCTTGCACAGCGATGCGCAGCCGCGGTTTGGCGCTGCGTTCATCCAGGGCGACGACGATCAGGATCTCGCCTTCATCGGTTTTCTTCAGGGCGTTTTCCAGCAGGCTCAGCAGGGTCTGGCGCAGGCGCGTGGGATCTCCGCTGATGACGCGTGGTACCTGCGGTTGGATAAAGCTGATCAGCTCGACGTTCTGCTGTTCAGCCTTGGCGCGGAAGATGCTCAGGCAATCTTCGATCAGGGCGTTGAGGTCGAACTGCACGTCGTCCAGTTCGATCTGCCCGGACTCGAGTTTGGAGATGTCGAGAATTTCGTTGATCAGTGTCAGCAGTTCGTTGCCGGCGCTATGGATGGTCTGCACATAGTCGCGTTGCTTGACCGACAGCGGTGTGCCCAGCAGCAATTCGGTCATGCCCAGCACACCATTCATCGGGGTGCGGATTTCGTGGCTGATCTTCGCCAGAAATTCGGCCTTGGCATTGATTTCGGCGTTGCTGGCGGCCAGATCGCGACTGACGCTGAAACGGTCTTCGGTGATGCTGCGCTGACGCTCGCCCAAGGCAATACTCATCAACAGGCCACTGATACAGATAAACACCAGCAGAATAATGATCAGGCTTTGTGGCGCGACCAGGGTCAGCCCCTGCAGTGCCGGCAGAATAATCAATGTGCCGAGGTTGAACACCACCATGGCTGCCACGAACAGACGCGCCGGGCGATAACCTTTTTGCCAGTGATGGGCGCTGACGAACAACATGCTCAGACCGGCCAGAGCAACCAGCCCATATGTAATCAGATTCAGCGGCAGTGTGTTGACGAACAGCAACAGCAGGCCGCACACCATGATGAACAGAATGTTCCCCAGCAGCAGCTTGTTCAACGGGTGAGGGCCGAGCGGGGCGAAGAAACGGTAGGCGAACATCAGGCCGCAAGGCGCGGTCATCAGCAAGGCGAGGTAGGCACCGGGTGTTTGCACGACGGACCAGTTCGGTAACCATGGCCGGGCCAGGTTCAGCAGCAACACCAGGCTGAGCATCAGCAGCCCTTCGCACGCTGCCAGCCAGAGGCTGCTGCGCGAGCGGGTGTAGATGTAACGGGTCAGGTTGTGCAGGATCAGCATCCCGAGGCAGCCGAAGAGCAAGCCATAGATCAGCGTCTGGTACTGAGTGGCTGCGGTCATGACCGCCGATTGCAGCGTGATGTAAGGCCGGAACTGGTGTTCGGAGACCAGCCGCAGGTAGACGTCGAGGGTTTTGTCACTTTGTGGCAGCGGCAACATGAAGTCGCTGCTGGGAAGGGGAGGCTTAACCTGGAGCTGCGCGGTACCGGCATTCAATTGATCGATCAACTGGTCGCCGTCGAGCACATACAGATTGAGGTGCATCAGGTCCGGTGCGAACACTCGCAGCAACTGTTCATGCTTGCCGGGTGCGAGCTTGAAACGCAGCCATAGCGCGCCATCGGGTGCGGCCGCGGTGAGGTGATCAAGTTCAATGGGGCTGAATTGGTTGGTGTAGCGGCTGGAGCGGATGTCGCTCAGCTGCAGGTCGCCCTGTTCGTCGAGCAATACCGCCCAGCCACTGCCTTGCGTGGCCTGGGCCGGGAGCATGCAGAGCAAGGTCAGCAGAGTGACGGCGAAGCCTATGGCAATCCTGAGCCAGCGCACGGCGAAATCCCTTCGTAGGTTAATGCCAAAGTATAACTATGCGCGGTGCCGGAATAGTCAGGCAAGGGCCGCAAGCCCTTGCCTGGCCGGATGGATGGCTTATTCCTGATTCTCGCCACGCTCGCGGGCAATGGCGCGGTAGCCAATGTCCTTACGGTAGAAGCAGCCTTCCCAGTCGATTTTAGCCGCCAGTTTGTAAGCCTGCTGCTGGGCTGCATCGACGCTGGTGCCCATGGCTGTTGCGCACAGCACTCGACCACCGGCGGTCACCACCTGACCGTCCTTGAGCGCAGTACCGGCATGGAAGACTTTGCCTTCCAGTGTCGCGGCTGCATCCAGGCCGTTGATGGCAACGCCTTTGGCGTAGTCACCCGGGTACCCGCCAGCGGCCAATACAATACCGACGCTCGGACGTGGATCCCATTGCGCTTCGACCTTGTCCAGCGCTTGCGCCAGGGCCGCTTCGACCAGCAACACCAGGCTCGACTGCAAACGCAGCATCACCGGTTGGGTCTCAGGATCGCCGAAACGGCAGTTGAACTCGATGACTTTTGGGTTACCAGCCTTGTCGATCATCAGGCCGGCATAGAGGAAGCCGGTGTAGACGTTCCCTTCCTCGGCCATGCCCCGCACGGTCGGCCAGATCACCAGGTCCATGACCCGCTGATGGACTTCGGTCGTGACGACAGGGGCCGGGGAATAAGCGCCCATGCCGCCGGTGTTCGGGCCGGTATCGCCGTCGCCGACACGTTTGTGGTCCTGGCTGGTGGCCATCGGCAATACGTTCTTGCCGTCGACCATGACGATGAAGCTGGCTTCTTCGCCGTCCAGGAATTCTTCGATCACCACGCGTGAACCGGCGTCGCCAAATGCGTTGCCGGCGAGCATGTCGCGCACCGCGTCTTCGGCTTCGCCCAGGGTCATGGCCACGATCACGCCTTTACCGGCGGCCAGGCCATCGGCCTTGATCACGATCGGTGCGCCTTTTTCACGCAGGTAAGCCAGGGCTGGCTCGATCTCGGTGAAGTTCTGGTAGTCGGCGGTCGGGATCTTGTGGCGCGCCAGGAAGTCTTTGGTAAAGGCTTTCGAACCTTCCAGCTGAGCAGCGCCAGCGGTCGGACCGAAGCAATCCAGGCCACGGGAGCGGAACAGATCGACGACACCGGCGACCAGCGGCACTTCCGGGCCGACGATGGTCAGGGACACGTTCTTCTCGGCAAAGTCAGCCAGCTGCTCAAGAGCCAGCACGTCTATGGCGACGTTCTCGCACTTGGCTTCAATGGCGGTGCCGGCGTTGCCCGGGGCAACGAAAACTTTCTGCACGCGCGGATCCTGAGCCACTTTCCAGGCCAGGGCGTGTTCACGGCCACCGCTGCCAATGATCAAAACATTCATTTCAAAAACCTCGGATGACGCTAATTCTGTGGGGGCAGCCTGAGCTGCCTGGCTAACGGTACGCGGCATCGGCCACTGCACCAAACCTGTAGGAGCGAGGCTTGCCCGCGAAGGGATCGCCGCGGTGCATCAGCCAGACCGTGGTGAGGCCTTCGCGGGCAAGCCTCGCTCCTACAAGAGCAAAAAATCAGTGGCGGAAGTGGCGCATGCCGGTGAACACCATGGCGATGCCGGCTTCATCCGCAGCAGCAATCACTTCGTTGTCACGCATCGAGCCACCTGGCTGGATCACCGCAGTGATACCGACCTTGGCCGCATTGTCCAGACCATCGCGGAACGGGAAAAAGGCGTCGGAGGCCATCACCGAGCCTGCTACCTGCAAACCGGCGTGTTCTGCCTTGATCGCGGCGATACGCGCGGAGTTCACGCGGCTCATCTGTCCGGCGCCGACACCAATAGTCTGACGGTTCTTGGCGTAGACGATGGCGTTGGATTTAACGTACTTGGCGACTTTCCAGGCGAAGATCAGGTCGTGGATCTCTTGCTCGGTCGGGGCGCGCTTGGTCACGACTTTCAAGTCGTCGGCACCGATCATGCCGATGTCGCGGCTCTGCACCAGCAGACCACCGTTGACGCGTTTGTAGTCCCACGCAGCGGCGCGATCAGCCGACCACTCACCGCAGGCCAGCAAGCGCACGTTGGCTTTGGCTGCCACGATAGCGCGAGCTTCTTCACTGACGGACGGGGCAATGATCACTTCGACGAACTGACGCTCGACGATGGCTTTGGCAGTTTCTGCATCCAGTTCGCGGTTGAACGCGATGATGCCGCCGAACGCCGATTCGGTATCGGTGGCGTAGGCCAGTTCGTAGGCCTGACGGATGCCGCCTTCAGCGTCCGGGCTCACGGCCACGCCGCACGGGTTGGCATGCTTGACGATCACGCAGGCCGGTTTGACGAAGCTCTTCACACAGTCCAGCGCGGCGTCGGTGTCGGCCACGTTGTTGTACGACAGCTCTTTGCCTTGCAGCTGGGTGGCGGTGGCGATGCCGACTTCCGCAGGCTTGGCTTCAACGTAGAACGCCGCGCTCTGGTGCGGGTTCTCGCCGTAGCGCATTTCCTGGGCCTTGATGAACTGGCTGTTGAAAGTGCGCGGGAACTCGCTGCGACCTTCAGTGGAGAGGGTTTCAGCCGCCTGGTTCACGGTGCCCATGTAGTTGGCGATCATGCCGTCATAGGCGGCGGTGTGTTCGAAGGCCTTGAGCATCAGGTCGAAACGCTGAGCGTAGGTCAGGCCGCCGGCCTTGAGGCTTTCCAGGACGTTGGCGTAATCGCTGGCATTCACCACGATGGCCACGTCTTTGTGGTTCTTGGCTGCCGAACGGACCATGGTCGGGCCGCCGATGTCGATGTTTTCGATGGCGGTCGGCAGGTCGCAGCCTGGCTTGTTGATGGTGGCTTCGAACGGGTACAGGTTGACCGCAACCAGATCGATCGGCTTGATGCCGTGCTCATTCATGATGGCGTCGTCGATACCGCGACGACCGAGGATCCCGCCGTGGATTTTCGGGTGCAGGGTTTTCACCCGGCCGTCCATCATTTCTGCGAAACCGGTGTAGTCCGCGACTTCCACTGCGGCAACACCGTTGTCGCGCAGCAGCTTGAACGTTCCGCCGGTGGAGAGGATCTCGACGCCCAGGGCTTCAAGCTCCTTGGCGAATTCAAGGATCCCGGTCTTGTCGGAAACGCTGATCAAGGCGCGGCGGATCGGCAGGCGGGTAGTCTGGTCGGTCATTTCAATTTCCATCAAAAGAAAGGGAAGTCAGCAAAAAAGGCGACCGTTTTTACGCGGGC
>NZ_JBIVCD010000018.1:17824-104423 GCF_044746425.1 Pseudomonas sp. NPDC086112 | reverse complement strand
CCTGTTCGGCGGTTCGATCGGTTACTTCCTGACCGACGACGTTGAACTGCGTCTGGCCTACGACGAAGTGCACAACGTGCGTTCCGACGACGGTCGTAACATCAAGGGCGCTAACACCGCTCTGGACGCCCTGTACCACTTCAACAACCCGGGCGACATGCTGCGTCCGTACGTATCGGCTGGCTTCTCCGACCAGAGCATCGGTCAGAACGGTTCCGGTGGTCGTAACGGTTCCACCTTCGCCAACGTTGGCGGCGGTGCCAAGCTGTACTTCACCGACAACTTCTACGCCCGTGCTGGCGTTGAAGCTCAATACAACATCGACCAGGGCGACACCGAGTTGGCTCCTAGCGTCGGTATCGGTGTGAACTTCGGTGGCGGCTCCAAGCCTGCTGCTGCTCCAGTTCCAGCACCAGCTGAAGTTTGCGCTGACAGCGACAACGATGGCGTTTGCGACAACGTTGACAAGTGCCCGGACACCCCAGCCAACGTAACTGTTGACGCTGATGGCTGCCCAGCAGTTGCTGAAGTTGTTCGTGTTGAGCTGGACGTGAAGTTCGACTTCGACAAGTCGGTAGTCAAGCCAACAGCTACGGCGACATCAAAAACCTGGCTGACTTCATGAAGCAGTACCCATCCACCACTACTACTGTTGAAGAACACACAGACACCGTCGGTCCAGACGCTTACAACCAGAAACTGTCCGAGCGTCGTGCAAACGCCGTTAAGCAAGTTCTGACCAACCAGTACGGTGTTGAATCGTCCCGCGTTCAGTCTGTTGGCTACGGCGAATCCCGCCCAGTTGCTGACAACAAAACTGACGCTGGTCGCGCTGTAAACCGTCGCGTAGAAGCGCAGGTTGAAGCTAGCGCTAAGTAATTAGCTCGCAGCTCTGGAAAAGCCCGGCTTAGGCCGGGCTTTTCTTTGTCTGCGATTTGGGTTGCAGCGTTGGTTTTGCGTTGTTTCTAAAAGATCGCAGCCTGCGGCAGCTCCAGGGATAAATGCCAAATCCATGTAGGAGCCGCCGCAGACTGCGATCTTTTTGATCTCTACAAAGATAAACACCGAGCCAATGCAGGAGCTGCCGCAGGTTGCGATCTTTTGATCTCATCGCAGGCCGCCACTGCACCGATCACCAGAATCGCCGGGCTTTTGAGCTGGAAGTCACTGGCATCGTCTTCCATGGCTGCCAAGTCGCTCCGACATTCCCGTTGGTGCGGCAGGGAAGCATTTTCGATCATCGCCACAGGCGTATCGGCAGCCATTCCGCCGGCCAGCAGTTGCTCACGAATTTCACTGAGTTTTGCCACGCCCATATAAATCACCAGTGTTGTGCCCCCTTGTGCCAGGGCCTGCCAGTTCAGGCTGCTGTCATCTTGAGTGTGCGCGGTGACCAGTGTCACGCCACGCGCGACGCCCCGCAGCGTCAGCGGAATATCGCATTGGGTCGCGCCGGCAAGGCCAGCGGTGATGCCATTGACCAGTTCAACCTCGACGCCACGCTCACGCAGCCACTGCGCTTCTTCACCGCCGCGCCCGAAGATGCACGGATCACCGCCCTTGAGCCGCACCACGCATTTGCCGTGGCGGGTATAACGCAACATCAGGCGATGAATAAAGGCTTGAGGCGTGGAGCGACAGCCACCGCGCTTACCCACAGGAATGATTCGCGCATTCGGGCAATGCTCCAGCACCGCCTCATTGACCAGATCGTCGATCAGCACCACGTCCGCTTCGCGCAACGCTCGAACCGCCTTGAGGGTCAGCAATTCAGGGTCGCCCGGACCCGCACCCACCAGCCAGACTTTTGCGCTCATAGTGTTTTCCTCACGAGATGACGGCGACTGGCTGCGCGGTGGCGGCCAGCAAACGCTTGATTTCCGGGACGCAGGAGCCGCATTGCGTGCCACAACCCAGTTCTTGTTTCAAACCCTGCAAATCCAGGCCACGACCAATGCCGGCACACACCGCGTTCTGGCTGACGTTCATGCAGTTGCACAGGGTTTTGGTGCCCGATGCCGGTCCGCCAGCGCTGCCCGGTGGCGCACTCAAAGGCGCCAGCAGCCAACGGCGTAGCTGTTCGTCGGCGCGACCTTCGAGCCACAGACTTTGCAGCCAGTGTTGGGCCAACGTTTCACCGGCCAGGCGAATCGCGGTGATCCGACCGTCCTCGATCCGTACCCGCTTGCCGATCGAGCGCCGAGGATCGTCGTAGGCCAATACCGGGCCGTCGTTGAGCCCCAGGCACTGATCGATATCACGCAACAACTGCGGGTCTGGCGCGGTGGCGCTGGCAGCGCGTATCAGCAGTGCAGGACGCTCACGGCCGGTCAGGCTGAGGCTTGCGTAGGAAAACGCCTCGCAGAGCGGTCGTAGCGTCTCCAAATGCTGTTGAACATCACCCTCTATCAGAGCGAAAAGCTGCCAGGGCAATTGCACAGGCTCGAGTCGCACACCGCTGTGTTTGAGTTCCGGTTGTTTCGACAATGGGTCGAAGGCGGGGAGGGTGAGGGTATTCACGCCGCCCTTGAGAAAGCGGTCGCCCCAATGCATCGGCAGAAATGCCTGGCCCGGACGTACGCTGTCATCGCTGCTGACTGGCAAGATCACCGAGCCCCGGCGACTTTTCAGATTGATCAGGTCGCCAGGTTGCAGGCGATGCCGACGCAGTTCATCCGGGTGCAGGCTCAACACGGCTTCGCTGACATGGCCGAATAGCTGCGCGGCGGTGCCGGTGCGGCTCATGCCGTGCCATTGATCGCGCAGCCGGCCGGTGATCAGGGTCAGGGGGAAGCGCGCATCGCGTTGCTCCTTGGCGGCGCGATACGGGTCGGTGATGAACTGTGCACGCCCGCTGGCGGTCGGGAAAACTCCGTCGAGATACAGCCGCGCCGTGCCTTCGCGGGCCCCGGCGGGGAAGGGCCATTGCTGCGGGCCGAGCTGGTCGATCAGCGCATGGCTGATTCCGGAGAGGTCGAGGTCGCGGCCGCGAGTCAGGTGTTTGTATTCGTCGAAGACCTGCGCCGGGGTTTCAAAGGCAAACAGGCTGGTGGCTCCAGGGCGCAGATGTTTTTCCAGGCGCTGTGCGAAATCCACGGTGATCGACCAGTCGGGCCGTGCTTCACCGGGTGCGCCGATGGCCTGACGGACGTGGGAAATGCGCCGTTCGGAGTTGGTGACCGTGCCGTCCTTTTCACCCCAACTGGCGGCGGGCAACAGCAGGTCGGCGAACGCGGCGGTTTCGGTGGTGCGAAAGGCTTCCTGCAACACCACGAACGGACAGGCTTGCAGTGCCTCGCGCACAGCGGTCTGGTCCGGCAGCGACTGTGCAGGGTTAGTGCAGGCGATCCACAGGGCTTTGATCTTGCCGCTGCGCATCTGCTCGAACAGCTCGATGGCCGTCAGGCCGGTGTTCGCGGGCAGTTGATCAACGCCCCAGTAGTCGGCTACTTGTGCGCGGTGGTCGGCGTTGGCCGCTTCGCGATGGCCTGGCAGCAGGTTCGACAAACTGCCGGTTTCCCGGCCGCCCATGGCATTTGGCTGACCAGTCAGCGAGAAAGGTCCTGCACCGGGCCGGCCGATTTGTCCCGTGGCCAGGTGCAGGTTGATCAACGCGCTGTTCTTCGCGCTGCCGGCAGTGGACTGATTCAGCCCCATGCACCACAGCGACAGAAAGCTCGGTGAAGTGCCGACCCATTGCGCGCATTGCTGCAGTTGCTCGACGCTGATGCCACAGAGTTGCGACACCATTGTCGGGGTGTAATCGCGCACCAGGTTTTTCAGTTCGGCCAGGCCTTCGGTGTGGGCCTTGATGAAATCGCGGTCGACCCAGTCTTCCCACAGCAACAGGTGCAAAATCCCATGGAACAGGGCGACATCGGTGCCGGGCAGAATCGCCAGGTGCAGGTCAGCCAAATCGCAGGTGTCGGTGCGCCGTGGGTCGATGACGATGACTTTCATCTGTGGGCGGCGGGATTTGGCTTCTTCCAGGCGACGAAACAGTACCGGGTGGGCGTAGGCCATGTTGCTGCCGACGATCATCACGCAGTCGCTCAGTTCCAGGTCTTCGTAGTTGCAGGGCGGAGCATCGGCGCCGAGGCTGCGCTTGTAGCCGACCACCGCTGAAGACATGCACAGCCGTGAATTACTGTCGATGTTGTTGGTGCCCACCAGCGCCCGCGCCAGTTTGTTGAAGGCGTAGTAATCCTCGGTCAGCAACTGCCCGGAGATATAGAACGCAACGCTGTCCGGGCCATGCTCGGCGATGGTTTCGGCGAAGACGCTGGCGGCGTGATCGAGCGCCGTGTCCCAGTCGGTGCGGCTGCGGGCCAGGCCTTTGCCCAGGCGCAGTTCCGGGTACAACGCCCGTGCCGTCAGGTCGCCAGTCAGGTGCAGGGTCGAACCTTTACTGCACAATTTGCCGAAGTTGGCCGGGT
This sequence comes from Pseudomonas sp. NPDC086112, assembly GCF_044746425.1. Classification (NCBI taxonomy): domain Bacteria; kingdom Pseudomonadati; phylum Pseudomonadota; class Gammaproteobacteria; order Pseudomonadales; family Pseudomonadaceae; genus Pseudomonas; species Pseudomonas sp. NPDC086112. Next base: position 99,987 of record NZ_JBIVCD010000018.1, on the reverse strand, counting down.
GCGCCGGATCGCCGCTGACGCCGAGGATGCGCTCGCTGTCGTGCTCGATCAGCACGCCGCAGCCGACCCCGCAGTAGCAGCAAGTGGAGGCAGTGATTTGACGGTCCATCAGCTTGCTTCCCGTAGCGCCAGCAACACCCGGCCGTTCTCGACCCGTGCCGAGTGATGGTGGGCGCAGCCGATATCCGGGGCCTGGGCCTCGCCGGTTTCCAGATCGATCTGCCAGTTGTGCAACGGGCAGGCCACCCGTTTGCCGTATATCAAACCCTGGGACAGTGGCCCACCCTTGTGCGGGCAGCGGTCGTCGAGGGCGAAAACCTCATCGTCGCTCGTACGAAAAATCGCGATGTCGCCTTTCGGGCCCGCGATGATCCGCGAGCCAAGGGTATTGATCTCTTCCAGTGCGCAGATATCCAGCCAGTTCATACCGACACCTCCAGGTTCTTCACGGGAATGACCTCGAATTCTTTTTTCAGCAGCGGTTGTTCGAGGCGTTCCTTCCAAGGGTCCTGTTCGAACGACAGGGAAAATTGCAGGCGATCGTTCAGTGCCTTGCGCCGTTCCGGGTCTTCCAGCACGGCTTTCTTGATGTGTTCCATGCCGACCCGTTGTAGGTAATGCACGGTGCGTTCGAGGTAGAAGGCTTCTTCGCGATATAGCTGCAGGAAAGCGCCGTTGTATTCGCGCACTTCTTCGGCGGTTTTCAGTTTGACGAAGAACTCCGCGACTTCGGTTTTGATCCCGCCGTTGCCACCGATGTACATCTCCCAGCCGGAATCCACGCCGATAATTCCGACGTCTTTGATCCCCGCTTCCGAGCAGTTGCGTGGGCAACCGGAGACGGCCAGTTTCACTTTGTGCGGCGACCACATGTTGAACAGGTCGTGCTCGAGCTCGATGCCCAATTGCGTGGAGTTCTGGGTGCCAAAGCGGCAGAACTCACTGCCGACGCAGGTTTTCACGGTGCGGATGGATTTGCCGTAGGCGTGGCCGGACGGCATGTCCAGGTCTTTCCAGACGCCCGGCAAGTCCTGCTTTTTGATCCCCAGCAAGTCGATACGCTGGCCGCCGGTGACCTTGACCATCGGCACGTTGTACTTGTCGGCCACGTCGGCAATGCGCCGCAGCTCTGAAGGATTGGTCACACCGCCCCACATCCGCGGGACTACAGAGTAAGTGCCGTCTTTCTGAATGTTGGCGTGGGCGCGTTCGTTGATCAGGCGCGATTGTGGATCGTCCTTGGCTTCGCCCGGCCAAGTGGAAATCAGGTAGTAGTTGAGCGCCGGACGGCACGTGGCGCAACCGTTCGGGGTGCGCCAGTTCAAGTAGCTCATGGTGCCGGCGATGGTCAGCAGGTGCTGGTCGCGGATGGCCTGGCGGATTTGCCCGTGGTTGAGGTCACTGCAACCGCAGATGGCTTTCTCGCTTTTCGGCTTGACGTCTGCCGCGCCGCCCACGGTGTTGATCAGTATCTGTTCGACGAGGCCCGCGCAGGAACCGCAGGAGCTGGCGGCCTTGGTGTGTTTCTTCACATCATCGACGCTGAATAGCCCGTGTTCCTGAATGGCTTTGACGATGGTGCCTTTGCACACGCCATTGCAGCCGCAGACTTCGGCGGTGTCGGCCATGCTCATGGCTTTGTCCTGGCCCTGGTGTCCTACATCACCTAAAGCGTTTTCTCCAAACATAAGGTGATCGCGGATCTCGCCGATGCCATGGTTCTCACGGATCTGCCGGAAATACCAGCCGCCATCAGCCGTATCGCCGTACAGACAAGCCCCGACCAGCACGTCATCCTTGATCACCAGTTTCTTGTAGACCCCGCCGATCGGGTCGGAGAGGGTGATGGTCTCGGTGCCTTCGCCGCCCATGAAGTCGCCGGCGGAAAACAGGTCGATGCCGGTGACTTTCAATTTGGTCGACGTCACCGAACCCTTGTAGGTGGCGAAACCCAGTTGGGCGAGGTGGTTGGCGCACACCTTAGCCTGTTCGAACAGTGGCGCGACCAGGCCATAGGCGATGCCACGGTGGCTGGCGCATTCGCCGATGGCGTAGACCCGAGGGTCGTAGGTTTGCAGGGTGTCGTTGACCAGAATCCCGCGGCTGCAAGGGATGCCGGATTTTTCCGCGAGCTCGGTGTTGGGACGAATACCGGCGGCCATCACCACCAGGTCGGCAGGGATGATGTCGCCGTTCTTGAACTCAACCGAGCCAACCCGGCCATTGCCGGCGTCGTGCAGGGCCTGGGTCTGTTCGCACAGACGGAAATGCAGGCCTCGGGCTTCCAGGGCGGTTTGCAGGAGTTGGCCGCTGGTTTTGTCCAGTTGCCGTTCCAGCAGCCATTCGCCGATGTGCACCACGGTGACGTGCATGCCGCGCAGCATCAGGCCGTTGGCGGCTTCAAGACCCAGCAGGCCACCGCCGATGACCACGGCATGCTTGTGGGTCTTGGCGGTGTCGATCATCGCCTGGGTGTCGGCAATGTCGCGGTAGCCGATCACGCCCTGCAAGGTATTACCGGGGATCGGCAGGATGAACGGGGTCGAACCGGTGGCAATCAGCAGGCGGTCGTATTCGGCCTCGGTGCCGTCTTCGGCGATGACCCGGCGTTTGACCCGGTCGATCTCCACCACTTTACGGTTGAGCAGCAGCTTGATGTTGTTTTCCAGGTACCAGTCCAGATCGTTGAGTACGATCTCTTCGAACGTCTGTTCGCCGGCCAGTACGGGCGACAGCAGGATGCGGTTGTAGTTGGTATGGGGTTCGGCGCCGAAGACCGTGATGTCGTACAGCTCATTACTCAGCTTGAGCAGTTCTTCCAGGGTACGTACCCCGGCCATGCCGTTGCCGATCATCACCAGTTTTAGTTTTTTCATCAGGTTCTCCGGGGAGCTCGGGCCTGCCTCATCAGGGCATTCAGGCCTTGCTCGACAAAATTTTGCGCAAACAAAAAAAGGCGTCCCGCTAGTTAACTAGCGAGGACGCCTTTGTCCTTGTCCCGTTCTCTCGGGCAGCGCAGCCTTCTACGTTGAAGGCCGGGCTTTATGTATGTTGGGAAAGGTAATGCAGTGGTTGTGCCAAGTCGCACAAATGCCGAATTTATGGGCTCTCAGCACGGGAGGAGGGTGTTTGTGTGCACCGGTTCAATGCGCCATGCCCGGTTTTGAAGCAGAAAAGATCAAAAGATCGCAGGCTTCGCCAGCTCCTACAGGAGATCGTGGGCACCCGTAGGCGCTGGCGCAGGCTGCGATCTTTTGATCTTTTGGGTGAAGTGAAAAACTCAACCATGAAACAGCAAAAACAGCAGCACCAGATTCACCAGCAACGACGCCAGCGCCAACGTCCGCCAGACTTTCAGCGGTTCGCGCTCCAGCAACGGTCTGGGGCGCACGCTCAAACTGCGGCGTTCTCCCTGTTCCAGTAGCAACAACCATTCTTCCGCCGTTTCAAAGCGCTGATCCGGAGCTGCCGCCACCGCGCGCTCCAGACTTTGCGCAATCCATTCCGGCAGGTCGGGCCGGTAGCGACTGGCGCTGACAGGCACACCAAACCGAGGGCGCTGGAATGCTTCGATTTCGCCGTAGGGATAATGCCCGGTCAGCAGGTAATACAAGGTCACGCCCACCGCATACAAATCCTGTTGTGGTGTAGGAGGATCACCTCGAAAGGCTTCCGGCGCGATATAGCTGGGCGTTCCGGGCAGGGCGCAGGCTTGATCTTCGGACAGCCCGGGGCAGTAGGCGAGGCCGAAATCCAGCAAGCGCAGCTCACCGTCGTCCCCCAGCAGCAGGTTCTCCGGTTTGATATCGCGATGCAGAATTTGCCGTCGATGCAGTATGCCGACGGCTCGCAGCAGGCGTTCGGCCAGATCCAGCCATTGAGCCAATGGCAGCGTAGCGACACGCTCATGCAGCTCTGCCAAGGTAGACCCGGAATATTCACGCATCACGTAGTACAAATGCTGACGCTGACTGGCGGCATGGACTTCAGGAAAATGCCGCCCGGCCACACGTTTGAGAAACCATTCCTCTGACAACAACGCCTGCCCGGCCTGGTGATCGTCGCGGAGCGCACTGGGCAAGGTTTTCAGCAGCCAGGGCTGTTGTTGTGCGTCGCGCACCCGGTAGAGCAGCGATTGCTGGCTTTGGCCGAGGATTCCTTCGACTTGCCAGCCTTCGAAAGTCTGGCCCGGTTTCAGCGCAGGCGGGAGTGGCCATTGCTGCAGATGAATCAGTGCGTCGCCAATGCTGGTTTCACCGAGGGCATCGACCCGCACCAACAGGGCGCTGGCGTTGTCCTGACTGCCGGCCAGATGTGCAGCGTTGACCAGGGTCTGCGCGGCACTGTTCAGGTCGGGTTGATCGCGCAGAATCGCGGCAATGGCCGTGTCGCCCAGCACGGCCCAGATGCCGTCGCTGAGCAGCACGAAACTCTCGTTCAGGCGCAGTTCACCATCGAGAAAGTCCAGCACCAGGTGTTGATCCAGCCCAAGGGCACGTTTGAGCACATGCTGCATGCCCGGCTGGTCCCAGACGTGATCCTCACTCACCCGTTGCAGTGTGTCGGCGTGCCAGCGATAAACCCGGCAATCACCCACATGAGCCAGAGTGAAACGCCTGCCGCGCATCACCAAGGCACTGACGGTAGTCAGCAGCGGTTGCCCGCCGCCGTTCGCCTGCAACCAGCGGTTTTGCGCCAGTAGCAGACGGTCCAATGCCTGGGCGACGCCCCAGGTTTCCGGGGTGGCGTAGTAGTCCAGCGCCAAGGCCTGCAAGGTCGAACGGGCTGCGAGCCCGCCATCGGCACATTGGCTGACACCGTCGGCGATGGCGAACAGGTAACCCTTGCTTGCCGCCAGCGCCGGGGCCGGAGTGACCAGGCGCACAGCGTCCTGGTTCTCCTCGCGGGGGCCGATGGCGCTGTGTTCGGCGAAGCTCAGTTGCAGGCTCATTCAGTCCTCACACCCGTGCTGCGGTAACGGCTGCCGAACCCCAAGTGGTTCTCCAGCGACGTTTCACACCATGCAGACCAAACCAGGCGAGTACGCCGAGGCTGGCGAACAACCACAAGGCCATTTGATAGCTGCCGGTGCTTTGCTTGATCGCGCCCATGCCGGCGGCCAGTGCGAAGCCACCGATACCGCCGGCCATGCCGATCAGCCCGGTCATCACACCGATCTCCCGACGAAAACGCTGCGGGACCAACTGGAATACGGCACCGTTGCCTGCACCCAAACCGAGCATAGTGCACACGAAAAGCGCCAACGCGGCGTAGGAACTCGGCAGATTGAAACCTACCGTTGCAATGCAGATCGCTGCCACGGTGTACATCGCCAGCAAGGTGCGAATCCCGCCGAAGCGATCCGCCAGCGCGCCGCCCAATGGACGCATCAGGCTGCCACCGAACACACAAGCAGCAGTGTAGTAGCCGGCAGTCACCGGGCTCAGGCCGTACTGGTCGTTGAAGTAGCCGGGCAGGGCGCTGGCCAGGCCGATGAAACCGCCAAAGGTCACGCTGTAGAAAAACATGAACCACCAGCTGTCGCGATCACCCAGGGCCTTGAAATAGTCTGACACGGACTTGGGTTTCGGGCGCTCCGGTGCATTTTTGGCCAGCCAGGCGAAGACGATCAGGGTCAGGACCAACGGGATCAGGGCGAAGCCGAACACGTTGCTCCAGCCAAATGCAGCGGCCAGTACCGGGGCGATCAAGGCAGCGAGGACGGTGCCCGAGTTACCGGCACCGGCGATGCCCATGGCTTTGCCTTGGTGCTGGGGCGGATACCATTGCGAGGCCAATGGCAGGGCGACGGCGAATGACGCACCTGCCACGCCAAGGAACAGGCCTAGCAACAACGCTTGTTCGTAACTGTGGATGCCGACTTTCCAGGCGACGAACAGGGCGCAGATGACGATCACCTGGCCGATCAACCCGGCGATTTTTGGCGACAAACGATCAGCCAGCAGGCCCATCAAAAAGCGCAATATGGCCCCGGCCAGAATCGGCGTGGCCACCACCAGCCCGCGTTGTTGGGTGGTCAGGTGCAGATCAGCGGCGATCTGCACTGCCAAAGGGCCGAGCAGGTACCAGACCATGAAGCTCAGATCGAAATAGAGGAAGGCTGCGAACAGTGTCGGGGTATGGCCGGATTTCCAGAAGCTTGAATTCATCGCGCACCTCAGCTGTCAGGCGTATCAAGAAGGAGTCATGAGCTTGCAGGTGGGGCGCCGCAACGGCCGCACCACCAGCCCCGGTCTCTGGGGCCAAAACGGAAAAACGCCGCTACCCGATCCGCCAGGGGGCGAATGAGGTGAGCGACGTCTTCGTCGTAGGTGGGGCAACCGCCGTTGGTTACCTTGCAGGGATTACCTAGCGAGATCTGTGCCAACAAGGGAGACCGAGTCGCGGCCATTCGCGAGCAAGCCCGCTCCCACAGGGGAATTGTGTCGTTCACGACATTGAAGTTCGACACGAATCAAATGTGGGAGCGGGCTTGCTCGCGAAGGCGATCGATCATTCACAGCAGGGCTTCAGCCAAGCAACTCACTCATGGCAATGATCTGCTCCGCCACCTGTATCAGCTTCTGCTGGCGGCTCATGGCCTGGCGGCGCATCAGGGTGTAGGCCTCTTCTTCGTTGCAGTCCTTCATCTTCATCAACAGCCCCTTGGCCAGCTCGATGCGCTTGCGCTCGGCCAGTTGCTGGTCGCGAGCGTGCAGTTGCGCGCGCAGGGCCTGGTCGCTTTCAAAGCGCGCCATGGCCACGTCGAGAATCGGCTGCAAGCGTTGTGCGTGAATGCCTTCGACGATGTAGGCACTGACGCCGGACTTGATCGCCCGGCGCATCACGTCGGGGTCGTGCTCGTCGGTGAACATCACAATCGGACGTGGTTGGTCACGGGTCACCAGCACCACTTGCTCCATCACATCGCGGCTCGGTGACTCGGTATCGATCAAAATCACGTCCGGACGCACCGTTTCGACGCGCGCGGGCAGGTCAATGGTCAGGCCGGACTCGTCGATGACCTCGAACCCGGCCTCGGTCAGAGCCGCCTTCAGGCGCCCGACTTTTTTCGCAGTGTCATTGATCAGCAGGATACGCAACATATTCGTAGGCTCCTGTCAGCGGCTGGCGAGAAGGGGAGCGCTGTCGCTCATGGCGTGCAGCGTGAAGCTGCGGGCATAGCCGGCCGGGTCCGAGCCGTCCCAGACTTTGCCGTCGATCAGTTGACTGCTGCGCATTTCCTGACTCCGGGCGGGCACACCGACAGCGGTGGCGGCCTCACGGTATAAGTCTAGTTGTTGGACCTGACGGGCCACGCCTAGGTAATCCGGGTCGTCACGCAACAAACCCCAGCGACGGAACTGGGTCATGAACCACATACCGTCGGACAAATACGGAAAATTGACCTCGCCACCACCGTGAAAACGCATGGCGTGCGGGTCTTGCCAGCGATTGCCCAGACCGTCGGCGTAGTCACCGAGCAAGCGTGGTTCGATGCAGTCGAGCGGTGCATCCAGATACTCAGGCGCACTCAACAGTTGCGCGGTGCTGCGGCGATTTTCATGGCTGGCTTCGATGAATCGGCTGGCTTCGAGGATCGCCATCACCAATGCCCGTGCGGTGTTGGGGTATTGCTCGACAAAGGTGCGGGTGCAGCCGAGGACTTTTTCCGGGTGATCGGGCCACAGGGTCTGGCTGGTGGCCATGGTAAACCCGAGATTCTGCTGCACCGCACTGGCCGCCCACGGCTCGCCGACGCAGAAACCGTCGATGCGCCCGGCTTGCAGGTGCGCGACCATTTGCGGCGGCGGCACCACCACACTGTCGACATCCTGCAACGGATGAATGCCCTGACTCGCGAGCCAGTAATACAGCCACATGGCGTGGGTGCCCGTGGGAAAAGTCTGAGCGAAGGTCAGTTTTGGGCGACTTTGGTGCACGTGCCGGTCCAGTGCTTCAGGACTGGTCACGCCCAGGGCCTGCAAGCCGTGGGAAAGGTTGATGCTTTGGCCGTTCTGGTTCAGGCCCATCAGCACGGCCATGTCGGTGGAGGCTACGCCGCCGATCCCCAGGTGCACGGCGTAGATCAGGCCGTACAGGCTGTGGGCGGCGTCGAGTTCGCCGCTGACCAGTTTGTCCCGCAGGTTGGCCCAGGACGATTGGCGCTTGAGGTTCAGGGTCAGGCCGTAGGGTTGGGCAAAGCCCTGAGTGGCGGCGACCACCACTGAGGCGCAGTCGCTCAGGGCCATGAAGCCGAGGTTGATTTCAGTCTTTTCCGGGGCATCGCTGCCGTTGACCCAGGCCAGTGGGCCGGCTGATGGTTCGTTCATCGATTTCGCACCTTCCAAAAAAAAGCGTCGTCCCAAGGCCTGTGCGTGGGCAAAGCCGGGTGACGACGCCATTGTCCTTCCACTCATCCCGCCGTTGGCATGAGTGCTGATGCCTGTGATTGGTGCAAGGCATATGCCATCGCTGGCTGATTTTGTTGCGCGTCTCGCCTGTGGACCCGATGCACGGCTATAATCGCCGCCTCTCATCGCCAACCGAGTCAAGCCTGCCCATGTACACCCTGGCCCGTCAGCTGTTGTTCAAACTTTCCCCGGAAACCTCCCACGATCTGTCCCTGGACCTGATCGGCGCGGGCGGGCGTTTGGGCCTTAACGGCTTGCTGTGCAAGGCACCGGCTAAATTGCCGGTAACGGTCATGGGCCTGGAGTTCCCGAACCCGGTGGGTTTGGCGGCCGGTCTGGACAAGAACGGCGCGGCGATCGATGGATTTGCCCAATTGGGTTTCGGTTTCGTCGAAATCGGCACCATCACGCCGCGTCCGCAACCGGGTAATCCTAAACCACGGATTTTCCGCTTGCCGGACGCCGAGGCGATCATCAACCGCATGGGCTTCAACAACCTCGGCGTCGATCACTTGCTCGCTCGCGTGGCGGCGGCCAAATACAAGGGCGTGCTGGGCATCAACATCGGCAAAAATTTCGATACGCCGGTTGAACGTGCGGTCGATGACTACCTGATCTGCCTGGACAAGGTCTATGCCCACGCCAGCTACGTGACGGTCAACGTCAGTTCGCCGAACACCCCGGGCCTGCGCAGCCTGCAATTCGGTGATTCGCTCAAGCAATTGCTCGCCGACCTGGCCACCCGCCGGGCGGAACTGGCCCTGCGTCACGGCAAGCATGTTCCGTTGGCGATCAAGATCGCGCCGGACATGACTGATGAAGAAACCGTTCAAGTCGCCCAAGCGTTGATCGAAACCGGGATGGACGCGGTGATTGCCACCAACACCACCCTGAGCCGCGTTGGCGTCGAAGGCATGGAGCATGGTGACGAGGCGGGCGGGTTGTCCGGCGCACCGGTTCGCGACAAGAGCACGCACACCGTTAAAGTGCTGGCGGCGGAACTGGCCGGTCGTCTGCCGATCATCGCCGTGGGCGGCATCACCGAAGGCAAGCACGCGGCTGAGAAAATTGCCGCGGGTGCGAGTTTGGTGCAGCTCTATTCCGGCTTCATCTACAAAGGCCCGGCGCTGATTCGTGAATCGGTGGATGCCATAGCGGCCCTGCGCTGAACCTTGTGGGAGCGGGCTTGCTCGCGAAAGCGTTGGGTCAGTCAACATCATCTTGAATGTTAAATCGCTTTCGCGAGCAAGCCCGCTCCCACAGGTAATGTGTTTGCAGCTCGAGATTGAGTTTCTGGCAGGCATAAAAAAGGGCTCCTCGAAGGAGCCCCTGGGCCGAAGCCCGCCGTCCGGATGGGACGTGCGTGGTTAAGTCATTACGTAATCAGATTGTCGTGTCGGAGTGTGTGCCCTGTATTAGCCGACGGCGTGAAGTTCGTTGAGTCTGTGGATTCCCGCAGTGCCGGTCATACCGTCCCAGTTGTCGCCGCGTCCTTCGCGCCAGCCATTGATCCAGGCTTGGCGTACCGACGGTAGAGTAAATGGGCAAAGCTCACGGGATTTACCACCAACGCCATATTGATATCCGCGCAAAAATGCTCTTTCCAACGGATCACGCTTAAGTCTTCTCATAGGGTGTTTCCCTCACTTGTTGACTGTATTTATCGCGTCGACCTCAATCGAGGTCAGGCAGAAAAATTCTGCCGTTGGCGGCTCGCTGCCGGCGTCGCGAGCCAAGGTGTTGACGCCGTTGCGACGTCAACCTGAGTTGAGTTCTAACCAATGCGTCACACCGAGGGAATGATCGTTTTGTCATAAGAACGTAACCATAAAGATGGTATGGCCATAAGTAACACGATGTTTGTCCCGTGTTTATTGGCCAAACCCCGGTATGATCGGCCCTGCGCGGGATGAGAGGGATGAGGCCTTTAACGAGAATGACACCCGTTCACTTGGGGACTATTCGACGAAGGGTCGACTTATGACATTTTGTTGCATCAACTTTTTTATCTGCCCTGGCATCTAAGCTCTTTTAACCCGAGCAGTCAGGGTGGGGACGGCACACCTTCGTGCCACGCGGGCGCTCTGTTAGAAAAGCGCCTGATTGAAAACCGGATCGGCAATGCGTTGCCGGTTCACTTAGCTAAAGGCTCTGGAATTACCATGTCCGATCGTTTCGAACTCTTCCTCACTTGCCCCAAAGGCCTTGAAGGCCTGCTCATCGAGGAAGCCGTCGGGCTTGGCCTTGAGGAAGCACGTGAGCACACCTCGGCTGTGCGCGGCATGGCCACCATGGAAACCGCCTATCGCCTGTGCCTGTGGTCGCGTCTGGCGAATCGGGTGCTGCTGGTGCTCAAGCGCTTCCCGATGAAAGACGCCGAAGACCTCTACCACGGTGTGCTGGATATCGAGTGGCAAGACCACATGCTCAACGATGGCACCCTGGCCGTCGAATTCAGCGGTCACGGTTCGGGCATCGATAACACGCACTTCGGCGCTTTGAAGGTCAAGGATGCGATCGTCGATAAACTGCGCACTCCCCAAGGCGATCGTCCGTCCATCGACAAGCTCAACCCGGACCTGCGCATTCACTTGCGCCTGGACCGTGGCGAAGCGATTTTGTCTCTCGACCTTTCCGGCCATAGCTTGCACCAGCGTGGTTACCGCTTGCAGCAGGGCGCTGCGCCGCTGAAGGAAAACCTCGCGGCGGCGATTCTGATCCGTTCCGGCTGGCCACGGATTGCCGCCGATGGTGGCGCACTGGCTGACCCGATGTGCGGTGTCGGTACGTTCCTGGTCGAAGCCGCGATGATCGCCGCCGACATGGCGCCGAACCTGCGTCGTGAGCAGTGGGGTTTCACCGCCTGGCTCGGTCACGTGCCGGCGCTGTGGAAAAAGCTCCACGAAGAAGCCACCGAACGCGCCGCAGCCGGTCTGGCCAAGCCACCGCTGTGGATTCGCGGTTACGAAGCTGACCCACGCCTGATTCAACCGGGCCGCAATAACGTCGAACGTGCCGGCCTGAGTGAGTGGATCAAAATCTACCAGGGCGAAGTCGCGACGTTCGAGCCGCGCCCGGACCAGAACCAGAAAGGCCTGGTGATCTGCAACCCTCCGTACGGCGAGCGTCTGGGCGATGAGGCGAGCCTGCTCTACCTCTACCAGAACCTCGGCGAACGTCTGCGTCAGGCCTGCTTGAACTGGGAAGCGGCGGTGTTCACCGGCGCCCCGGACCTGGGCAAGCGCATGGGCATCCGCAGCCACAAACAGTATTCGTTCTGGAACGGCGCCCTGCCGTGCAAATTGCTGCTGATCAAGGTCACGCCGGACCAGTTTGTCACCGGCGAGCGTCGCACTCCGGAACAGCGCCAGATCGAGCGCGAACAGGCCGAATCCGACGCTCCATCGAACATCGAAGCGCCGGGCAAGTACGAGAAGTACAACAAGAACGGCAACCCGATCAAGCCGGCCCCGGTGGTGATCGAGCAACCGCGCTTGAGCGAAGGCGGGCAAATGTTTGCCAACCGTCTGCAAAAAAACCTCAAGGCCCTCGGTAAGTGGGTCAAGCGTGAAGGTATCGACTGCTACCGCGTCTACGATGCCGACATGCCGGAATATTCCATGGCCATCGACCTGTATCACGACTGGGTCCACGTTCAGGAATACGCTGCACCGAAATCCATCGATCCGGAAAAAGCCTCGGCACGGATGTTCGATGCCCTGGCGGCGATCCCGCAGGCGCTGAACATCGACAAGAACCGCGTGGTGGTCAAACGTCGCGAGCGTCAGAGCGGCACCAAGCAGTACGAACGCCAGAGCGCACAGGGCAAGTTCAATGAGGTCAACGAAGGCGGCGTGAAGCTGCTGGTGAACCTCACTGACTACCTCGACACCGGGCTGTTCCTCGACCACCGGCCGATGCGCATGCGAATCCAGAAAGAGGCGGCCGGCAAGCGCTTCCTCAACCTGTATTGCTATACAGCGACCGCCAGCGTTCATGCAGCCAAGGGCGGTGCGCGCAGCACCACCAGCGTCGATCTGTCGAAAACCTATCTGGATTGGGCGCGGCGCAACCTGTCGCTGAACGGTTTTTCCGACAAGAACCGTCTGGAACAGGGCGATGTGATGGTCTGGCTCGATGCCTGCCGTGACGAATACGACCTGATCTTCATCGACCCGCCGACCTTCTCCAACTCCAAGCGCATGGAAGGGATCTTCGACGTGCAGCGTGATCAGGTGCAGTTGATCGACTTGGCGATGGCACGTCTGGCGCCGGGCGGGGTGTTGTACTTCTCCAACAACTTCCGCAAGTTCCAGCTCGAGGAAAACCTCACCGAGCGTTATGCCGTTGAAGAAATCACCGCCCAGACCATCGATCCGGATTTCGCCCGTAATGGCAAGATCCACCGTGCGTGGAAGATCACTGCTCGCTGACACTTGAGCCTGATTGGATCCAGAGCCTTGATTTTTAAAGGCTCTTGGGTTCTTTCAGTGCTGGTCAAATTAGTGGCTAATAGCTATAACTCAATGCATGGCCAATGGGCTTTTCCGGCACCTGGCGTTTTGAGTTGTATCTATGTCGCTGCACGCCGTGCGCCCCAAGATCCTGGGTTTTATCCGCGAAGATGTTTCGGCCTGGCTGGTCGCACTGTTGGCATTGCTTGTCGGCGGGATTCTCACGGGATTGCTGGCCTGGGCGACGTTCAATCAATTTCATCAGCAATTGCGGCAACGTTTCCAGCTGCTCGCCAGTGAACGTTACAGCCGTATCGAAGAACGTTTCGAAGATCAGGAGCAGCGCCTTGACGGCCTGCGTCGGTTCTTCGTCAATTCCGAATCGGTGTCCCGCGAGGAATTCGACGGTTATGCCAAACCTCTTTTGCGTCGCACCCAGGCTTACTCCTGGGCCCCTCGGGTTTCCCGCACTGAACGACCGCTACTTGAACGCGCGGTGAGCGCAGAGGGATTGAGCGATTTCACCTTTCGCGAACTCAACGCCGATGGTCAGTTGCAACCAGCCGGCTTGCGAGATGAGTACGTGCCCGTGCTCTACACCCAAACCCAAAGCCGACTGCCCACGCCGCTGGGTTACGACCTGCTGGCCCAGCCCCTGCGCCGTTCGACCCTGGAACGCGCCGATCGCAATGGCCGCATGGCCGTGTCGCAACCGTTGCATCTGGTAGGCATCGAGCCCGCCTATTCGCGGGGCGTGTTGCTAGTGGCTCCGGTCATCCATCAGAACATCCCCAATGCTGCGCCCGCCGGCTATGTCATGGCGGTGATCAGCATGCGTCAGTTGTTGGCGGACGGGCTGCCGGAAGAGAATCATGACTCTCTCTCGGTGCGTATCCTCGACTTGTCCACCGATGATCAGCATGAAGTGTTGTATGAGTCGACCAACACGGCGGGGGCCAGTGACTTGTCCTCCACACGTTTGCTACGTCTGGCCGACCATGACTATCAAGTGGATATGCGTCCCAGCGCCGCGTTCCTGAAAGCCAACCATTCCTCAGTGGCCAGCCTGGTGGTACTCGGCGGTTTGCTCAGCCTGCTGCTCAGTGTGTTTCTCTATGTGTTGGTCAGCCAGCGCCAGCGAGCGCTGAAAATGGTGGAGCAGCGGACCCAGGAACTTCACGACCGTGAGCAAGAGTTGCGCGGCACCCATGGCCAGTTGCGCGGTGTGCTGGATGCCGCGACTCAGGTGGCGATTATCGCCACCGACTTGCGTGGGGTGATTAGCACCTTCAATGCCGGTGCAGAGCAAATGCTCGGTTACACCAGTGCTCAGGTCGTAGGCCATATGACCCTGGAAAGCCTGCACCTGCCCCGGGAACTCGAAGCACGCTCGGCCGAGTTGAGCGCGCGCTATGGCAAGCCCATCCCGGCGTGTCAGGCGATGCTGGTCGAAGGCGGGGAAGAGGGCGGTCACGAAGCCCGTGAGTGGACGCTGGTGCGCCACGACGGCAGTCACTTGACGGTGAACATGCTGGCGACCCCGGTACTCGACGAGCAAGGCTTGTGGGTCGGGCACCTGGCGATTTGTATCGACATCACCGAGCGCAAGCGCGTCCACGAAGCCCTGGCGGCACGTGACCTGTTGTTGAAGAAACTCAGCGCCCATGTGCCCGGCGGGATCTACCAGTTCAAGATGGAATTCGATGGGCGCTTCAGCGTGATCTACGCCAGCGACGGTATGCGCGATATCTACGAACTCGAGCCGGACGTGCTGTTGCTCAACGCCGAAGCGGTGTTCGCGCGGATTCATCCTCAGGACGCGCGTCGGGTCCGCGCTTCGATCCTGGCCTCGGCGGACACCCTCAGCCCTTGGCGTGAAGAGTACCGCGTGCAATTGCCCCAGCGTGGTCTGCGCTGGGTCCGCGGTGAAGCGACTCCTGAAGAACTGCCCGGTGGCGGTGTGCTATGGCATGGTTTCATCTCGGACATTTCCGACCTCAAGCGCGTGGAGGAGGAGTTGCGCGCACTGTCAGTGACCGACTCCCTGACCGGGATCCATAACCGTCGCTACTTCCAGGAGCGCCTGACCACCGAAATGGCGCGGGTCGAGCGCGGCGGTGGCGAGTTGTCGGTGATCATGCTCGACATCGATCACTTCAAGCGCATCAATGATCAGCACGGTCATGCCGTGGGTGATCGGGTATTGCAGGCCGTGTGCGAGCGCATTGGCGGTCGCCTGCGGTGCACTGATGTGTTTTGTCGCCTGGGCGGCGAAGAGTTCATGGTGCTCTGTCCGGATATCAACGGCGAACAGGCCCACGTGCTGGCCGTGGAGTTGTGGCAAGGGTTGCGCAGTGCGCCGATCGACGAGGTCGGGATCGTCACCGCGAGTTTCGGGATTGCCAGTTGGCGGGCCGGAGAGGGCGCGGATGCGCTGCTGTTGCGGGCGGACTCAGGGGTATATGCGGCGAAGCAGGCGGGAAGGGATCGGGTTGAGGGGCAGATGAGCTAGGACAGCATGCGGACCCTGTGGGAGCGGGCTTGCTCGCGAATGCGGTGTATCAGTCGACATTAATGCTGAATGACACACCGCATTCGCGAGCAAGCCCGCTCCCACATTTTTTGATCTCCAGTGTCTGGACGATCGGGTTACAACACCGAAGCCGTTTCCGGCAGTTTCGGCTGGCGATACAGGTCCAGCAGCACCTGATCCAGCACCGAGGAGGCGCCAAATGGTGCCTTGTCGTTGAGGATCGCCACCACCGCCCAGGTATTGCCATTGATGTCGCGGCTGTAGCCGGAGATGGCGCGCACGGTGTTCAGGGTGCCGGTCTTGACGTGGGCTTCACCGCGCATCGCGGTGGTCTTCAGGCGTTTGCGCATGGTGCCGTCGGTGCCGGCAATGGGCATCGAGCTGATGAACTCGGCGGAATACGGGCTGCGCCAGGCGGCTTGCAGCATCGCGGCCATTTCACGGGCACTCACTCGCTCGGCGCGGGACAGGCCGGAGCCGTTCTCCATCACCAGGTGCGGCGCAGTGATGCCTTTTCTCGCCAGCCACTGACGCACCACGCGCTGGGCTGCCTTGGCGTCGTCACCGTCGGCATCCGTGCGGAACTTCTGGCCCAGGCTCAGGAACAACTGCTGAGCCATGGTGTTGTTACTGTATTTGTTGATGTCGCGAATGATTTCCGCCAGGTCTGGCGAGTAGGCCCGGGCCAGCACCTTGGCGTTGCTCGGCGTCGGTGCCAGACGATCCTGGCCCTGGATGCTGCCGCCCAGTTCCTTCCAGATCGCCCGCACAGCGCCAGCGGTGTAGGTCGCGTGATCAAGCAGCGACAGGTAGGTCTGGGAGCTGCAGCCTTCGCCCAACTGGCCGCCAACGGTCACGGTGACGCTGCCATCAGCCTGAGGCACCGGGTTGTAACGCACGCCACCGGTGCATTGCTTGGAGTTGAGCGCCTTGACCTGATTGTCGATGCGGATGCTGGCAATCGGCGGCTCGACCGACACCAGGACCTTGCCCGAGTCGTTGCGGGCCACGAAGCGCAGGGCCTTGAGGTTGACCAGCAGCGCGTCGGGTTTGACCAGGAACGGTTTGTTCTCGTCGTTGCCGTCGTCGTTGAATTCAGGCAGTTGTGGTTGCACGAAGAAGCCGCGGTCCAGCACCAGGTCGCCGGTGACCTGGGTCACGCCGTTGGCGCGCAAATCGCGCATCAGCAACCAGAGTTTTTCCATGTTGAGCTTCGGATCGCCGCCACCCTTGAGGTAGAGGTTGCCGTTGAGGATGCCGCCGCTGAGGGTGCCGTCGGTGTAGAACTCGGTTTTCCACTGGTGGTTCGGGCCGAGCATTTCCAGCGCGGCGTACGTGGTCACCAGCTTCATGGTCGAGGCCGGGTTGACCGAAACATCAGCGTTATGAATGGTTGCGGTGCCCGGGCCGTTGAGCGGGATCATTACCAGCGACAGGGCACTGTCTTGCAGTTTGCTGGCCTTGAGGGCCTTTTCGACGTTGGGCGACAGGGCGGTGTTGATCGAGGCGGCGGAAACGGGGAGGGCCAGGGGCAGAAGAAGGCTGGCCAGCAGCAATGGACGCAAAGATTTGATCATTTGAAATAAAACCCTACAGCCGAGGGGAAAAAAGACGAGGGCATGGAGATAAATTCCCTCAGCGGTCATGAAAGTGTCGGCATTATGCCCCAAGGTGCAACAGCTTGTGCCGTACCCCGGTCGTCTAATCCGCTATTTTTTTACCGACGGTAGGTGTAGCGGCATTCTGGGACGGGCAATCGGCGCCTTAAACTGCTAAAGTGCGGCCCGTTAATACTTATGAGGATTGTTCCAATGGCGACTAACCGTTCCCAGCGTCTGCGCAAAAAACTGTGCGTCGATGAATTTCAAGAGCTGGGTTTCGAACTGAACCTGGATTTCAAAGAAGATTTGGCTGATGAAGCCATTGATGCTTTCCTCGACGCGTTCCTGAAAGAAGCCATGGAAGCCAACGGTCTGGGCTATGTTGGCGGCGACGACTTCGGTCTGGTTTGCCTGCAAAAGCGTGGCTCGGTCTCCGAAGAGCAGCGTGCCGCTGTTGAAGCCTGGCTCAAAGGCCGCAGCGAACTGACCGAAGCAACCGTCAGCCCGCTGATCGACGTCTGGTACCCGGAAAAGCCGATCAATCCGGTAGCTTGATGTTCTAAAAAACGGCGACCCAAGGGTCGCCGTTTTTTTATGCCTGCTTTTTGTAGGCGCATGGCTTGGCCTGCAATGTTGATCTCGGGGATGCTTTCGCGGGCAAGCCTCGCTCCTACAAGGCTTCACGCTGAACCTGTAGGAGCGAGGCTTGCCCGCGAAGACGCCCTCAGGCCTTGCGCCAGTTCAGAATCACCAGCGTCAACACCCCCGCGACAATCCCCCAGAACGCCGAACCGATGGAAAACAGCGTCAACCCCGACGCCGTGACCATAAAGGTAATCAGCGCCGCTTCCCGTTCCTGCACTTGCGCCATGGCAATGCTCAACCCATTGATGATCGAGCCGAACAGCGCCAGCGCGGCAATCGACAGCACCAATTCTTTAGGCAGTGCGGCAAACAACGCCGCCAGCGTCGCGCCGAACACCCCGGCAATCCCGTAGAAAATCCCGCACCAGACGGCGGCCGTGTAGCGTTTGTTGCGATCTTCATGGGCATGCGGCCCGGTGCAGATCGCCGCGCTGATGGCAGCCAGGTTGATCCCATGGGAGCCGAAGGGGGCCAACAGCAACGAGGCAATGCCGGTGGTGGTGATCAGCGGTGAGGCCGGCACGTTGTAGCCATCGGCGCGCAATACGGCGATACCCGGCATGTTCTGCGAGGTCATCGCCACCACGAACAGCGGAATGCCAATGCTGATGGTCGCGGCCAGGGAGAAATGCGGTGTAGTCCAGACCGGTGTCGCGACTTCCAGATGGAAGCCACTGAAATCCAGCAACCCCATGAATCCTGACAGCACAGTGCCGATCAACAGCGCGGCGAGCACGGCGTAGCGCGGCGAGAGGCGTTTAACCACCAGATAGGTGAAGAACATTCCCAGGACCAGCGCAGTGCGGTGCTGGGCGGCGACGAAAATCTCGCTGCCGATCTTGAACAGAATCCCCGCCAGCAACGCCGCCGCCAATGAGGCCGGAATCTTTTTCACCAGCCGTTCGAAACTGCCGGTCAGGCCGCAGAGGGTCACCAGCACCGCGCAAGTTATATAGGCGCCAATCGCCTCGCCGTAGCTGACACCGCCAAGGCTGGTGATCAGCAACGCCGCGCCGGGGGTCGACCAGGCGATGGTGATCGGGGTGCGGTAGCGCAAGGACAAGCCGATCGAGCATACCGCCATGCCGATAGAGATCGCCCAGATCCACGACGAAATCTGCCCACTGGTCAGGCCCGCTGCTTGCCCGGCCTGGAACATCAGCACCAGTGAGCTGGTATAGCCGGTCATCATGGCAATGAACCCGGCGACGATGGCCGAAGGTGATGTGTCAGTCAGAGGGCGAAGCTGCGTGTGCGTGGCGTCGGTCATGACATCGGTGTTCCTTGT
This sequence comes from Pseudomonas sp. NPDC086112, assembly GCF_044746425.1. Classification (NCBI taxonomy): domain Bacteria; kingdom Pseudomonadati; phylum Pseudomonadota; class Gammaproteobacteria; order Pseudomonadales; family Pseudomonadaceae; genus Pseudomonas; species Pseudomonas sp. NPDC086112. The sequence continues at coordinate 81,052 of NZ_JBIVCD010000018.1, read as the reverse complement.
TCTGATAAAGATGTCCGTAGCCGCTGAACCCTGTAGGAGCGAGGCTTGCCCGCGAAGGCGTCGTGTCAGTCGATATCAATGTTGAATGACACGACGCCTTCGCGGGCAAGCCTCGCTCCTACAGGGCATCGCGTTGAGCTGCGGATTCTGCGTTCAAGCCTAAACTGAAAAGTAACCGGTCGTTGCGATACAGCGAGGGCGACAAACAGCCGTACAGTCGTGTTGCCACCTTCCATTGTGTACAATCGCGGTGTTTTTTACGCGATACTTGCCAGCGACCCACTGTGCCGTATTACAGTCACGGTCAATTCGCCGCAGTTCTCCCGACTCGAGTGCCCATGAACGAACAGTTGCAACCCCTCAAGAAACAACCGCGAGCAGGCAAAGCCGGGCGCAGCGGTACCCAGGACGATATGGTCTACGCGCATATCTTCGAGGCCATCCTCGAACAGCGTCTGGCGCCCGGCACCAAGTTGAGCGAAGAAGCGCTGGGGGAAATTTTCGGGGTCAGCCGCACCATCATTCGCCGCGCGCTGTCGCGCCTGGCCCATGAAGGCGTGGTGTTGCTGCGACCGAATCGCGGTGCTGTCGTCGCCAGCCCGAGTGTCGAAGAGGCCCGTCAGGTGTTTCTGGCGCGGCGTCTGGTGGAGCGGGCGATCACTGAATTGGCGGTTCAGCACGCCACCGCCGAGCAACTTCTCGAATTGCGGCAGATGGTCAACGACGAGCGCGACAGTTTTTCCCGTGGCGATCGTGGTGCCGGTATCCGTCTGTCCGGCGAGTTCCACTTGAAACTGGCCGAAGCGGCGAAAAATGCCCCGCTGATCAGCTTCCAGCGCAGCCTGGTGTCGCAGACTTCGTTGATCATCGCCCAGTACGAGAGCGGCAACCGTTCTCACTGTTCCTACGATGAACACACTCAGTTGATCGACGCGATCGAAGCGCGGGACGCGACGCTGGCGGTGGATTTGATGATGCATCACATGGATCACATCGACAGCAAGCTCAACCTCGACGAAGAAAGCGCGTCGGATGATTTGCATGCGGTGTTTTCGCATTTGTTGCAGACCAAGAAGCCAGGGCGGCCGGTCGCGAAACTCTGATAGACCGAGGTGCAGCCTTCGCGGGCAAGCCTCGCTCCTACAGGTACAGCGTGGCCCTTGTAGGAGCGAGGCTTGCCCGCGAAGGCTTTCTGACTGGCAATAAAAATCCCCCGGGCTGTAAAGCGACGGGGGATTTTTTATGCTTGGAGAAAACTAGCGCTGATGCACCAGACTCCCCGCCGCATACGTCTGCAGAACAGTCCGGTCATCCCCCAGCGTCATCAATACAAATAACGTCTCGGCAATGTTATTGGCCTGTTTCAGGCGATAGCTGAGCAGTGGCGTGGCGTTGTAGTCCAGCACCAGGAAGTCCGCGTCGGTGCCCGGTTGCAAGGTACCGATCTTGTCTTCCAGACGTAGCGCGCGGGCGCCGCCGAGGGTGGCCAGGTACAGCGACTTGAACGGGCTCAGCCGCGCGCCTTGCAGTTGCATGACTTTGTAGGCTTCGTTCAGGGTTTGCAGCAGCGAGAAGCTGGTGCCGCCACCGACGTCGGTACCGAGACCGACATTGAGTTTGTGCTTCTCGGCCATCGGCAGATTGAACAAGCCGCTGCCGAGGAAGAAGTTCGAGGTCGGGCAGAAGGCGATCGCCGAGCCGGTTTCCGCCAGCCGCGCACACTCGTCGTCGCACAGGTGCACGCCGTGGGCGAACACCGAGCGCTCACCGAGCAATTGGTAGTGATCGTAGACGTCCAGGTAGCCTTTGAGCTCCGGGAACAGCGCCTTGACCCACTCGACTTCCTTGAGGTTTTCGCTGATGTGGGTCTGCATGTACAGATCCGGATATTCGCTGAGCAACTGGCCGGCGAGGGTCAGTTGTTCCGGGGTGCTGGTCGGTGCAAAACGCGGAGTGACCGCGTAGTGCAAGCGACCCTTGCCGTGCCAGCGCTCGATCAGCGCCTTGCTTTCGACGTAGCTCGATTCGGCGGTGTCGGTCAGGTAGTCCGGCGCGTTGCGGTCCATCATCACCTTGCCGGCAATCATTCGCAGGTCCAGCTGTTCGGCGGCCTCGAAGAACGAGTTCACCGACTGCGGATGCACGCTGCCGAACACCAGCGCCGTGGTGGTACCGTTGCGCAGCAGTTCCTTGATGAAAATGTCCGCGACTTCGTCCGCATGGTTCTTGTCGGCGAACTGGCTTTCACAGGGGAAGGTGTAGGTATTCAGCCAATCCAGAAGCTGTTCGCCGTAGGCGCCGACCATGCCGGTTTGCGGCAAGTGGATGTGGGTATCGATGAAGCCCGGAGTGATCAGCGCGTCCTGATAATGGGTGATCTCGATGTCGGCCGGCAGGCTCGGCAGCAATTCGCTGGCGTGGCCGATGGCGCTGATCTGGCCGTTATCGACCACCAGCAAACCGTCTTCGAAATACTCATACGAGGCTTCGATACCCACTTCGGCTGGGTCGGCGATGCTGTGCAGAATGGCGGCGCGGTAGGCTTTGCGAGTCAGAGGCATTGTCGTTCTCAATTCGTGGCTTTTTAGTTTGAAGCTTGGCTGCGGCGTGAAGCAGGCAGCAGTTTGGCGATCGATGATCCGGCGCTGGCGGTGTGCTGGCCGAAATTCGCGTTATAGGTGGCGATGATTTCGCCGGCGATGGAGATGGCGATTTCCACAGGCAACTTGCCTTTGACTTCGCCGATGCCCATCGGGCAGCGCATGCGTTGCAGCACGGCGCTGTCGAAACCGCGGTCACGCAGGCGGTGTTCGAACTTCACCCGTTTGGTCTTCGAACCGATCAGGCCGAAGTAGGCGAAGTCGTTGCGCTTGAGGATTGCGGCGGTGAGTTCAAGGTCGAGCTGGTGATTGTGGGTCATGACGATGCAGTAGCTGCCGGCGGGCAAGTCGTCGACTTCATCCAGCGGTTCTTCGGTGACGATTTTGCGCACGCCATGGGGGATCTGAGCGGGGAATTCCGCTTCCCGCGAGTCGATCCAGCGCACCCGGCAGGGCAGGCTGGCGAGCAGCGGCACCAGCGCCCGGCCGACGTGGCCGGCGCCGAATACGGCGATCTGCGCCTGGACCTGGCCCATCGGTTCGAACAGCAATACGGTCACACCACCGCAGCACTGGCCCAGGCTGGCGCCGAGGCTGAAGCGCTCAAGGTGGGTGTCCTGCTTGCCGCTGGCAAGCATCTCGCGGCCGATCTGCATGGCCTTGTATTCCAGATGCCCACCACCGATGGTGTCGAAGGCTTGCGTGGCGCTGATGACCATCTTCGAGCCGGCATTGCGCGGCGTCGAGCCGAGCTCTTCGATGATGGTCACCAACACACAGGGTTCGCCCCGGGTTTGCAGGTCGGCGAGGGCGTCGATCCAGTTGTACATATTCACCTCAACATCTCTGTTGTCTGTTTGGGCCTCTTCGCGGGCAAGCCTCGCTCCTACAGGTTTCGCGTCGTTCGCGTTCTGGCACCTGACCTGTAGGAGCGAGGCTTGCCCGCGAAGGCCCCGCCGCGGTTTAGAGCGGAGCCAACTCGGCCTCGGCTTCGGCAGCCTTGGCCACCTTCAACTGCCGCATCTGCTCACAGCCCCACAACACCCGCTCCGGGGTCGCCGGTGCGTCGATTTTCGGTTGATGCCGGTAGTCACCCAAACTGGCCACGGCGTCCTTGATCGCGCACCATGCGGCGATGCCGAGCATGAATGGCGGCTCACCCACGGCCTTGGAATGGAACACCGTGTCTTCCGGGTTCTTGCGGTTTTCCACCAGCTTCACCCGCAGGTCCAGCGGCATGTCCGCCACCGCCGGGATCTTGTAGCTGGCCGGGCCGTTGGTCATCAGTTTGCCCTTGTTGTTCCACACCAGTTCTTCCATGGTCAGCCAACCCATGCCCTGGATGAAACCACCCTCGACCTGACCGATGTCGATCGCCGGGTTCAGCGAGTCGCCGACGTCGTGAAGAATGTCGGTGCGCAGCATCTTGTATTCGCCGGTCAGGGTGTCGACGATCACCTCGGCGCAGGCTGCACCGAAGGCGTAGTAGTAGAACGGCCGCCCCCGTGCCTGACTGCGGTCGTAGTAGATTTTCGGGGTCTTGTAGAAGCCGGTGCTCGACAGTGAAACCTGGGCGAAATAGGCCTGCTGGATCAGCGCTTCAAACGTCAGGATGTGATCGCGAACCCGCACGTGACCGTTGTGGAATTCCACGTCTTCTTCGCTGACCTTGTATTGCCGCGCGGCGAATTCCACCAGGCGTTTCTTGATGATCTCAGCCGCGTTTTGCGCCGCTTTACCATTGAGGTCGGCGCCGCTCGAAGCAGCGGTTGGCGAGGTGTTCGGGACCTTGTCGGTGTTGGTCGCGGTGATCTGTACGCGGTCCATTTCCACCTGGAACACTTCAGCCACGACTTGCGCAACCTTGGTGTTCAGACCCTGGCCCATTTCGGTGCCACCGTGGTTCAGGTGGATGCTGCCGTCGGTGTAGATGTGGATCAGCGCACCGGCCTGATTGAGGAAGCTGGCGGTGAAGGAAATACCGAATTTCACCGGGGTCAGCGCCAGGCCTTTTTTCAGGATCGGGCTGTTGGAGTTGTAGCGACGGATCGCTTCGCGACGCTCGGCGTACTGGCTGCTTTCTTCCAGTTCGGCGGTCATTTCCTCGAGCATGTTGTGCTCGACGGTCTGGTAGTAATGGGTGACGTTGCGCTCGGTCTTGCCATAGTAGTTGGCCTTGCGCACGGCCAGCGGATCGAGGCCCAGATGGCGGGCAATCGCGTCCATCACTTCTTCGATCGCGACCATGCCTTGCGGGCCGCCGAAACCACGGTAAGCGGTGTTCGACGCAGTGTTGGTTTTGCAGCGGTGACCGTTGATGGTCGCATCGCCCAGGTAGTAAGAGTTGTCGGCATGGAACATCGCGCGGTCGACAATTGACGCCGAGAGGTCCGGCGAGCAACCGCAGTTGCCGGCCAGTTCCAGCGCAATGCCATGCAAGCGACCGGTGCTGTCAAAGCCCACGTCGTACTCGACGTAGAACGGGTGACGCTTGCCGGTCATCAGCATGTCTTCAACACGCGGCAGGCGCATTTTGGTCGGCTGGCCGGTCAGGTGCGCGATCACCGCGCACAGGCACGCCGGGCTTGCCGCTTGAGTTTCCTTGCCGCCGAAACCACCACCCATGCGGCGCATGTCGACGACGATTTTGTTCATCGACACGTCCAGCACTTCCGCCACCAGTTTCTGCACTTCGGTGGGGTTCTGGGTCGAGCAGTAAACGATCATGCCGCCGTCTTCAGTCGGCATCACCGAAGAGATCTGGGTTTCCAGATAAAAGTGTTCCTGGCCGCCGATGTGCAGCGTGCCCTGGATGCGATGTTCGGCAGTAGAAAGCGCAGTGGCCGAATCGCCACGCTGATGTGTGTGGCTGTCGAGGACGAAATGGCGTTTGCGCAGGGCTTCTACCACGTCCAGAACCGGTTCCAGATCTTCGTATTCGATGATCGCGGCCATCGCTGCTTTGCGCGCGGTTTCCAGGTCTTTCGCCGCAACGGCCAGTACCGGTTGACCGACGAATTGCACGTCATCGATGGCCAGCAATGGGTCGCCCGGCAGCAGTGGGCCGATGTCTTTCAGGCCAGGCACATCTTCGTGAGTAATGGCGATGCGCACGCCTTCGAAGGCGTAGCAAGGCTTGGTGTCGATGCTGATGATTTTTGCGTGGGCTCGGTCTGACAGCCGTGCGTAAACGTGCAGCTGATTGGGGAATTCCAGCCGATCGTCGATGTACTGCGCTTCGCCGGACACATGCTTGTCGGCGCTGTCGTGCTTGACGCTGCGGCCGACACCGGTGGTCAGGTCCTTGGCGAACAATTCAGCCAGTTCGGCTTGGGTCTTCTCTACAGCGTGATGATTAGACATAAGCGGTCACCCGAGTCTCGATGTGCGGTGTTTGCAGTTCGATGAAGTATTTACGCAGCAGGTTCTGCGCGCTGAGCAGGCGGTATTCCTTGCTGGCGCGGAAGTCCGAGAGTGGCGTGAAGTCTTCGGCCAATGCAGCGCAGGCGCGTTCGAGGGTGGCGTTGTTGAACGGCGCGCCGAGCAGAACGGCTTCGCAGTGCTTGGCGCGTTTTGGAATGGCCGCCATGCCGCCGAAAGCAACGCGGGCGTCGGCGATCACGCCAGTGTCGATGCGCAGGTTGAACGCGGCACAAACGGCGGAAATGTCATCGTCCAGACGCTTGGAAACCTTGTAGGCGCGGAACAATTGTTCAACGCTGGCCCGCGGCACGATGATCTTTTCGATGAACTCGCTTTCCTGGCGCGCGGTCACCCGGTAATCGATGAAGTAATCTTCCAGGGCCATGGTGCGGTGAGTTTCGCCCTTGCACAGGACGATCTGCGCGCCGAGGGCAATCAGCAGCGGTGGTGAGTCACCGATTGGCGAGGCGTTGCCGATGTTGCCGCCGAGGGTGCCCTGGTTGCGGATTTGCAAGGAAGCGAAACGTTGCAGCAATTCGCCGAAGTCCGGGTACTCGGCCTTCAAGGCGTCGTAGCAGTCGGAGAGGGCGGTGGCGGCGCCGATTTCCAGGCGATCGTCGAAGCGTTCGATGCGTTTCATTTCAGCGACGTTGCCGACGTAGATCATCACCGGCAAAGTGCGGTGAAACTGGGTGACTTCCAGCGCCAGATCCGTCCCACCGGCCAGCAAGCGAGCTTGTGGATAAGCGTCATAGAGGTCGGCCAGATCGGCCACGGTCAACGGCACCAGGCAGCGCTTGTCGCCACTATTGAGTTCGCCGATATCGGTGGGGGCGATGGCTTTCAGGCGAGCGATAGTTTCCGCTTCGCGAGCATCGAATTGGTCGGGTTGTTTGCCGCAGCAAGATTGCTCGGCAGCGGCCAGGATCGGCCGATAACCGGTGCAGCGGCAGAGGTTGCCGGCCAGGGCTTCGTGGGCTTTATGAGAATCGGGTGCGTCGCTGTTCTTTTGCAGCGCGAACAGCGACATCACGAAGCCCGGCGTGCAGAAGCCGCACTGCGAACCGTGGCACTCAACCATGGCTTTTTGCACGCTGTGCAGCTCGCCCTGGTGCTTGAGGTCTTCGACGCTGATCAGTTGCTTGCCGTGCAAGGAGGAGACGAACGTCAGGCACGAGTTGAGGCTGCGATAGCGAATGTGTTCGCGGCCATCGTCGTCCGTCTGCAACTCGCCAACCACCACGGTGCAGGCGCCACAGTCACCGCTGGCGCAGCCTTCTTTGGTGCCGGGTTTGCCCACATGTTCGCGCAGGTAATTGAGCACGGTCAGGTTCGGGTCCAGGGCGTGCTCGCTACGGAGTTCCTGGTTTAGTAAAAACTGGATCACGGAAGGCCTCGCAAACTCATTATTGTTGTTAACCGACATGAGCCGAATTTATCAGGTCTGACTTTTCGGTCAATGATTTTCTGACTTAAAGGTCAGGAAATAGCATTTTGTCGATCAACGACTCGTTCCTTCATTATTGACCCTCACGGGATAGCTTGCTGTTTGCGTGAATCGTGCCAAAAACCGCTGGGTGGGCACTCCGCCATGACCCATCAATTGCGCTACACTGCGCCGCTTGTGCAGATCGAAGAGTTTGAAGGACAACCATGACGTTCAAGGCGCCGGACAGCCTCGCCGAGCAAATCGCTCACCACCTCGCCGAACGTATCATTCGCGGCGAAATGAAGCCGGGGGAGCGCATCCAGGAACAGAAGGTCACGCTGGCGCTCAATGTCAGCCGCGGTTCAGTCCGTGAAGCCTTGCTGATCCTTGAGCGCCGCCACTTGATCGCGATTTTGCCGCGACGTGGCGCCCACGTGACCGAATTGACGGCGCACAAGGTGCAGAGCCTGTGTACGCTGATGAGCGAGTTGTACATTCTGCTCGGCAACGCCGTGGCCAGCGGCTGGCAAGTCCAGGCCGACATGGCGCCGTTCGTGCAGATCCAGCAGCGCCTGACCGCCAGCTACGAACGTCAGGACATCCGCACGTTCGTCGACGACAGCTTCAGCGTGATGCGCGCCGCCTATCCGTTTGCCAACAACCCGTACTTGCAGGAAACCGTCGAGAATTTGCAGCCGGCCATGAGCCGCGCGTATTTCCTCGCGCTGGATCAGCGCAAGGCCTCGATGAGCGAGTTCCTCGAGCTGTTCGAACGCTTGCTCGCTGCCGTGCTGGCTCGTGACTTTCCTCAGATCCGCGTGGTGCTGACGGCGTACGCCCAGCGCAGCTGCGATCTGGTGGTCTCTGCCCTGACGGTCGCTTAAGCGTGCGGCTCAAGTGCATCAAACTGGCGGGGTTCAAATCCTTCGTCGACCCGACCACGGTAAACTTCCCCAGTAACATGGCGGCGGTGGTCGGCCCCAATGGTTGCGGCAAGTCGAACATCATCGACGCCGTGCGTTGGGTGATGGGCGAGAGCTCGGCCAAGAACTTGCGCGGCGAATCGATGACCGACGTCATCTTCAACGGCTCGACCAGCCGTAAACCGGTGAGTCAGGCGAGCATTGAGCTGGTGTTCGATAACTCCGACGGCACACTGCTCGGCGAATGGGCGGCCTATGCGGAAATTTCCATTCGCCGCAAAGTGACCCGCGACAGCCAGACCACTTACTACCTCAACGGCACCAAATGCCGCCGCCGCGATATCACCGACATCTTTCTGGGTACCGGCCTCGGCCCGCGCAGTTATTCGATCATCGAACAGGGCATGATCTCCAAGCTGATCGAGTCCAAGCCCGAAGACCTGCGCAATTTCATCGAAGAAGCCGCTGGTATTTCCAAGTACAAGGAACGTCGGCGCGAGACTGAAAACCGTATCCGCCGCACCCACGAAAACCTTGCCCGCCTGACCGACCTGCGCGAAGAGCTCGAGCGTCAGCTTGAACGCTTGCACCGCCAGGCCGAGGCCGCCAAGAAGTATCAGGAATACAAAGGCGAGGAGCGTCAGCTCAAGGCCCAGCTATCGGCCCTGCGCTGGCAGGCGTTGAACGAGCAGGTCGGCCAGCGCGAGTCGATCATCGGCACCCAGGAAGTCACCTTTGAAGCCCTGGTGGCTGAGCAGCGCAATGCCGACGCGGCCATCGAACGCCTGCGCGACGGTCATCACGATCTGTCCGAACGCTTCAATCTGGTGCAGGGGCGTTTCTATTCGGTCGGCGGCGACATCGCCCGGGTCGAGCAGAGTATTCAGCACGGTCAGCAACGTTTGCGTCAGCTACAGGACGACCTGAAGGAAGCCGAGCGCGCGCGGCTGGAAACAGAGTCTCACCTGGGCCACGACCGCACCTTGCTGCTGACCTTGGGCGAAGAGCTGGACATGCTCACGCCGGAACAGGAAGTCACCAGCGCCGCCGCCGAAGAAGCTGCTGCGGCATTGGAAGAGTCCGAAACCACCATGCACGGTTGGCAGGAGCAGTGGGACACGTTCAACCTCACCGCCGCCGAACCACGCCGTCAGGCTGAAGTTCAGCAGTCGCGGATCCAGCAGCTGGAAACCAGCCTGGAACGTTTGGCCGATCGTCAGAAGCGTCTTGGTGAAGAGCGTGCGTTGCTATCGGCGGACCCGGAAGACGCGGCGATCATGGAACTCAGCGAGCAGCTGGCTGCGTCTGAGGCCACGCTCGAAGACTTGCAGGCCAGCGAAGAAGCTCAGGTCGAACGCCTTGAGCAACTGCGTCAGGAGTTGCAGCAAGCGCTTTCGGCGCAGCAGCAAGCCCAAGGTGATTTGCAGCGGCTCAACGGGCGTCTCGCATCGCTTGAGGCCTTGCAGCAAGCCGCGCTCGATCCCGGCACCGGCACCGCCGAATGGCTGCGCGAACAGCATCTGGCCGATCGTCCGCGTCTGGCCGAAGGCCTGAAGGTCGAGGCCGGTTGGGAACTGGCGGTGGAAACCGTGCTCGGCGCCGACCTGCAAGCGGTGCTGGTGGAAGACTTCGGTGACTTCGATCTGGCCGGGTTTGCCCAAGGCGATTTGCGCCTGCTCAGCCCGGCCACCGATGGCGTGCGAGTGCCCAGCAGTTTGCTCGACAAGGTCGAGGCGCAGATTGATTTGTCGCCATGGCTGGGGCAGGTCAAACCGGTCGACAGCCTTGAGCAGGCCCTGGCCTTGCGCGGGCAATTGGCTGCCGGGCAAAGCCTGATCAGCCGCGACGGTTACTGGGTCGGCCGACACTTTTTGCGCGTACGTCGGGCCAGTGAAGCCGAAAGCGGCGTACTCGCCCGTGGCCAGGAAATCCAGCGCTTGGGCCTTGAACGCGAAGAGCGCGAAGCCACGGTCGAAACCCTGGAAACCCAACTTCAGAATCTCAGGGCGCAACAGCGTCAGCAGGAAAACGGCCGCGAACATCTGCGTCGATTGCTGCAAGACGAGGCCCGTCAGCAAGGCGAATTGAAAGCCCAGCTGTCCGCCGGCAAAGCCAAGGTCGAGCAGTTGACCCTGCGCCGCACCCGTCTCGATGAAGAACTTGCCGAGTTGAGCGAACAGCGCGCCCTGGAACACGAGAACATCGGCGAAGCGCGCCTGCAATTGCAGGAAGCCCTCGACAGCATGGCGCTGGACACCGAGCAGCGTGAGTTGCTGTTGGCCCAGCGCGACAGCCTGCGCGAACGCCTCGACCGGGTGCGTCAAGAAGCCCGACAGCACAAGGATCATGCGCATCAATTGGCGGTGCGCCTCGGTTCGCTGAAGGCGCAACACGACTCCACTCGTCAGGCCCTTGAACGGCTGGAAATGCAGTCCGAGCGCCTGACCGAGAAGCGTGAACAGCTCAGCCTCAATCTGGAAGAGGGCGAGGCGCCGCTGGAAGAGCTGCGGCTGAAACTCGAAGAGCTGCTCGACAAGCGCATGACGGTTGACGAAGAACTCAAGACCGCGCAAATGGCCATGGAAGATGCCGACCGCGAACTGCGCGATGCCGAGAAGCGCCGCACTCAGGCCGAGCAGCAATCGCAGTTGATTCGCAGCCAGCTCGAGCAGCAGCGCATGGAATGGCAAGCGCTGACGGTGCGGCGCAAGACTTTGCAGGATCAATTGCTCGAAGACGGCTACGATCTCAACGGCGTGCTCGCCACGCTGCTGGCCGGGGCCAACGAGAAAGACGCCGAAGAAGAACTCGAGCGCATTGCCGCGCGGATTCAGCGCCTCGGGGCGATCAACCTCGCAGCCATCGACGAATACCAGCAACAATCCGAGCGTAAGCGTTATCTGGATGCTCAGAACGACGATCTGGTGGAAGCGCTGGACACGCTCGAGAACGTCATTCGCAAGATCGACAAGGAAACCCGAAACCGCTTCAAAGATACCTTTGATCAGATCAATGGCGGTTTACAGGCCCTTTTCCCAAAAGTTTTCGGTGGAGGACGCGCGTATTTGGAACTGACGGGCGAAGATCTACTCGATACAGGGGTAACGATCATGGCGCAGCCGCCAGGAAAGAAGAACAGCACCATCCATTTGCTCTCCGGTGGCGAAAAAGCCCTGACCGCATTGGCCCTGGTTTTTGCCATCTTCAAGTTGAATCCGGCGCCGTTCTGCATGCTCGATGAGGTTGACGCGCCATTGGATGACGCTAACGTTGGACGCTACGCACGGCTGGTCAAAGAAATGTCGCAGACGGTGCAGTTCATCTACATCACCCACAACAAGATCGCTATGGAAATGGCCGATCAATTAATGGGGGTGACGATGCACGAGCCCGGTTGCTCGCGTCTGGTGGCAGTGGATGTGGAGGAGGCGATGGCCATGGTGGACGCCTGAGTCATTGCGTGTAGGGCAAGTATTTTTGAGCTGTAGGGCTTTTTACCTGCCTTGACTTGCTGGCCAATCGACATAATTCGCGCAAGCCACTGTGAGAGACGGTGTAAAGTTGCCTTTGGTCGTGCTAGTTTAATGTCAATTTTTCGTATACGTGGGCAAAACGCCTGTCAGAACATAGAGTTGGCGCCACGTTTTAAAGCGGTTTACACAATGTAAACCCCTTATTTTTCAGCATTTTTTATAGAGGCACGGGATTACATGGAAATCGGTCTGCGCGAGTGGCTGATCGTCATCGGCATTATTGTCATTGCCGGTATTCTTTTCGATGGCTGGCGTCGCATGCGCGGCGGCAAGGGAAAACTGAAATTCCGTCTTGACCGAAGTTTGTCCAATTTGCCGGATGAGGACACCAGCGCCGAGCTGTTGGGCCCGCCCCGCGTGCTGGATACCCATAAAGAACCGCAACTGGACGAGCATGATCTGCCGTCGGTGAGCATGCCTGCCCGTGAACCTCGCGAGTCGGGTTCCAAGCGCGGCAAGCGTGGCCATGGCGAGCCGTCGCAAGGCGACTTGAATCTCAATCTGGATCTGGACGGCGGCCCGAGCTTCAACAGCCGTGACGACGATTTCCCGGATGACACCAAGCCTGCCAGCTCGGCCGAGAAAGATCAGCCGCAAGCCGAAGAAGTGCTGGTGATCAGCGTGATCTGCCGCGACCCGGCTGGCTTCAAGGGCCCGGCACTGCTGCAGAACATTCTGGAAAGCGGTCTGCGTTTCGGCGAGATGGACATTTTCCACCGTCACGAAAGCATGGCCGGTAACGGCGAAGTCCTGTTCTCCATGGCCAACGCGGTCAAGCCGGGTGTCTTCGATCTGGATGATATCGATCATTTCAGCACCCCGGCGGTGAGCTTCTTCCTCGGTCTGCCAGGCCCGCGTCATCCCAAGCAAGCCTTCGACGTGATGGTGGCTGCGGCTCGCAAACTGTCCCAGGAGCTGAACGGCGAACTGAAAGACGACCAGCGCAGCGTGCTGACCGCCCAAACGATTGAGCACTACCGTCAGCGTATCGTCGAGTTCGAGCGTCGCGCTTTGACCCAGAAGCGCTGATCTTGTAGGAGCCAGGCTTGCCGGCGAAGGCGATCTCATGTACGCCTTCGCCGGCAAGCCTGGCTCCTACAATGATTTGTACAGCATCAACAGATTGAGCAGCCTCGGCTGCTCTTTTGCTTTATGAGAGAACACCCATGACCGCCGCCAAAAACCGCATTCTAGAGCTGCGCGCCGAGCTCGATCAGCACAACTATCGTTACCACGTGCTGGATGAGCCCAGCATTCCGGATGCCGAATACGATCGCTTGTTCCACGAGCTCAAGGCCCTCGAGGCGGCCCATCCCGAATTGATCACCAGCGACTCGCCGACTCAGCGTGTCGGCAGCGCAGCGCTGTCGGCGTTCACTCAGGTGCGTCACGAAGTGCCAATGCTCAGCCTGGGCAACGCCTTCGAAGAAACCGACATGCGCGAATTCGATCGCCGGGTGACGGAAGGGCTGGACTTGCCGGTCGGCGATTTGTTCGGCGGTGGCGGGGCGGTGGAGTACAGCTGCGAACCCAAGCTCGATGGCCTGGCGGTCAGTCTGCTGTACCAGAACGGTGTGCTGGTGCGCGGCGCCACCCGCGGCGATGGCACCACCGGTGAAGACATCAGCGTCAACGTGCGCACCGTGCGCAATATTCCGCTCAAACTGCATGGCACCGGTTGGCCGGCGACCCTGGAGGTGCGGGGTGAAGTGTTCATGTCCAAGGCCGGTTTCGAGCGGCTCAACGCCACGCAACTGGAAGTCGGCGGCAAGACCTTCGCCAACCCGCGTAACGCGGCGGCGGGCAGCTTGCGGCAGCTGGATTCGAAGATCACCGCCAATCGCCCACTGGAATTCTGCTGCTACGGCATTGGCCAGATTTCGGCGGATATTGCCGACACGCACATTGGCAACCTGCAGCAACTCAAAGCCTGGGGCCTGCCGATCAGTCATGAGTTGAAACTGGCGCATGGCATCGAAGAATGCCTGGATTACTACCGCGACATCGGTGAGCGTCGCAATGCGCTCCAGTATGAAATCGACGGCGTGGTGTTCAAGGTCAACAGCATTGCGTCCCAGCGTGAGCTAGGTTTCCGCGCTCGCGAACCGCGTTGGGCGATTGCCCACAAATTTCCGGCCATGGAAGAACTCACCGAGCTGCTCGACGTGGAATTCCAGGTCGGTCGCACCGGTGCCGTGACGCCGGTGGCACGCTTGAAACCGGTCAGGGTCGCGGGTGTCACCGTGGCCAACGCGACCTTGCACAACATGGATGAAGTGGCGCGGCTGGGCCTGATGATCGGTGACACGGTGATCATCCGCCGCGCCGGTGACGTGATCCCGCAAGTGGTGCAAGTGGTCACCGAGCGCCGTCCGGAGAATGCCCGGCCGGTGCAGATTCCCGAGCAGTGCCCGGTTTGCGGTTCCCATGTCGAGCGCACGCAACTGGTCAAGCGCAGCAAGGGTCGCGAGACCATCAGCGAAGGCGCGGTGTATCGCTGTGTCGGCCGACTGGCCTGCGGTGCGCAACTCAAGCAAGCGATCATTCACTTCGTTTCGCGCCGCGCCATGGACATCGAAGGGCTGGGCGAGAAGAGCGTCGAGCAATTGGTGGACGAAGGCCTGGTGAGTTCGCCGGCCGATCTCTATGCCCTGACGTTCGAGCAGATTGTCGACCTGGAAGGCTTTGCCGAACTGTCGAGCAAGAACCTGCTCGGCGCCATCGAAGACAGCAAGCAGCCGAGTCTGGCGCGGTTCATCTACGCCTTGGGCATTCCCGATGTCGGCGAAGAGACGGCCAAGGTCCTCGCGCGTTCTCTCGGCTCGCTGGAGCGGGTTCAGCAGGCATTGCCGCAAGTGCTCACGTACCTGCCGGATGTCGGGCTGGAAGTGGCCCACGAGATTCACAGCTTCTTTGAAGATGCACATAACCGGCAGGTGATCGCGGATCTGCTCAAGCACGGCATGCAGATTCAGGATCAGGGCGAGCTGGGTGCTGAGTTTTCCGCCAGTACCACGTTGGGCGGCTTCCTCGATAAATTGCACATTCCATCGGTCGGGCCGGGCGGGGCGCAGAAGCTTGCGGACAAGTTCGGCTCGCTCGAAGCGGTGATGAGTGCTGATTGGCTGGACATGCGTCAGGCACTGCCGGAAAAACAGGCGACTTCGGTTCGCGAGTTCTTTGCGGGCACGGAAAATCGTCAGCTCGCCGAAGCTGCCGAAAAGCAGCTGCGCGATTTCGGTATGCATTGGCAGAGTGAAAAGAAAGTCGTTGAAGGGTTGCCGCTGGCCGGGCAGACCTGGGTGCTGACCGGTTCGCTTGAGCTGATGAGTCGCGATGTCGCCAAGGACAAACTTGAAAGCCTCGGTGCCAAGGTGGCCGGTTCCGTGTCGGCCAAGACCCATTGCGTGGTCGCCGGTCCGGGCGCGGGCTCGAAGTTGGCCAAGGCCAATGAGCTGGGGTTGAAGGTGCTGGATGAAGAGGCGTTTGTGGCGCGTCTGAAGGAATACAACATCTCGATCTAGTGCAGGATCTGTGGCGAGGGGGCTTGCCCCCGTTGGGCTGCGTAGCGGCCCTAAAACAAGCAACCGCGATCTGTCAGACATACCGTGCAAGCAGGTTTTGCGACGGCTTCGCCGCCGAACGGGGGCAAGCCCCCTCGCCACAAAGAACGTGGAACGATCATGTTGGAGGAATGATCTAGTCTTGGCAGGCCCCAAGGGAGAGATCGCCATGTACCGCTTCTTCGAACAGCTCAGTTCACGCATCGCCGCACCCTTCATGGGCGAGCGTTCGCGCAACAGCAAGGTCTGGCATTGCCGCTGTGGGCAGTCGCTGTTCTTTCGCAACAGTCAGTGCCTGGCCTGTTCGGCAGCGCTGGGCTATCAGCCGCAGCAGAGTCGCTTGTCATCGTTGCAGCCCGGCCCGCAAGCGGATACCTGGTTGCTCGACGCCGATCCCGATGCGGGTGTGTTCCGTCGCTGCGCCAATCTCGATTCTCCAGCCGCATGCAACTGGCTGCTGCCGGCCAACGATCACGATGCCTTGTGCATTGCCTGTAGCCTGAATCGCACCATCCCCGACCTGTCGATCCCCGAGAATCACGAGCGCTGGCGCAAAGTGGAAATCGCCAAGCGTCGTCTGGTGGCGCAGCTGATCAGCCTGGGCTTGTCGGTCATTCCGAAAACCGTGGACGAAGAAACCGGTCTGGCCTTCGATTTCATCGGTATCGACCTCGAAGGCAAACCACCGACCACCGGGCACGCCAACGGTCTGATCACCCTCGATATAAAGGAAGCCGACGATGCCCATCGCGAGCAGGTCCGCGTGCAGATGCACGAACCTTATCGCACGCTGCTCGGTCACTTTCGTCACGAGGTGGGGCATTACTACTGGGACCGCCTGGTCGCCAACAGTCATTGGCTGGAACCGTTTCGCGGTCTGTTCGGCGACGAACGAGCAAGCTACGCCGAGGCCCTTGAGCGGCATTATCAGCAAGGCGCGCCGCTTGACTGGCAGCAACATTACGTCAGTGCCTACGCCACCATGCACCCCTGGGAAGACTGGGCGGAAACCTGGGCTCACTACCTGCACATGATGGATGCAGTGGACACTGCCCTGGGGTTTGGCATGAGTGCGCAGGAAATGGATTTCGATTACCAGCCGTTTCCGCCCAGTACGCTATTCGACCCGCAACACCCTGGCGGCCCGGCGTTCCTGTCGTTCGTCAACGCATGGATCGAACTGGCCGGCATGCTCAACGAATTGTCGCGCAGCATGGGTCAGCCGGATTTTTATCCGTTCGCCCTGCCGACGGCGGTGATTGCCAAGCTGCACTTCATTCATCTGGTGATCCAGCAAGAGGGCGGCAGGGCGGATGAGGTATTGGCGCAATAGGATCAAAAGATCGCAGCCTTGTAGCAGCTGGCGCAGCCTGCGTTCGGCTGCGCAGCAGTCGTAAACCCGGTGTCCGCGGCTTATCTGAAAACCGGGTTGCCTGATTTCACGACTGCTGCGCAGCCGAACGCAGCCTTCGGCAGCTGCTACAGGTCGCGGTGTTTCAGGGCCAGCGCATGTCCTTGACGCGGCTCATATTTTTTAATCTCCGCGAACGGTTGTAACTTCGTCTCAGATAGGTACAATGGCGCGGCTCGCCGTCAGGTGAGCGTCGTTATGGTGACCCCATCGGTCCCCCCGCAACGATTACCCGTGAACCTGGTCAGATCCGGAAGGAAGCAGCCACAGCGGGAACATTGTGTGCCGGGGTGTGGCTGGTGGGGTTGCCTCCATAACGCAGCACGAACCCTCTTTCGTGTTTTCTATCTAAAAATACTGTTTTTTCCCCTGCCATGGAGCTCATCCAGGGCGGTGTTTCGTCGTTTCCGAATTAAAGCGCGGGATACAAAAAAGGAGGCCGATCTGTCGCATTCGACAGATCGGCCTCCTTTTTTCATTTACTGGCACTAGGCTTGGACAAGGCCTGGTCAACCGCTGCGATCAGCTTTCCCAGATCCTTCGGGGTGGCTTTGTGTATGACGCTGAACAGGTATGCCCGCTGTTCATCTTCGTCTTCCAGATCTGCGAAAAAGGCTTTCAGCTTCACGCCCAGCACGTCGGCAAGCAAAAACAATGCTTCCACGCTGGGGGTATAGGTGCCTGTTTCGAAGCGACTGATGGTTTTGGGGTCAAAACCGGTTTTTTCGCCGAGTTCAGCCTGAGTAAGCCCTGCGACCTTACGGTAGCGTCGGATGGCCGGACCCAAACTTGAAATTTGCATCGCTCAATTCCCATTTAGAATCAAGAACTTAACGATAGATTTTTGCATTAGGCAACTGCATGATCCATCACCTTGCTTTGCAAAATGTGATGCATTTCGTAGAATCGCCGCTTCGAAGGGTTTAGGGGTGATCTGCTTTCTGAAGTTTAGGCGATATGAAAAAGCCAGCATTGCGTTCCCTGCCGGGTATGCACAAAGGCCGCTGACGGTCTGAAGCCTCGCGAAATATTACCAGAGTCGGTGTTGCTACTATGCCCTGGATCTTCGGCGGTCCGGGGTCATCAAATGCTGTTCATGGAGTGATAACGTGTCTCTGCGCAGTACGTCTCAAAACACCTCTTCCGGGCATCCTGCGCTGGTCGAGCGGTACCACCGCTAGCGACAGTGAGCCTGACTCATGGATGAGAAATACCGCAGGGCCGTGGATGCAGCCGCCATTTTTTCCGAGACCGATCTGGACGGCCGGATTACCTATGTCAACGATCAATTCTGCGCCGTGTCCGGCTACAGCCGCGAGGAACTGCTGGGGCAGAACCATCGCCTGCTGAACTCCGGCCTGCATTCCGCCGATTTCTTCGCCGCCATGTGGCGCACCATCGCCTTGGGCAATATCTGGAAGGGCGAAATCTGTAATCGCGCCAAGGATGGCAGCCTGTATTGGGTCGACAGCACCATGGTGCCGGTGCTCGACGATGCCACCGGGCGCGTTCACCGATACCTGTCGATTCGTTTCGACATCAGCGAAAAACGCCAACTCCTGCAATCCTTGCAATGGCGGGTCGGGCATGACGTGCTGACCGGGCTGCCCAACCGCGCATTCCTGTCGGACTTGCTGGATCAGGCGCTGGAATTCTCCCGGCATGAAAACATTCCGTTGGCGGTGTGCATGCTTGACCTCGATGGGTTCAAGGCGGTCAACGACGGTTACGGTCACGCCAGTGGCGATATGTTGCTGGTGGAAGTGGCCAAGCGTTTACGCGACATTGTGCGCGGCGAAGACGTCGTGGCGCGACTGGCCGGTGACGAGTTCGTACTGGTGCTGCGTTATGTGCGTGATCTGCCGGAATTGTGCGCAGCGCTGAATCGCGTGTTGGGGGCGATTTCGGCGCCTTACACGCTGCATGGCAAAGCCATCAATGTGTTCGCCAGTATCGGCGTCACCCTGTTTCCCCATGACAACGAAGATGCCGAAACCCTGCTGCGCCACGCTGATCAGGCGATGTACGTGGCCAAGCAGCGCGGGCGAAACCGCTTTCATCTATTCGATGTTTCTCGGGATCAGGAGGTCAAGGTCACTCACCAGACCGTAGAACGGGTGCGTCAGGCGCTGGCCGCCGGTGAGTTACGCCTGCATTTCCAGCCCAAGGTGAACATGCGCCGTGGCGTGGTCGTCGGGTTCGAGGCGTTGTTGCGTTGGGAACATCCGCAAAACGGCATGGTGCCACCTCGGGAATTTTTGCCGCTGGTGGAGGACACCGACCTGATCATCGATATCGGTGAATGGGTGATGGATCAGGTTCTGTCGCAATTGCACCGTTGGCAGCAAGCGGGGCAGGGCTGGCCGGTCAGTATCAATATCGCGGCGCGACATTTTCAGCGCGCCGATTTCGTCGAGCGGCTCAGGCAGGTACTCGCTCGACATGCCCAGGTCGCCCCGCAGATGCTCGATCTGGAAATCGTCGAGTCGGTGGCGATCGAGAATATCCAGCATGTCAGTGCCTGTTTGCAGGCCTGTCAGGCGTTGGGGGTGCAGTTTTCCCTGGGGGATTTCGGCACGGGTTACTCGTCCTTGAGTTACCTCAAGCGTTTACGCACCCAAACCATCAAAATCGATAAGTCGTTCGTGCGCGATATTCTGAATGATCGTGACGACCTGGCCCTGACCACTGCGGTGATTGGCCTGGCCCGGGCGTTCGGTCGGCAGGTGATTGCCGAGGGACTGGAAAGCGTTGAGCACGGTGAATTGCTGTTGCGGCTGGGATGCGAAGTCGCTCAAGGCTATTTCATCGCGCGCCCCATGCCGCCCGGTGAGGTGCCGGCCTGGGTGGCGGGTTTTGTCGCCCCGTCGCAATGGCAGACGCTCGGCCAGACAGCCTTAAACGCTCCGGTACGGCTCTAACCTGAGCCAATAAAAGCCCCTCAAAGTGCAGCTTAGCCAGAATAGACGAGCGCACCGGATGCAATTTTGGCCTTGCTCCGCTAGCATTAGCCGCTTCTGTTCCTTCGTTGCGACGGTTTTCGATGAGTTATCAGGTTCTTGCACGTAAATGGCGTCCGCGCTCGTTCGGCGAAATGGTCGGCCAGACCCATGTGCTCAAGGCTCTGATCAATGCCTTGGACAGCCAGCGGCTGCACCACGCGTACCTGTTTACCGGTACCCGCGGGGTCGGCAAGACCACCATCGCGCGGATCATCGCCAAATGCCTGAACTGTGAAACAGGTATCACTTCGACCCCCTGCGGCGAGTGTTCGGTGTGCCGCGAAATCGATGAAGGCCGCTTCGTCGACCTGATCGAGATCGACGCCGCGAGCCGGACCAAGGTCGAAGACACCCGCGAGCTGCTCGACAACGTGCAGTACGCGCCGAGCCGCGGGCGCTTCAAGGTTTACCTGATCGACGAAGTGCACATGCTCTCCAGCCATTCCTTCAATGCGCTGTTGAAAACCCTTGAAGAGCCGCCGCCCTACGTCAAGTTCATCCTGGCCACCACCGATCCGCAGAAACTTCCTGCTACGATTCTTTCTCGGTGCCTGCAGTTCTCCCTGAAGAACATGACCCCGGAGCGGGTGGTCGAGCATTTGACCCACGTGCTGAGCGTCGAGAACGTGCCGTTCGAAGACGACGCGCTGTGGCTGCTGGGCCGCGCCGCTGACGGTTCGATGCGCGACGCCATGAGCCTGACCGATCAGGCCATCGCTTTCGGTGAAGGCAAGGTCATGGCCGCCGACGTGCGAGCCATGCTCGGTACGCTCGATCACGGCCAGGTCTACGACGTTTTGCATGCGCTGATCGAAGGCGACGCCAAGGCGTTGCTTGAAGCCGTGCGTCATCTGGCCGAACAAGGCCCTGACTGGAACGGCGTGCTCTCGGAAATTCTCAATGTGCTGCACCGTGTCGCCATCGCCCAGGCCCTGCCTGAAGGCGTCGACAACGGCCATGGCGACCGTGATCGCGTATTGGCTTTGGCCCAGGCATTGCCGGCCGAAGATGTGCAGTTCTATTACCAGATGGGCCTGATCGGTCGGCGGGATTTGCCGCTGGCGCCGGACCCGCGCGGTGGCTTCGAAATGGTCCTGCTGCGAATGCTCGCGTTCCGGCCGGCAGACACTGCGGACGCGCCGAGGCAACCGCTAAAGCCAGTGGGGATCAGCCAGGCCACAGTTGATTCCGCAAACTCAGTGGCTGCCGCGTCAGTTGTTGCGCCGGTAGTCGCTACGGCCGTTGCACCGCCTCCGGTTGCGCCTGTGGTTGCACCAGCCCCTGTCCCGGTAGCTGCGCCTGAGCCGGTCGCGCCCGTGATCGCGCCCGAGCCTGAGCCTGTTGTCGAACCCGTAGCGGTCGAAGAGGTCGTCGATCTGCCGTGGAACGACCCGGTAGAGCCCGAAGTTGTCCAGCAGCCTGCCATCGAGCCGGTGCTGGAAACGGCTGGTGAACAACCCGAATTGCCACCGATGCCCATGCCGACGCCGGACAGTGTGGTGCCGGATGCGCCGGAATGGGCCGCTGCGCCGATCCCGGAACCGTCCATGGCTGAAGTCGATGCCGCCACGCCAGGCCTGGATCAGGACGACGAGCCGCCGCTGGACGAGGACTACATCGAGCCGGACATGGACTCGGCCTACAGCTACCTCGATGAACTGGCCAGCGAGCACACTGCCGAACCTGCGCCGGAACCCGAGCCAGAACCGGCCGCGATGCCGGCCACCGGCCTTGCCCTGCAATGGCTGGAGATATTCCCGAAACTGCCGGTGTCCGGCATGACCGCCAGTATCGCCGCCAACTGCACGCTGATCGCCGTCGATGGCGACAATTGGTTGTTGCACCTGGACCCGGCCCACAGCGCCTTGTTCAACGCGACGCAACAACGTCGGCTCAACGATGCATTGAACCAGTTTCACGGGCGCACGCTGACCCTGAATATGGAGCTGATCAAGCCTGAGCAGGAAACCCCAGCTCAGGCCTCGTCCCGTCGTCGTGCCAACCGTCAGCGTGAGGCCGAAGAATCGATCCACGGCGATCCGTTCATCCAGCAAATGATGCAGCAGTTCGAGGCGGTGGTCCGTCACGATACTATTGAACCTGTCGAGGCCCTGGTCAGTCAGGGCTAATAACTGAAGGCGCTTGGCCATATTCGCCGGGCGCTGTTTTTATCCAAGTACTTTTGAGGTGATTCCCATGATGAAAGGTGGCATGGCCGGCCTGATGAAGCAGGCGCAGCAGATGCAGGAAAAAATGGCCAAGATGCAGGAAGAGCTGGCCAACGCCGAAGTCACCGGTAAAGCCGGCGGCGACATGGTCACCGTGGTGATGACCGGTCGTCACGACGTCAAGCGCGTAACCATCGACCCAAGCCTGGTCGAAGGCCTGAGCGAAGACGACAAGGAAATGCTGGAAGCGGTATTCGCCGCAGCCGTCAACGACGCCGTGCGCAAGATCGAAGCCAACAGCCAGGACAAAATGTCCGGCGTGACCGCTGGCATGCAATTGCCACCGGGTATGAAACTGCCATTCTGATTCGCCAACGCGCGTCGGATGGGTTACAAAAAAATGCCAGGCATCGCGCCTGGCATTTTTGTTTCTGGGCTCCCTTTGTAGGAGCGAGGCTTGCCCGCGAAGAAGATCGACTCGATCCATCGCAAAAAACATCGAAAACAGGTGAGTAATTGACGCTCATTCGAGGCGCGGGTATAAACCGCGTCTCGTTGTTATGTCGGACTTTTCCCCATGAGCTTCAGCCCTTTGATTCGCCAACTGATCGACGCCCTGCGAATTTTGCCGGGCGTGGGTCAGAAAACTGCCCAGCGCATGGCGTTGCAACTGCTTGAGCGTGATCGCAGCGGCGGTTTGCGACTGGCCCAGGCGCTGAGCCAGGCCATGGAAGGAGTGGGCCACTGCCGCTTGTGCCGCACGCTGACCGAAGACGATCTGTGCCCGCAATGCGCCGATCCACGCCGCGACGACACTTTGCTGTGTGTGGTGGAAGGCCCGATGGATGTGTACGCGGTGGAGCAGACCGGTTTCCGTGGTCGCTACTTCGTGCTCAAGGGCCACCTATCGCCGCTCGACGGGCTAGGGCCGGAAGCCATCGGCATTCCACAACTGATGACGCGGATCGAAGAAGCGGGCACGTTTGCCGAAGTCATCCTCGCCACCAACCCGACGGTGGAAGGCGAGGCCACGGCGCATTACATCGCCCAGTTGCTGAGCAACAAAGGCCTGATCGCCTCGCGCATAGCCCATGGCGTACCGTTGGGTGGCGAGCTGGAACTGGTGGACGGCGGGACATTGGCGCATTCGTTTGCCGGGCGTAAGCCGATTACCTTGTAGTGTCTGAACAGGCCCCTTCGCGGGCAAGCCTCGCTCCTACGGATATCGGTGGTTCGCGAATATTCGCACGACGCAAAACCGTAGGAGCGAGGCTTGCCCGCGAAGAATGCGCCTCGGTCCATCTGGTTCACACAACGCTATTGAAAACCAAGCAAGCGCTCGGTTAACTTCGCTGAACCTTCAGTGGAGCTCGCCGATGCCTGCCTTTCAGGAATACTTCGACCCCAGCCACCAATTGGTCCGCGACAGCGTCAGACGTTTCGTCGAGCGTGAGATTCTTCCGGACATCGACCAGTGGGAAGAAGCCGAAAGCTTCCCTCGTGAACTCTACCTAAAGGCCGGTGCGGCGGGGATTCTGGGTATTGGTTATCCCGAAGCCTTGGGCGGTAGCCATGAAGGGGACCTGTTTGCCAAGATCGCTGCCAGTGAAGAGCTGATGCGCTGTGGTTCCGGTGGTCTGGTCGCGGGGCTGGGCTCGCTGGACATTGGTCTGCCGCCGATCCTCAAGTGGGCCAGGCCCGAAGTCCGCGATCGCGTTGTGCCTCAGGTGCTGGCGGGCGAGAAGATCAGCGCCCTGGCTGTCACCGAGCCCAGCGGCGGCTCCGACGTCGCCAACCTGCAAACCCGCGCCGTGCGAGACGGCGACTTTTACCGGGTCAGCGGCAGCAAAACCTTCATTACCAGCGGCGTTCGCGCGGATTTCTACACCGTCGCGGTGCGCACTGGCGAGCCGGGTTTTGGCGGCATCAGTTTGCTGCTGATCGAGAAGGGCACACCCGGTTTCACCGTCGGTCGTCAGTTGAAGAAAATGGGCTGGTGGGCGTCAGACACCGCCGAACTGTTTTTCGATGATTGCCGGGTGCCGGTGAGCCATCTGATTGGGGCCGAGAACATGGGCTTCGCCTGCATCATGGGCAACTTCCAGAGTGAGCGCCTGGCCCTGGCGTTGATGGCCAACATGACCGCGCAGTTGGCGCTGGAGGAGAGCCTGAAATGGGCTCGTCAGCGTGAAGCCTTCGGTAAACCCATCGGCAAGTTCCAGGTGCTCAAGCACCGTCTCGCGGAAATGGCCACGGCGCTGGAGGTGTCACGGGAGTTCACCTACCGCCAGGCAGCGAAAATGGCCGCCGGGCAGAGCGTGATCAAGGAAATCTCCATGGCCAAGAATTTTGCTACTGACACGGCTGATCGCATTACCAACGACGCCGTGCAGATCCTCGGCGGCCTGGGTTATATGCGCGAGAGCCTGGTGGAGCGGCTGTATCGCGATAATCGGATTTTGTCGATTGGTGGGGGAACGCGGGAAGTGATGAATGAGATCATCAGCAAGCAGATGGGGCTCTAATCTGCGGTGTGGCGACTGGCGTTTTCGCGAGCAAGCCCGCTCCCACATTGGGCCTCTGTCGTTCACAGAATTTGTGTACGCAAGAGATCCAATGTGGGAGCGGGCTTGCTCGCGAAGGTGTCAGTGCAGACGCCGCCTTACTTATCGCTCAACGCAAACTGCGTCAGGCAAAACGTAGGAATCCCCATGTCTTCCAAACGCTGCGAACCACCCAGTTCCGGCAAGTCAATGATCGCCGCCGCTTCATGCACCCGCGCGCCCATGCGCCGAATCAGGTTCGCCGCCGCGATCAGCGTGCCGCCGGTGGCGATCAGGTCATCGAACATCACTACCGAGTCACCCTCGCACAGGCTGTCGGCGTGGACTTCGAGAAAGGCTTCGCCGTACTCGGTCTGATAACCCTCGGCCAACACGTCGGCCGGCAGTTTGCCCTGCTTGCGGAATAGCACCAGCGGTTTGTTCAACTGATAGGCCAGGATTGAACCGATCAGGAAGCCACGGGCATCCATGGCGCCGATGTGGGTGAAGTCGGCTTCGACGTAACGATGGGCGAAGCTGTCCATCACCAGGCGCAGGGCCGTGGGTGACTGGAACAACGGAGTGATGTCGCGAAAGATCACGCCCGGTTTGGGGAAGTCGATCACGGGACGGATCAGGGATTTGATGTCGAAGGAGTCGAAGACCATCGTCGAAGTGTCCTGGCAGGCTGCAAACGTCGCAGTATAACGGCGGCTGAACCGTTTCGCTCAGCCGCCATTGCCAGGATCAGCCGTCGAGCGAGCCGCCGGCCAGGGCGCAGAGCTGGATCGGGTCGAGGATATGTATTTCCTTGCCCTCGGCAGCGATGAGTTCGTTTTGCTGGAAGCGGGTGAACACCCGCGACACGGTTTCCACCGCCAGGCCCAGGTAATTGCCGATTTCGTTGCGCGACATGCTCAACCGGAACTGGTTGGCCGAGAAGCCCCGAGCGCGGAAACGGGCCGACAGGTTGACCAGGAACGTGGCGATGCGCTCGTCGGCAGTTTTCTTCGACAGCAGCAACATCATTTGCTGATCATCACGAATCTCGCGGCTCATCACCCGCATCAACTGACGGCGCAGTTGCGGCAGTTGCAGAGCCAGTTCATCGAGGCGTTCGAAAGGGATTTCGCACACCGAAGTGGTTTCCAGTGCTTGCGCCGAGACAGGGTGCTTTTCAGTGTCCATGCCCGACAGGCCGACCAGTTCACTCGGCAAATGGAAGCCAGTGAGCTGTTCTTCGCCGCCATCGCTCAGGCTGAAGGTCTTGAGGGCGCCGGAGCGTACTGCATAAACGGAATCGAACGTGTCGCCCTGACGAAACAGGAATTCGTTTTTTTTCAGCGGGCGACCTCGTTTGACGATTTCGTCCAGCGCATCCATGTCTTCCAGATTCAAAGAAAGTGGCAGGCAGAGAGGTGCCAGGCTGCAATCCTTGCAATGGGCCTGGCTATGAGCGCGCAGCTTTACTGGCTCGGACATTTCTTTAATCCTTGTGGGAAAACACACATAAGCCGTAAGGGTAACTCACGGGAGGACATTCGGGCCAGCCTGCGACAATTTAACCGCAAGGCCTTAGATCACTCGTGAAAAGCGTTGACGATTGGTGTGTTCCAGATACGCATCGAAAACCATGCACACCGAACGCACCAGCAGCCGGCCTGCGGGCTGTACGGTGATCCGCTCGTTGTCCAACTCGATCAGCCCATCTTCGGCCATATCCAATAGCTGTGGCCAAAGCTCGGCGAAATAACCACGAAAATCGATATTGAAGACTCGCTCGATTTCCAGGAATTCCAGGCTGAAATGGCAAATCAACTGCTGAATCACGGCTCTGCGCAAGCGATCGTCAGCGGTGCATATCAGGCCACGGCTGGTGGCCAGTTGAGCGGACGCCAATGAGTTCTGGTACTGGTTCAGGTCGCTGCTGTTCTGGCAGTACAAATCGCCGATCTGGCTGATTGCCGATACCCCCAGGCCGATCAAATCGCAATGACCATGCGTGGTGTAGCCCTGGAAGTTACGTTGCAGCGTCGATTCTTCCTGAGCAATCGCCAAGTCATCGTCAGGCAGGGCGAAATGGTCCATGCCGATGTAGCGGTAACCGGCAGCCGTCAGTTGTTCGATGGTGCGCTGGAGCATTTCCAGCTTCTGTGCCGGTGCCGGTAGATCGTTGCCATTGATCCGCCGTTGTGGCATGAAGCGTTCCGGCAGATGGGCGTAGTTGAACACCGAGAGCCGGTCCGGTTGCAGGCTGATGACTTCGTCGACGGTGCGGGCGAAGTTCTCGGGCGTCTGCTTGGGCAGGCCGTAGATCAGATCGATGTTGATCGAGCGAAATTGCAGGGTCCGGGCCGCGTCGATCACCGCACGGGTTTCTTCCAGGCTTTGCAGGCGATTGACCGCCCGTTGTACCGCCGGATCGAGGTCTTGAACGCCAATGCTGACCCGGTTGAAACCGAGTTCCCGGAGCAGGCCCATGGTCGACCAATCAGCCTCGCGAGGGTCGATTTCGATGCCATAGTCGCCGGAATCGTCGTCCAGCAGATTGAAATGCTTGCGCAGCTGAGCCATCAACTGGCGCAGTTCGTCGTGGCTGAGAAAGGTCGGTGTGCCGCCGCCGAAATGCAGTTGCTCGACTTTTTGCGTCGGGTCGAGGTGGCAGGCAATCAGCTGGATTTCCTGTTCCAGGCGCTGCAAATAGGGCTGGGCGCGTCCACGGTCCTTGGTGATGACTTTGTTGCAGGCGCAGTAGTAGCAAATATTCGCGCAGAACGGCACGTGCACATACAGCGATAGCGGCCGCAGGGCTTTACGGCTGTCGCGAAGGGCATGAAACAGGTCGAAGGTGCCGACCTGGCTGTCGAATTGCACGGCGGTCGGGTACGAGGTATAGCGCGGTCCCGCCAGGTCATAACGGCGGATCAGATCTGTGTCCCAACGAATGGCGTCGAGCATGCGGGCATTCCCCCGGATAGGCTGGCAATGTCGGCGAGTCTAGGGAGAAGTGCGCAAAGGCATCTTGATTTGCATCAAGGGTCGGGATTTGTGTTGTCAGTGAGGGCCTCTTCGCGGGCAAGCCTCGCTCCTACAAGGGATCGCGGACTCCTGTAGGAGCGAGGCTTGCCCGCGAAGGGCGCGCCGCCGAGCTAATGCCCCATAAGCCAATGCTGATGCGGCCCTGGCAAGGTCCAGATACCGAACACCATCACCAGCAAGCCACCGGTCATGCGGACGCTGCGTTTGCGCAATAACGCCGTGACGCGCTCGGCGGCAAGCCCTGTGGCGAGCAGCACCGGCCAGGTGCCCAGCCCGAATGCCAGCATCAGCAATGCACTGTCCAGCGCATTGCCCTGGCTCGCCGACCACAGCAATGTGCTGTAAACCAGCCCGCACGGCAGCCAGCCCCATAGCGCGCCCAGCAGCAGGGCGCGGGGCAGGTTCGACACGGGTAATAATGTGTTGGCCACCGGCTGGATGTGCCGCCACAGGCCACGGCCGAGGCTTTCGATGCGGGTCAGGCCGCTCCACCAGCCGGCCAGGTACAGGCCCATGGCGATCAGCAGCAGCCCGGCGAGAATGCGCATGAACATCGCCGCCGGGCTATTGGCCACGGCCCAACCGGCCAGGCCGATCAGCAGGCCGGCCGCGGCGTAGCTGAGAATGCGCCCCAGGTTGTAGGCCAGCAATAGTCGAAAGCGTCGGCTGCGTTGTTCTTTGGGGATCGCCAGGGTCAACGCGCCCATCAAGCCGCCGCACATGCCCAGGCAATGCCCGCCGCCGAGCAAGCCGAGGATCAGCGCAGACACCAACAGTGGCGCCAACTCAAGCATGGGGCGGCGCCTTATCGTCCGGTTTGGCCGGATGGCCGCCGGCCTCGTCGACCGCTGCCTTGTGGTTCGGGTCCTGATCGTCGAACAGGATGCTGTGGGCCGGGCCGTCGAGATCGTCGTACTGACCGCTATCGACTGCCCAGAAGAAGATGTAGATAGCGATGGCCACGATCAGCAGCGCGGCCGGGATCATCACGTAGAGAGCTGGCATCTGGACTCCATGCCCGCGCGGCTCAGGCCGGCAGCGGACGGGTTTCTGGCGTGGTGCCGGCAGCCGGCGCGCTCGGCAGGCGAGTCAGGCGCAGGGCATTCAATACCACGGTCAACGAACTGATCGACATGCCAACCGCTGCCCATACCGGAGTGATCCAGCCGAGGGCGGCGAACGGCAACATGAGGCCATTGTACAGCGCTGCCCACAGCAAATTCTCGATGATGACCCGACGGGTGCGGCGGGCCAGGCTGAAGGCTTGCACCAGCGCGTCGAGGCGGTTCGACAACAGCACCGCATCGGCACTGGTTTTCGCCAGATCGGTGGCCGAACCCATCGCCACGCTGATGTCGGCGGCGGCCAGCACCGGCACATCATTGACCCCGTCACCGAGCATCAACACCTTGCGACCTTCCTTGTGCAGTTGTTGCAGCACCTGCAATTTATCGTCCGGACGCAAACCGCCTCGGGCCTCGTCGATGCCCAGCTCGGCAGCGACGCTGGCAACCATCGGCGAGCTGTCGCCGGACAGCAGCAGTGTGCGCCAGCCACGAGCCTTGCAGGCCGCCAGCAGGGCAGGCGCGTCGGCACGTAAACGGTCATCGAGTACGAACCAGGCCAGTGGCCCCTGACTGTCGCCGAGCAACAGCCATTGGCCGGGCTCATCGGGCATTACAGGCGTTTGAGCGCCGCTGAGTTCGCAGACAAACCCCGGTTGGCCAATGCGCAGGCGTTGTGCGCCGACCAACCCCTCAAGGCCCAGGCCCGGCGTGCTGTGAACTTCTTCGGCGGCCAGCGGCGCGCGGCCAAAAGCCCGGGCAATCGGGTGCTCGGAGCGGTTTTCCAGGGCGGCGGCGAGGCTCAGGCATTGATCGCTGGTCAAGGCTCCAAGTGGCCGGATCGAACGCAAGGCCAAGCGACCTTCGGTGAGGGTGCCGGTCTTGTCGAAAATCACCGTGTCGATCTGGTTCAGGCCTTCCAGCACATGGCCGCGCGTCAACAAAAGACCGAGCTTGTGCAGCGTGCCGGTGGCGGCGGTGAGGGCGGTTGGCGTGGCCAGCGACAAGGCGCACGGGCACGTCGCAACCAGCATCGCCAGGACGATCCAGAACGCCCGCGAAGAATCCAGTTCCCACCACAGCAGGCCGATGGCAGCCACCGCGATAAGCGACAACAGCAAAAACCATTGCGCGGCGCGGTCGGCGATTTCCGCCAGTCGTGGCTTTTCGGCCTGGGCGCGATCCAGCAGGCGGACGATGGCCGACAGTCGCGTGTCCTGTCCCAGCGCCAGGACTTCCACGGTCAGCGCACCTTCAACGTTCAAGGTGCCGGCGGTGACAGCATCGCCCGGGGTCCGTGGTTGTGGCAGGTATTCGCCGGTCAGCAGGGATTCGTCGATGCTCGATTGACCGTCGAGGATCTTGCCATCGGCCGGCAGAATTGCTCCGGGATGCACCAGCACCTGATCGCCCACGCGCAATTCGCTGAGCAGAATCCGTTCGCTCTGGCCGTCGGCACTCAGCCGCAGGCAGGAGGCGGGCAACAGATTGACCAGCTGTGCGGTAGCGGCGGCGGTGCGTTCCCGGGCTCGACGTTCCAGATAACGCCCGGCCAGCAGGAATAGCGCAAACATCCCTACTGCATCGAAATACAGCTCGCCTACCCCGGTGATCGAGGTCCAGATCCCGGCGATATAGGCACTGCCGATTGCCAGCGACACCGAGACGTCCATGGTCAGGTGACGGGTGCGCAAGTCGCGCATCGCCCCTTTGAAGAACGGCGCGCAGCTGTAGAACACGATCGGCGTGGTCAGAAACAGCGCGACCCAGCGCAGGATGGTGTGCAGCTCGGGGCTGAGGTCAATGTTGAATTCCGGCCAGGTGGCCATGGTTGCCATCATCGCCTGGAACCACAGCAGTCCGGCAACGCCGAGTTGACGTAGCGCCAGACGGTTTTCGCTGGCCAGTTGTTCACTGGCGCGGTCGGCCTGATAAGGGTGGGCGGCGTAACCGATGTGGCGCAATTCACTGAGCACTTGACTCAATGGCAATTGCGCATCGGCCCAGCGCACATGCAGGCGGTGGTTGGACAGGTTCAAGCGTGCTTCGGCCACCGCCGGCAAGGCGCGCAGGTGTTTCTCGATCAACCAGCCGCAGGCGGCGCAACTGATGCCTTCCATCAACAGGGTGGTTTCGGCGAGTTCGCCTTCGTGGCGGACAAAGGGTTGCTGCACGTCGGCGCGGTCGTACAGCGCCAGCTCATCCACCAACTGTACCGGCAAGGCTTCGGGGTTGGCCGAGGCTTCGCTGCGATGCTGGTAATAGCTTTCCAGCCCACCGGCCACGATGGCCTCGGCCACTGCCTGGCAACCCGGGCAGCAGAACTCGCGGGTATCCCCGAGGACGGCGGCGGTGAAGCGGCTGCCGGCCGGGACGGGCAGGGCGCAGTGGTAGCAGGGGGTTGGATTGGTCATGAGGTTTTCACTGGTGCCGCTGAATCTCTGTCGTCAGGTAGGGCCTCTTCGCGAGCAAGCCCGCTCCCACATTGGTTCTGTGTCGTGCACCGAGTTTTGAGTACACCAATAATCCAATGTGGGAGCGGGCTTGCTCGCGAATGCGCGAAGCGCAGGTTTTTATTTTTTCAGGTCTTCCGCGCCCTGCAGCGGCTCATCGCCCAGCAACAGATCCTTGGCATGGCTGACCTGTTCTTCTTCGAACATGCGCCAGATCTTGTCATCCTGAACACCCAGCAACTCGACGAAGCGACGACCTTCAATTTTGTCACTCAACTGGCCAATGTAACGGCCCTGTTCGGTTTCACTGCGGGCCAGGGTGATCTTGCGATCCTTCTCCGGCTGGGTGGGTGAAATCAGGTTCAGTTCAAGGGTTTTCGGCTGGCTGTTGCCGCTCAGGCGCAGGTCGACTTCGCCGGTCACGTCATCCAGATGCACGCTGGCACGCAGTTGCAGGGTCTGGGCCAGCAGTTCACGGTCCAGTGAACGGTTGATGCCCTTGCCGGCCTCGTAATAGTTGTCGTTGACCAGGTTGTCCGGGTTGTTCACCGCGATGGTCACCATCGACAGGGTCAAGGTCACCGAGCAAGCCAGGATGGCGATGATGATCCACGGCCAAAGGTGCTTGTACCAGGGACTTGCGGCAGTTGCAGCGGGCATGGTCATTTCTCTCAACGAGTTTGTGGGCCGATGAATCGGCTCTTGGCTTCAACGTGGACGTTGGCGTCGTCGGCATCCTTGAGGATGAATGTCACCTCGTTGGTGCTCGACGGCAGTTGTTCCGGTGCGCTGGACAGTTCCACCGGCTGGCTGAAAATCTCCCCGGCGGCGACTTTGATCTCGCGCTTGCCTTGCAGCTTGAGGTCCGGCAGGCCGGTAGCTTCGAGCACATAGGTATGGTCGTGCTGGTCCTTGTTCATGATCTTCAGGCTGTAGACGTTTTCGATCCGGCCTTCGGCGTTCTCGCGGTACAACACGCGGTCTTTACTGACATCGAAGCCAACCAGCGAGCGCATGAAAAATGCAGTCACCAGCAATGCGATCATCGCCAGCAGCACCGTGGCATAGCCGATCAGGCGTGGGCGCAGTTTATGGGTTTTTTGCCCGGACAGGTTGTGCTCGGTGGTGTAGCTGATCAGGCCGCGCGGGTAATCCATCTTGTCCATGATGCTGTCGCAGGCGTCAATGCACGCCGCGCAGCCGATGCATTCGACTTGCAGGCCGTCACGAATGTCGATACCGGTGGGGCAGACCTGGACGCACATCGTGCAGTCGATGCAATCGCCAAGACCCTGAGCCTTGTAGTCGATGCCTTTCTTGCGCGGGCCACGGCTTTCGCCACGGCGCGGGTCGTAGGAGACGATCAGCGTGTCCTTGTCGAACATCACGCTCTGGAAGCGTGCATACGGGCACATGTAGATGCACACCTGCTCGCGCAACCAGCCGGCATTGCCGTAGGTGGCGAGGGTGAAGAAGCCGACCCAGAAATACGACCAGCCATCCGCCTGGCCGGTGAAGAACTCGATCACCAGTTCGCGAATCGGCGAGAAGTAACCGACGAAGGTCATGCCGGTCACGAAACCGATCAGCAGCCACATTGTGTGCTTGCCGAACTTGCGCAGGAATTTGTTGGCGCTCATCGGCGCCTTGTCGAGCTTGATACGCTGGTTGCGGTCGCCTTCGGTGACCTTTTCGCACCACATGAAGATCCAGGTCCAGACGCTTTGCGGGCAGGTATAGCCACACCAGACCCGACCGGCATACACGGTAATGAAAAACAGGCCGAAGGCACTGATGATCAGAATGCCCGAGAGCAGGATGAAATCCTGAGGCCAGAAGGTCGCGCCAAAAATGAAGAATTTACGCTCCGGCAGGTTCCACCAGACGGCCTGATGACCGCCCCAGTTCAGCCACACCGTGCCGAAATACAGCAGAAACAGCCCGGCCCCGCCGATCATCCGCAAATTGCGGAACAGGCCGGTGAAGGCGCGGGTGTAGATCTTTTCTCGAGAGGCGTAGAGGTCGACGCTGTTGTTCGCGTTCTTGGCAGGCGGAGTGACGTCGTGTACCGGAATCTGATTGCTCATCGTTGCATCCCACGGCAGTGGAAAAATGCCTCGGTCAGTACGTGCCGACCGCGGTCAAAAAGAGGTGTTGCAGTGGCGCAATGATACGCCTGTCGCTCTAGATCAAGGGTGCGACCTTTAGTCGCGTTGGGCAAATTCAATTGATGGTGTAGTGACTTGAATCAATTGACTTGTGGGTTTCGTCGATTTTTCGCTTTGCAGATTAGAGTCTAGGCGATTCATAGCCTTTGCGCTGCCGTAGCGTCTGAAACGGCAAGGTTTCAACCTCTGCGTGTGTAGTTGTCCGAGATGAAATATTAATAAATCCAGGTTAGCTAAAGTTAAAGTTGGCTTCGATTTTTTGTGTGGTTGAAATATATTTATTTAATTGGCGCTGGTTGTGCCTTTGAAGTTTTTTATTTTTTCAAATATGTTGTTGTTCCGCGATATTGATATCGCTTGGATATGTCTAATTTAAATGGAGTTTTAATGCTGTGGTTTCTAATAAAGTTGTAAGGTTTTTGCTGGGAGTGTGTTTGTTGTCTTCGGTTACTTTAGCTCATGCGATACAGGGTACTCCTCGGCATATGGTGTTTGCCTCTGATACGCAATATCCGTGGACAGACAAAACAGATATCAGGGCGCCTGAATCCGATGCGGACTTCGCTGTACGTTCCAAATGGTTGGTGGAAACCCAGCTTGCAAGTATTGCTGACTTTCGAAACAATCAGGGGGCGCAATCACAAGTGCCACTGATGATCAACGGTGACATAACCGCTTTCGGCCATGGCTGGCAACGATCGTATATGAAGTCGGCATTAGAGAAGCACTTCAAGGGTGATTATCTGTACGGTTTGGGTAATCACGATTATGAAAATAACGTGGATGATTGTTTTAGTAATAACTGTGCGGCGGGCAGCATAGTCGAGTTTAATAAGCATCATGCGGGTAAGGTGGATAGCTTTGATTTGAAAGTTACGGGCTGGTTCCTTGATACGCTGTATTCGGGCAGCCTCTCTTATTCAAAGAATATCGGTGAAGTTCACATGGTGCAGCTCAATAACGAGCCCACTTACACGACGAAAATTTCCCACGAGTTGAACCCGACGACGTTCGACATCACCAGCGCATTGGACTGGCTTGAGACCGATCTTAGGCTGGCTAGAGCTCAGGGCTACGCCATCATCATCAATATGCATAAGCCGTTCGAGATGAAGGGGGACGCTGAGCAACAAAAGCGCTTTCGCGAAATGATCAGCAAGTATCAAGTGACTGCAATATTTGCCGGTCATTTGCACAAAAACGGAGGTGATTCCTATTGGTTGGGAAATGTGCCGATGTATCTGAGCGGCAGTACCTCTCAGCAAACCTACCTGATCACCAGCTTTACCGAGGATCGCAAGCAGTTGCAGATCTATCTGGTGAAGGATAATCAATGGCAGAGCCGGACGCTGATCGATACGATTCCTGTGAAATCAATTTTCGCTAATCGCCCATAAAAAAAGCCCCGCCAGATCACTGGCGGGGCTTTTTTTATTGCATCAAGCGTTTGCCTTACTGGGCGTCCGCTTCCGGCGCTTTCTCACCGTGAGAGAGGCTGTAGACGTAAGCGGCCAGCAGGTGAACCTTGTCGTTGCCTTGCAGCTGTTCTTGCGCAGGCATCTGGCCCTGACGACCGTAACGGATGGTCTGCTGCAGTTGAGCGAAGCTCGAACCGTAGATGAACGCCGCCGGGTGGGTCAGGTCAGGGGCGCCCATGGCTGGCGTACCTTTGCCGGCCGGGCCGTGGCACGCCACGCAGTTGGCGGCGAACAGTTTCTGCCCGGCAACCGGGTCAGCCTTGGCGCCTTCAGGCAGCTTGCGGCCATCCAGGTTGGTCAGTACGAACGCGGCAACGTCAGCAACGCCTTGCTCGCCGATCACTTCAGCCCAAGCCGGCATCACGGCGTGACGACCGCCCATGATGGTGGTCTTGATGGTTTGCGCTTCACCGCCCCAGCGCCAGTCGGCGTCGGTCAGGTTAGGAAAACCATAGGCGCCTTTGGCGTCGGAACCGTGGCAGACCGAGCAGTTGGAGGCGAACAGGCGGCCACCCATCTTCAGGGCTTGTGGGTCTTTGGCAACTTCTTCGATTGGCATGGAAGCGAACTTGGCGAAGATCGGGCCAAACTTGGCGTCCGACCTGAGCATTTCCTTTTCCCATTCGTGAACGCCGGTCCAGCCAGTCTGGCCGTTGGCGAACGCGGTCTGCTTCTCGTTATCGAGGTAGTTATAACCCGGCAACAGGCCTTTCCAGTTACCCAGGCCCGGGTACAGCACCAGGTAGCCGAGGGCGAAGATGATGGTGCCCACGAACAGCATGAACCACCATTTTGGCAGCGGGTTGTCATACTCCTCGATCCCGTCGAAGGAGTGGCCGACCGTTTCATCGGTGGATTCGCTGCGCTGGCCCTTGCGGGTGGACAGCAGCAGCCAGGTCAGGGCGAAGATGGTGCCGAGACTGAGGACTGTGACGTACAGACTCCAGAACGTAGTCATTCTTTGTTACTCCTAGAAGCTTGCTCGACGTGCTTGATGGCTTCGGGATCATCCGCGAAAGGCAGCAAGGTCGCGTCTTCAAACTCCGACTTGCGCTTGGGGCTGAACACCCACAGCGCCAGACCGATGAAGGCCACCATCACAACAACGGTGCCCAGGCCACGAATCATCCCGATATCCATCTAAATCACCGTTTGCTTTTGATGATGGTGCCCAGGCCTTGCAGATAGGCCACCAGCGCGTCCATTTCGGTTTTGCCCTTCACAGCATCCTTGGCACCGGCGATGTCTTCGTCGGTGTAAGGGACGCCGAGCGTGCGCAAGACTTCCATTTTCTTGGCGGTGTCTTTGCCGTCGAGCTTGTTTTCCACGAGGAACGGGTAGGCCGGCATTTTCGACTCAGGCACCACGTTGCGCGGGTTGTACAAGTGCGCACGCTGCCAGTCATCGGAGTAACGACCACCGACACGGGCCAGGTCCGGACCGGTACGCTTGGAACCCCACAGGAACGGGTGGTCCCAAACGCTTTCACCGGCGACCGAATAGTGGCCGTAACGTTCGGTTTCAGCACGGAACGGGCGGATCATCTGCGAGTGGCAGCCGACACAACCGTTGGCGATGTACACGTCGCGGCCTTCCAGCTCAAGGGCGGTACGCGGCTTCATGCCCTCGACCGGCTTGTTGGTGACGTCCTGGAAAAACAGCGGAACGATTTGAGTCAGGCCGCCGATGCTGACGGCGATAACCATGAAGAAGGCCAGCAGGCCAATATTCTTCTCGACTGCTTCATGCTTCATCAGTGAGCTCCAACTACAGCAATCTGTTCAGCAGCTTTGGCTTCAGCCGGGTTCGAGGCACGTACGGTACGCCATACGTTGTAAGCCATGAACAGCATGCCGCTGGCAAAGAACGCACCGCCCAGGGCGCGAACGATGAAACCTGGGTGGCTGGCTTGCAGCGCTTCAACGAACGAGTAGGTGAGGGTGCCGTCGTCGTTGATTGCACGCCACATCAGACCTTGGGTGATGCCGTTGACCCACATCGACGCGATGTACAGCACGGTGCCGATGGTCGCGAGCCAGAAGTGCGTGTTGATCAGGCCGATGCTGTGCATCTGCGTACGACCGAACAGTTTCGGGATCATGTGGTAGATCGCGCCGATCGAAATCATCGCTACCCAGCCGAGAGCGCCGGCGTGTACGTGGCCGATGGTCCAGTCGGTGTAGTGCGACAGCGAGTTGACGGTCTTGATGGCCATCATCGGGCCTTCGAAGGTCGACATGCCGTAGAACGACAGTGATACCACGAGGAAGCGCAGGATAGGGTCGGTGCGCAGCTTTTGCCAGGCGCCCGACAGGGTCTTCATGCCGTTGATCATGCCGCCCCAGCTGGGTGCCAGCAGGATGATCGACATCGCCATGCCCAGGGACTGAGCCCAGTCCGGCAGTGCGGTGTAGTGCAGGTGGTGCGGGCCGGCCCAGATATACAGGGTAATCAGCGCCCAGAAGTGCACGATCGACAGACGATAGGAGTAGATCGGACGCTCGGCCTGCTTCGGAACGAAGTAGTACATCATCCCCAGGAAGCCGGTGGTCAGGAAGAAACCTACCGCGTTGTGGCCGTACCACCACTGGATCATCGCATCAGTCGCACCCGAGTAAGCCGAGTAGGACTTGAAGAAACTGACCGGCAGGGACGCGTGGTTGACGATGTGCAGCATCGCGGTCACGACGATGAAGGCACCGTAGAACCAGTTACCGACATAGATGTGCTTGGTCTTGCGCTTGACGATGGTGCCGAAGAACACCAGACCGTAGGTGACCCAGACGATGGCCAGCAGAATAGCCAGAGGCCATTCAAGTTCCGCGTATTCCTTGGTGGTCGTGAAACCCATCGGCAAGGTAACGATCGCGCCGACTATCACCGCTTGCCAACCCCAGAAGGTGAAGGCCGCGAGGCTGTCGGAAATCAGTCGCGTTTGGCAGGTTCGCTGCACGACGTAATAGGAAGTGGCAAACAGAGCGCACCCACCGAAGGCGAAAATCACCAGGTTGGTGTGCAGCGGGCGCAGGCGTCCAAAGCTCGTCCATGCCAGACCGAAGTTCAACTCCGGCCAGACCAGTTGCGAGGCGATGAAGACACCGAGCCCCATGCCAAGGATCCCCCAGACCACCGTCATGATGGCGAACTGGCGGACTACCTTATAGTTATAAGCAGTCGGACTGATTGCTGTGCTCATTCTAAGGTTCCACGGTTTGGGTGTTTTATTAGGAGTAAAAATCGGCCGCAAGTATGTAGAAAGCGGGGGGTCATTGCAACGCGCCATGACGTAGGTCAATGCTTTCAAAAGCTGATTCTGCGGCCTTTCCATGCGCCGCGTAAGGACAAAATTGCCCTCGGACAAAATGTCGCAACGGATCAAAGAGGCGAGGGGTTCAGGTCAGTTGTAACGGGGTATGTTCAAACACGACGATCGGGTAACAGAGGGCAACGGGGACGATAGCCGGTGTCTACCAGCCTTTGCGGCCTGTCATCGAGCAAATTCGTCGAACACATCGGGTTGAATCGACCTGGAACCGGCGCTGGCCAGTCCGCATCGCAGGGAAGCTTAGACCCGAATCCGGCGAACCGAAAGGAAGACCAAGGGAGGGTGCGACAATGCGTCGCAAAGGGGCAGGGAACTGCCGCATCCGGGTGAATGCGGCGTTGCGCGGACGAGATTTATTCGCTTTTGCCTTCAGCCTGTAAACGCTCGGTGCTCAGACCTTGAGACAGGCTGTATACGTAAGCGGCCAGCAATTGCACCTTGTCGTTGCCGAGCAGTTCGTTCTGCGCCGGCATATGGCCCTGGCGGCCATGACGAATTGTTTGTTGCAGTTGCGCCAGGCTTGTACCGTAGATAAATCCGGCCGGTTGCGTCAGGTTCGGCGCCCCCATGGCTTCAGTGCCCTTGCCGTTTGCCCCATGACAGGCTACGCACATAGTGCTGAACGCTTGCTGTCCGGCATGCAGGTCGGCACCGTTGTCTGCAGGCAAAGGCAGGCCGGCCAGTTCATGGCGTACATAGGCGGCGACGTTCTTCACGCCGGCGTCACCGAGGATTTCTCCCCAGGCGGGCATCGCGGCCATGCGACCGCCCATGATAGTCGTTTTGATCATTTCGGCATCGCCGCCCCAGCGCCAGTTGTTGTCCGCCAGGTTGGGGAAACCGAACGCGCCCTTGGCATCCGAGCCGTGGCATACCGAGCAATTGGACGCAAACAGACGACCGCCCATTTTCAGCGCTTGCGGGTCCTTGGCCACTTCTTCAACTGGCATGGCAGCAAATTTGGCGAAGATCGGCCCGAACTTCGCGTCAGCCTTGTTCATCTCCTTTTCCCATTCGTGGACTCCGGTCCAGCCGTTTTCATAACCGGGCAAGATGCCTTTCCAGTTGCCCAGGCCCGGGTAAAGCACCAGATAACCGACGGCAAACACCAAGGTTGCGGCGAACAGCATGAACCACCACTGCGGCAGCGGGTTGTCGTACTCCTCGATGCCGTCGAAGCTGTGGCCCATGGTCTGGTCGACGCTGCCCTTGGTTTCGCCCTTGCGGGTGCCGATCAGCAGCCAGGTCAGGCCGATCAGGCTGCCAATGGTCAGTACGCAGATCCACGTACTCCAGAAGGTGGTCATGGCCGGGTACTCCTTGTTTCAGGTTCTTGGGTGGCGACTTCGGGTAGCGGTTCATCGGCGAACGGCAGCAGGCGTGCTTCGGCGAATTCCGGATTGCGCTTGCGGTTGAACACCCACAGCGTCAGGCCGACGAAGGCTACGAACACCACGACCGTGCCCAGGCCGCGGATCATTCCACTGCTCATTACGCTTACGATTTCAAAGGGCATGGCCATGGCTCACCTCTTGCTCTTGATGGATGTGCCTAGCACTTGCAGGTAAGCGACCAATGCGTCCATTTCGGTTTTGCCCTGGAGTGAGGCGACTGAACCTGTGATGTCTTCATCGGTGTACGGCACGCCGAGGGTGCGCATGGCGCGGATCTTGGTTTCGGTGTGGCTGCTATCTACCTTGTTGTCCACCAGCCACGGGTAGGCCGGCATCTTCGATTCAGGCACCACGTTGCGCGGGTTGTACAAGTGCGCGCGGTGCCAGTCTTCGGAGTAGCGACCACCGACCCGGGCGAGGTCCGGGCCGGTACGTTTCGAGCCCCACAGGAACGGGTGATCCCAGACGCTTTCACCGGCCACCGAGTAGTGGCCGTAGCGTTCGGTCTCGGCGCGGAACGGACGGATCATCTGCGAATGGCAACCGACGCAGCCTTCGCGGATGTAGATGTCACGACCTTCCAGTTGCAGCGCGGTGTAGGGCTTCATGCCTTCCACCGGTTTATTGGTCACGTCCTGGAAGAACAGCGGGACGATCTGGGTCAGGCCGCCGATGCTCACGGCCAGCACCATCAGCAACATCAGCAGGCCGACGTTTTTCTCGATTGTTTCGTGTTTCATGGCGGCCTCCTCAGGCGATCTGCGCGGCAGCGGCGGCTTCGGCAGGCTGCGAGGCCCGCACGGTGCGCCAGGTGTTGTAGGCCATCAGCAACATGCCGCTGAAGAAAATCGCACCGCCTACCAGACGCACGACGAAGCCTGGGTGGCTGGCCACCAGGGTTTCGACGAAGGAGTAGGTCAGCGTGCCGTCTTCGTTGACAGCGCGCCACATGAGGCCCTGGGCGATGCCGTTGACCCACATCGAAGCGATGTACAACACGGTGCCGATGGTGGCGAGCCAGAAGTGCGCGTTGATCAGGCCGATGCTGTGCATCTGTGTGCGGCCGAAGATTTTCGGGATCATGTGGTACAGCGCGCCAATGGAGATCATCGCTACCCAACCGAGGGCGCCGGCGTGAACGTGGCCGATGGTCCAGTCGGTGTAGTGGGAGAGGGCGTTCACGGTTTTGATCGCCATCATCGGCCCTTCGAAGGTCGACATGCCGTAGAACGCCAGCGACACCACGAGGAAGCGCAGGATCGGGTCGCTGCGCAACTTATGCCAGGCGCCCGACAGCGTCATCATGCCGTTGATCATCCCGCCCCAGCTCGGTGCCAACAGGATCAGCGACATCACCATGCCCAACGATTGCGCCCAGTCCGGCAGCGCGGTGTAGTGCAAGTGGTGCGGGCCGGCCCAGATGTACAGGGTGATCAGCGCCCAGAAGTGCACGATCGACAAGCGATAGGAATACACCGGACGCTCGGCCTGTTTCGGCACGAAGTAGTACATCATCCCGAGGAAACCGGCGGTGAGGAAAAAGCCTACGGCGTTGTGTCCGTACCACCACTGCACCATGGCGTCGGTCGCACCGGCGTACAGCGAGTAGGACTTGGTGAAACTCACCGGCAATTCCAGGTTGTTGACGATATGCAGGATCGCCACGGTGATGATGAAGCCACCGAAGAACCAGTTACCGACATAAATGTGTTTGGTCTTGCGCTGCATGATCGTGCCGAAGAACACCACGGCATAAGCCACCCAGACGATGGTGATCAGGATGTCGATCGGCCATTCCAGTTCGGCGTATTCCTTGGAACTGGTGTAACCCAGTGGCAGGCTGATGGCCGCCAGCAAGATCACCAGTTGCCAGCCCCAGAAGCAGAACGCGGCGATTTTCGGCGCGAACAATCGGGTCTGGCAGGTGCGTTGTACCGAATAAAACGAACTGGCGAACAGGGCGCAACCGCCGAAGGCGAAGATCACCGCGTTAGTGTGCAGCGGGCGCAGACGGCCGAAGCTGGTCCACGGCAGGTTGAAGTTGAGTTCAGGCCAGACCAATTGGGCGGCGAGAAAAACCCCGAGCCCCATGCCGACGATGCCCCACACCACCGTCATAATGGCGAATTGGCGGACCACCTTGTAGTTGTAGGCGGTACTGATAGAAGTGTTCATGGTTCCCCATCCACGGTTCAGCCGAAGTGAGGGCCTGCCTTTGCGAGTAAGCCGCACGGCAGACGCTCCCTTCGCCTGGAGTTATAGGCAGACTAAAAGCGAGGCAAGCATGGACAAAGAGCACAAGGCCAGTATTGACGGGGATCAATGGGCGCAGTGTGTGCGAGATCATGGATGGTTGTGGAATGCCGCCACGGCGCCGGCCTCGGCGACGCTGATTCTCGCTCACGGCGCCGGTGCGCCGATGGACAGCGGCTGGATGAGCGACATGGCTGAGCGCCTTGCCGCGCATGGGGTCAACGTGTTGCGTTTCGAGTTTCCCTACATGGCGCAGCGGCGTATTGATGGCGGTAAACGTCCCCCGAACCCGGCGCCCAAATTGCAGGAATGCTGGCGTGAGGTGTATGCCGTGGTGCGACGCCATGTCGCTGGACGCCTGGCCATTGGCGGCAAGTCCATGGGCGGGCGGATGGCGAGTTTGTTGGCCGATGAGTTGGGAGCGGATGCGCTGGTGTGCCTGGGGTACCCGTTTTACGCCGTCGGCAAACCGGAAAAACCGCGGGTCGAGCATTTGGCGGCGCTGAAGACTCGCACGTTGATTGTGCAGGGTGAGCGCGATGCGCTGGGTAATCGGGCTGCGGTCGAAGGGTATGAGTTGGCGCCGGGAATCGAGGTGTTCTGGCTGGAAGCAGCGGATCATGATTTGAAGCCGTTGAAGGCTTCGGGGTTTAGTCATGAGCAGCATTTGGCGGCTGCGGCGGGGAAGGTTTCCGAGTTTCTTCAGTGAGATTTGCAGTGCCAGTTCGGGCCTCTTCGCGGGCAAGCCTCGCTCCTACAGGTCATGCGCCGATCATGGGAGCACCGATTACCTGTAGGAGCGAGGCTTGCCCGCGAAAGCGATCTGCCAGGCAACAAAAACCCCGGAAGCTTTCACCTTCCGGGTTTTTGTCTTTCCCGCAGCAATCAGCGGTTAAACCGCTCCACCAACGAATACTGGGTATTCGCGGTCTTGGTCAGTTCTTCGCTCAATAGCGCCGAGTGCTGTGCCTGTTCAGAGGTCTGGTCAGCCAGTTGCGAGATGTTGCTGATGTTGCGGCTGATTTCTTCGGCGACGGCGCTTTGCTCTTCGGTGGCGGCAGCGATCTGGGTGGTCATGTCAGTGATGTTGGCCACCGCTTCGCTGATGCCCACCAGCGCCTGATCCGCTTCCAATACCCGCGCCACACCTTCTTCGGCCTGACGATGCCCGGCTTCCATGGTTTGCACCGCGGTGCTGGCGGTTTGCTGCAGCTTGGCGATCAGCGCGTGAATCTGCCCGGTGGATTCGCTGGTGCGTTGTGCCAGTTGACGCACTTCGTCGGCCACCACCGCAAAACCACGGCCCATCTCGCCGGCACGTGCGGCTTCAATCGCAGCGTTCAAGGCCAGCAGGTTGGTCTGGTCGGCGATGCCTTTGATCACATCGACCACGCCGCCGATTTCGTCGCTGTCCTTGGCCAGTTGCGTGACCGTCAGGCCGGTTTCACCGACCACTACCGACAGGCGCTGAATGGCTTCGCGGGTTTCCCCGGCGATGTCGCGACCGCGACCGGTCAGGCGATTGGCTTCCTGAGTGGCGTCAGCGGTGCGCTGCACGTGGCTGGCGACCTCCTGAGTGGTGGCCGCCATCTGATTCACAGCGGTCGCCACTTGCTCGGTTTCGACACGTTGACGTTCCAGGCCGGTGGAGCTGTTGTGGGCCAGGGTGTCGGACTGTTTCGCTTGCTCGGTCAGGTGTTCGGCGGTGTCCTGCAGGCGGGTCAGGCAGGTTTTCAGGCGTGCTTCCTGGCTGAGGATCGACATCTCCAAACGTGCCTGGGCGCCACGGCTGTCGGTGTACATCTGCGCGATCAGCGGGTCGG
Organism: Pseudomonas sp. NPDC086112; assembly: GCF_044746425.1. NCBI lineage: Bacteria > Pseudomonadati > Pseudomonadota > Gammaproteobacteria > Pseudomonadales > Pseudomonadaceae > Pseudomonas > Pseudomonas sp. NPDC086112. The sequence goes on along the minus strand of NZ_JBIVCD010000018.1, from coordinate 37,460 downwards.
ACGTGGTCTGCTCGGCCAGGCGCAGCAAACGCTTGATACCGCGCTGTTGCCAGCTCAAGCCCATCAAGCCCAACGGCACCGAAAGGCCGGCGGCGAGGGCGAAGCCCCATTGGGACGTCAGCGTGGCGCCGATCATGAAGCTCAACTGGCTGACCAGAATGAACGGCAGCCAGTCCTGAAGCACCGGCAGCCATTTGTCGCTTTGAGGAATGGCTGACTTGCCCTGGTTGATGCGTTGGTAGAGCGCTTCGGCACGGCGGATCTGCTCGGCGGTGGGTTTGACCCGCACCGACTCGTAACCGACCAGCTGATTGCCGTCGAACACCGGTGTGACATAGGCGTTAACCCAGTAGTGGTCACCGGTCTTGCAGCGATTCTTGACAATGCCCATCCATGGCAAGCCTTGTTTCAGTGTGCCCCACATGTGCGCGAACACCGCAGCCGGGACGTCGGGGTGACGGACCAGGTTATGCGGTGCACGGAGCAGTTCCTCACGAGAAAACCCGCTGATTTCGACGAAAGCGTCGTTGCAGTAGGTGATCACGCCCTTGGCATCGGTGGTGGAAATCAACCGTTGCTGAGCCGGGAAGGTCCGTTCGCGTTGGGTAATGGGCTGGTTGTTACGCATGGCTTTTTCAATCCGCAAGGCTTTGAGAGGTTGTCGGCATCGTCAGGCATTTATTGAAGTGTTTTTTTCATAAATCAGTGACGCGTCGCAAAACGACCATTGCGTCAGCCAGCGAGCATCGGATAAGTGAACAGCCCGAAATGCAGCAGATTCAAACCAAAGTGGGTGGCGATGGCCGCGCCCAATCCGCCGAAACGGTAGGCCAGGCCATAACCGACCCCCGCGAGGCCCGCCAACAACACCCATTGCCAACCGGCACCCAGATGAGCGAGGCCGAACAGCATTGAGGCGAGCAATAACGCGAGGTTGTCGCCGTAAGACAGGTGTTTGAACTGCCGGCTCAGACCGCCCTGGATGTAGCCGCGAAACAACGCTTCCTCCACCAGCGTCACCAGTAGCAGATTGTTCAACACCCACAACCAGGCCTGATCCGGCCACTTCGGTGCCCAACTGATCACGCCCAGCAACAGCGCGCCACCCAAGGCCAGCACGGCACTTACGGTCAGGGCGAGGGCGGTGGCATAAACGGACAGCCGCAACGAGCGCCGGCCGACAATCCATGGGCAAATCAGCAACAGCCAGAAACCGATCAGCGGTTTGTCCTGATTCAGGTACATCGCAAACGGCACGGCATCGTCGGTGAAACGCTGGGGATCAATCGCGCGACCGTTGAAGAAGCCGGGAAGCCAGTGCATTGCCAGCGCTACCGCCAGGACGATGAACAAGCCGTGGCCGAGGTAGCGGCCAATGGGGATCTGTTGTTGGCGAACGGCGAAACCGGCAATCAGCAGCAGCGCGAAAGAGATAGCAGCGAGCCAGCCGAGATGGCCGTAGATCAAAGCCAGGCCGTAGCCAATGGAGAGAAGTGCCAGATAAGTCCATGGCAGAGCGATCATGTTAAGTCCTTGTTTCAGAGATTCTGCAATGTGCCTCGGTCCCCCTGTGGGAGCGGGCTTGCTCGCGAAGAGGCCATCACATCCAACATCAATGTTGACTGCTACGCCGCTTTCGCGAGCAAGCCCGCTCCCACAAGGGATCTCGGCCGGACACAAAAAGGGTGAACGACGCCGATTCAATGAGCGGGGCGATTATAGAGACGCACACCACGTAAACAAAAACACCGCCCGAAGGCGGTGTTTTATCAGCAGGCTGTTACGAGGCAATCAATTGCCGCAACACGTAATGCAAAATCCCCCCGGCCTTGAAGTACTCCACCTCGTTGAGGGTATCGATCCGGCACAACACCTCAATCTTTTCCTTGCTGCCGTCTTCACGGGAGACAACCAGGGTCAGGTTCATACGCGGAGTCAGTTCGACACCGGTCAGGCCAAGGATGTCCACGGTTTCCTTGCCGGTGAGGTTCAGGCTCTTGCGGTTCTGATCCAGCTTGAACTGCAACGGCAACACACCCATGCCGACCAGGTTGGAACGGTGAATTCGCTCGAAGCTCTCGGCGATGACTGCTTTCACGCCCAGCAGATTGGTGCCCTTGGCTGCCCAGTCGCGGCTCGAGCCTGTGCCGTATTCTTGCCCGGCGATCACCACCAGCGGTGTCCCCGACGCCTGGTACCGCATGGCCGCGTCGTAGATCGGCAGCTTCTCCCCGGTCGGAATATAAATCGTGTTGCCGCCTTCTTCGCCGCCAAGCATCTCGTTGCGAATGCGGATGTTGGCGAAGGTGCCGCGCATCATCACTTGATGGTTACCGCGACGGGAGCCGTAGGAGTTGAAGTCACGCGGTTCCACCCCTTGCTCGCGCAGGTACTGGCCGGCAGGGCTGTCCGCCTTGATGTTACCGGCCGGGGAAATGTGGTCGGTGGTCACCGAATCGCCAAGCAACGCGAGGACTTTCGCCCCTTCGACGTCCTTGACCACCGGCGCAGGGCCGCCGATGTCATCGAAGAATGGCGGATGCTGGATATACGTCGAATCGTTGTCCCACACATAAGTCGCCGCCTGCGGCACTTCGATCGCCTGCCACTGTTCGTCGCCGGCAAACACTTCGGCGTACTCCTTGTGGAACATCGCGGTGTTTACCTGAGTTACCGCGTCGGCGATTTCTTTAGTGCTCGGCCAAATGTCTCGCAGATAAACCGGCTGGCCGTCCTTGTCGTTACCCAATGGCTCGCTGCTGATGTCGATGCGCACCGTGCCAGCCAATGCATAGGCGACGACCAGAGGCGGGGAGGCCAGCCAGTTGGTTTTTACCAGCGGATGCACGCGACCTTCGAAGTTGCGGTTGCCCGAGAGCACCGAGGCGACAGTCAGGTCGGCTTTCTGAATGGCTTTTTCGATCGGCTCCGGCAACGGCCCGGAGTTGCCGATGCAGGTGGTGCAGCCATAACCGACTAGGGCAAAACCGAGCTGATCAAGGTATTGGGTCAGACCTGCAGCCTTGTAGTAGTCGGTGACCACTTTCGAACCGGGAGCCAGCGAGCTCTTGACCCACGGTTTGCGCTTCAGGCCTTTCTCCACGGCTTTTTTCGCCACCAGCCCGGCCGCCATCATCACGCTGGGGTTGGAGGTGTTGGTGCAGGACGTGATGGCGGCGATCACCACCGCACCGTTTTTCAGCCGATAAGTACTCCCTTCGTGGTGGTAATCCGCTTCGCCGACCAGATCAGCGTTACCCACCGCGACGCCACCGCCACCCTCACTTTCGAGGCGACCTTCTTCCTTGCTGGAGGGTTTGAACTGCAGGCCGAGAAAGTCAGTGAACGCTTGCGCGACATTCGGTAACGAGACACGGTCCTGAGGACGTTTCGGCCCGGCGAGGCTGGCTTCGACGCTGCCCATGTCCAGGGCCAGGCTGTCGGTGAACACCGGCTCCTTGCCGGGCAGGCGCCACAGGCCCTGGATCTTGCTATAGGCCTCCACCAGTTTCACGGTTTGCGGAGTGCGACCGGACAAACGCAAGTACTCCAGTGTCACCTCGTCCACCGGGAAGAAACCGCAGGTGGCGCCATATTCCGGGGCCATGTTGGCGATGGTCGCGCGATCGGCCAGCGGCAAATCGGCGAGACCGTCGCCGTAGAACTCGACAAATTTCCCCACCACACCTTTCTTGCGCAGCATCTGGGTGACCGTCAGCACCAGGTCGGTGGCGGTAATGCCTTCCTTGAGTTTGCCGGTGAGTTTGAAACCGATCACTTCCGGAATCAGCATCGACACCGGTTGGCCGAGCATCGCTGCTTCCGCTTCGATCCCGCCGACGCCCCAGCCGAGCACGCCGAGGCCGTTGATCATGGTGGTGTGGGAGTCGGTGCCAACCAACGTGTCCGGGAAGGCATAGGTGCGCCCGTCCTCGTCCTTGGTCCAGACCGTGCGGCCCAGATACTCGAGGTTGACCTGGTGGCAAATGCCGGTGCCCGGTGGCACCACGCTGAAATTGTTAAAGGCGCTCTGACCCCAGCGCAGAAAGGCATAACGCTCGTGGTTGCGCTGCATTTCGATGTCAACGTTTTGTCCGAAGGCGCTTGCACTGGCGTATTTGTCGACCATCACCGAGTGGTCGATCACCAGGTCCACCGGCGACAGCGGATTGATTCGCTGCGGGTCGCCACCGGCCTTGGCCATCGCAGCACGCATGGCGGCCAGGTCGACCACGGCGGGGACGCCGGTAAAGTCCTGCATCAATACCCGCGCGGGCCGGTACTGGATTTCGCGATCGGAGCGGCGCTCCTTGAGCCAGGCGGCAATCGCCTTGAGATCAGCGCCGGTGACGGTTTTCTCGTCCTCCCAGCGCAGCAGGTTTTCCAGAAGCACTTTCAACGACATCGGCAGCTTGTCCAGATCGCCCAGGCTTTTGGCGGCTTCGGGCAGGCTGAAATAGTGATAGGTCTTGTCGTCGACTTGTAAGGTTTTAAGGGTTTTCAGGCTATCGAGGGATGGCATTGAAATGACTCCTTTAAATCCGCACGGCTACGGACTGAGGGGCGGGCAGAGCTTTTAACCTAGCCCCGTTTAGACATTAAGGCTAATAACTGGACCCTAAGGACAAGTCCAAGGTTCCGATCTCGGCTATCATGCGCCGGTTTTCGTGACAGGCTTTGCTTCAACGCAAGTCTGGGCATCGCGCAGTGGCTGAATTCTTCGCCAACTGCCCAGGAGTAAGAATGAACACCCTCTTTATGCATTGCCGGCCGGGCTTCGAAAGCGAAGTCTGTTCCGAGATTTCCGAACATGCCGCGCGGCTGAACGTGGCCGGTTATGCCAAGGCCAAAACCGCCAGCGCCTGCGCCGAATTTATCTGCACCGAAGAAGACGGCGCCGAGCGCCTGATGCGTGGCCAGCGTTTCGCCGATCTGATTTTCCCTCGCCAGTGGGCCCGCGGGATCTTCATCGATCTGCCGGAAACCGACCGCATCAGCGTGATCCTTGCGCACATGGCGGACTTCCCGCTGTGCGGCAGCCTGTGGCTGGAAATGGTCGACACCAACGATGGCAAGGAACTGTCGAACTTCTGCAAGAAGTTCGAAGGCCACCTGCGCAAGGCGCTGATGGCGGCCGGCAAACTGGTGGAAGACCCCCACAAACCACGGCTGCTGCTGACCTTCAAGAGCGGTCGCGAAGTGTTCATGGGCCTGGCGGAATCGAACAATTCGGCGATGTGGCCAATGGGCATTCCACGCCTTAAATTCCCGCGTGAAGCGCCGAGCCGTTCGACCCTCAAGCTGGAAGAAGCCTGGCACCATTTCATTCCCCGCGACCAGTGGGACGAGCGCTTGCACAGTGACATGACCGGTGTCGACCTCGGCGCTGCACCCGGTGGCTGGACCTGGCAACTGGTCAATCGCGGCATGTTGGTGACCGCCATCGACAACGGCCCGATGGCCGAAAGCCTGATGGACACCGGTTTGGTGCAGCATTTGATGGCTGACGGTTTCACCTTCAAGCCCAAGCAACCGGTCGACTGGATGGTCTGCGACATCGTCGAGAAACCGGCGCGCAACGCGGCAATGCTGGAAGAGTGGATTGGCGAGGGGCATTGCCGGGAAGCGGTGGTCAACCTCAAGCTGCCGATGAAGCAGCGATATGCTGAAGTGAAGCGCTTGCTGGAACGTATTGCCGATGGGTTCAAGGAACGGGGCATTCGAGTCGAGATCGGCTGTAAGCAGCTGTATCACGACCGTGAAGAAGTGACCTGCCATCTTCGCCGATTGGACGTGAAGAAACCCAAGTCCCGTTAAGCTACACCCCCTGTAGGAGCGAGGCTTGCCCGCGAAGGCTGCAGCGCGGTCCCATAGATACACCGCAGCGCGGCCTTCGCGGGCAAGCCTCGCTCCTACGGGGGGCGGCGTTCTGCCATAGATGACCGAACACCCGGCAATGCGCGACAATGCCGGCAAGTTTCAGGAGTAAATCATGAGTGAAATGATCGATACGCCGGTAGACGGCACCCTCGACGCCACCGGCCTCAATTGCCCGGAACCGGTGATGATGCTGCACCAGCACATCCGTGACCTGGTGCCTGGCGGCCTGCTGAAGGTGATCGCCACCGACCCGTCGACCCGTCGCGACATTCCCAAGTTTTGCGTGTTTCTCGACCACGAACTGGTCGCGCAGCACGAAGAAGCAGGCACCTACCTCTACTGGATCCGCAAGAAACTCGCTTAACGGGCCAAAAAAAGAGCCTGCATATGCACAATGGCAGTCAGTTAAGCCCGAATCCCTGTGGGAGCGGGCTTGCTCGCGAAGACGGCAGCACAGTCAACATTGATGTCGCCTGATACACCGCTTTCGCGAGCAAGCCCGCTCCCACAGGTTTCGCACCTTAACTGACTGGCATTACCTGCATCTGCCGGCCCTTTTTTGCGCTCGCTTAACCCGCCGAACGACTGATGCGGATCCGCTTGCGTGCACTGCGCGTCAGGCGGATCGACAGCATCAGCGCTGCGCAACTCAAGCCGACGATCAAACCCTGCCACAGCCCGCTCGGGCCACTCGGCGCGCCGAGCCAGTTGGTCAGGCCCAGGGCGTAACCCACCGGTAAACCGATTCCCCAGTACGCGAACAGTGTCAGGATCATCGTCACCCGCGTGTCCTGATAGCCGCGCAATGCGCCCGCCGCCGTCACCTGGATCGCATCGGAAAACTGGAACAGCGCCGAATACACGATCAACATCGCGGCCACCTGAATCACCGTCGGGTCGGCGGTGTAAATCGCAGCGATGGGTTCACGCAGCAATAGCATCAGGCTCGCCGACAAGCACGCATAAGCCAGGGCAGTGCCCATGCCGACACCGGCGGCGAAGCGGGCTTCGCGTGGTTCCTCACGGCCCAGTGCCTGGCCGACACGCACGGTCACGGCCATGCCCAGGGAGTAGGGGATCATGAACACCAGCGAGCTGAAGTTCAGCGCAATCTGGTGCCCGGCGACCACGGTGGCGCCGAGGCTGCCGATCAGCAGGGCGATCACGGCGAAGATGCTCGACTCGGCGAACACCGCGATGCCGATTGGCAGGCCGATGCTCAACAAACGCTTGATCACCGACCACTGCGGCCAGTCGAAACGGATGAACAACTCACTCGACTGATAGGCCGGCGCCCAGCGCTCCCAGCCGGCCATGCCTAGCGCCATCACCCACATCACGATCGCCGTGGCCCACCCGCAGCCGACACCGCCCATGGCCGGCACACCGAAGTGGCCGTAGATGAAGATGTAATTGAGTGGAATATTCAGCGCCAGCCCGCACAGGCCAAGGACCATGGCCGGGCGGGTGCGCCCCAGACCATCGCTGAAACAGCGCAGCACGTGATAGACCGCGACGGCAGGCAAACCGCTGGCGATGCCGTGCAGATACTGCATGCACGGGCCGATCAATTCGGGGTCGACCTTCATGATATGCAGGATCGGTTCGGCGCTGAACAGCATGCCGGTCGCCATCAAGCCCACCACCAGCGCCAGCCACAGGGCCTGACGCACGATCGGGCCAATCTCGCTGTGGGTGCCGGCGCCGAAGCGTTGGGCGACTTTCGGGGTAGTGGCCAGCAGTGTGCCGGTCATCAGCAGAAACACCGGCACCCAGATCGAGTTGCCCAGCGCGACGGCCGCCAGATCTCGAGGCCCGACACGACCGGCCATTACCGCATCGACGAAGCCCATGGCGGTGGTCGCCAGTTGCGCGATCATGATCGGCAACGCCAGGCCAAGCAGGTTTTTCAGCTCCAGGCGAACCCGGGCCGGGCGGTTGAGAGAAATAGCGGCGGGGCGGTCAGTCACGGAATTCAAGGCGAAACGTCCAAAAGATTTTGATGCGCGAGGCGGCGCATTCTACGCCTTGACGCAGTGGTCAGGAAAAGTCCTGTGTTAGGGATTTGTAAATGGTTTTCGGACGTTGCGATATCCCCTGTGGGAGCGGGCTTGCTCGCGAAGGGGGAGTGTCAGTTGACATCAATGTTGCCTGACACGCCGCTTTCGCGAGCAAGCCCGCTCCCACAGGATGAGTGGTCCCTTCACATTGAAGGTGAACAATGCCCGCTGGCCCACACCCTCATCTGCGCCTAAACTGCCGATCCGCCAAAGGAGCCTGCCATGCTGATTGTTGCCGACGAAAATATCCCGCTACTCGATGCCTTCTTCGCAGGTTTCGGTGAAATCCGCCGGGTGCCGGGACGTGCCATCGACCGCGCCACTGTCGAGCAGGCCGATGTGCTGTTGGTGCGCTCGGTGACCAACGTCAACCGCGCATTGCTCGAAAGCAGCAAGGTGCGCTTTGTCGGCACGTGCACCATCGGCACCGATCACCTGGATCTGGATTACTTCCGACAGGCCGGCATTACCTGGTCCAGCGCGCCAGGCTGCAATGCCCGGGGTGTGGTCGATTACGTGCTGGGCAGCCTGCTGACCCTGGCCGAAATCGAAGGTGCCGACCTGACTCAACGCACCTACGGTGTGGTCGGCGCCGGTGAAGTGGGCGGGCGGCTGGTCAAGGTTTTGCAAGGTCTGGGCTGGAACGTGCTGGTCTGCGATCCCCCAAGGCAAGCGGCCGAAGGGGGCGATTATGTCAGCCTCGAGCAGATCATCGAGCAATGCGACGTCATCAGTCTGCACACTCCGCTGGACAAGCAAGGCCCTCAGTCGACCTGGCATCTGTTCGATAAAAACCGCTTGAACCAACTCAAGCCCGGCGCCTGGCTGATCAACGCCAGTCGTGGCCCGGTCATCGACAATGCCGCCCTGCGCCAGGTGCTGTTGGAGCGTGAAGACCTGCAAGCGGTGCTGGATGTCTGGGAGGGGGAACCTGAGGTCGATGTGGCATTGGCCGAGTTGTGTGTGCTGGCGACACCGCACATTGCCGGTTACAGCCTCGACGGCAGACAGCGCGGGACGGCGCAGATCTATCAGGCGCTTTGCGAGTTCCTTGGGCAACCGGAACAGGTCCGCCTGAACGATTTGCTGCCGGCACCATGGTTGTCGGCGGTGACGTTGAACGCCGACAGCGATCCGGCCTGGGCGCTGGCGATGTTGTGCCGTGGCGTGTACGACCCGCGCCGTGACGATGCGAATTTCCGTCGCAGCCTTGTAGGTCATGTGAGCGAGCAGCGTGCGGCGTTCGATGCACTGCGCAAGCATTATCCGCTGCGGCGTGAGATCGATGGGTTGAAGGTGCGAATCGAGGGGGATTCGCCGGCGTTGCAGCGGATCGTGGCGGCGTTGGGTGCTTCGGTTCTATAAGAGACCGAGTTGGCCCTTTCGCGAGCAAGCCCGCTCCCACATTTGATCTTCAGCGAACACACGTGTTGTGTACGGCAGAGATCAAATGTGGGAGCGGGCTTGCTCGCGAATGGCGGCACCGCAATTCTTCGATAAACACCCATAAAAAACCCGGCTAAAAGAGCCGGGTCAAGAAGACGGTGGCTATATCACTCTTGTTCGGCAGGCTTGACCAATCGCTTCTCCAGTTCGCGGCAAGCGTCCTGGATCATGTTTTCAGTGATCGGTACTTCGCGCCCATCCTTATCAATAATCGAGCAACCCAGAGACTGGTCTGGCTGCGTGCGGATCACTGGAATCTTGTCATCGCTGCTGTTTTGCAAGGACATGGCCTGTCTCCTCTTCAGGTTGTGTGCTTACTGTAGAACCGCCAGGTGACCGGGCTGTGACAACTCCCTGCGATCTTCAGGTCGGCATCCTCAGTCCATCAGAAATACCCCGACGTTTCCACCCGGACTTTAGACCAATAATCTCTAGCCACTAGTCTTGGCGGTCATAATTAACCTGACTCATTATGATTTACAGCGTTCAACCCCATTGACCGGTGTAGGCTTGGTCGAGTTAAAACCATTGGTTGCGCCATCGGATGATCTTCATGCTCTCTTCCCGTCACCGCCGCGCCATTCGTCTGGCCAGCCGTTTCCTCGCGCCTTATCGTTGGCCGGCTTTGGGTGCCTTGCTGGCGCTGATCGTCACTGCCGGCATCACCTTGTCCATGGGGCAGGGGATTCGCCTATTGGTGGATCAGGGTTTCATGACCCAGTCGCCGCATTTGCTCAACCGATCCATCGGCGTGTTCATGCTGCTGGTGGTCGGTCTGGCGATTGGCACCTTTGCACGGTTTTACCTGGTGTCCTGGATCGGCGAGCGCGTTGTCGCCGACATCCGCCGACGGGTATTCAATCATCTGGTTTACCTGCACCCGGGGTTCTATGAAGACAACCGCAGCTCCGAAATCCAGTCGCGGCTGACCGCCGACACCACGCTGCTGCAATCGGTGATCGGCTCTTCGCTGTCGCTGTTCCTGCGTAACGGGCTGATGGTGATCGGCGGGATTGTCTTGCTGTTTATCACCAACCCCAAACTCACCAGCATCGTGGTGGTCGCGTTGCCGCTGGTGGTCGCGCCGATCCTGATTTTTGGTCGCCGGGTGCGCACCCTGTCGCGTCTGAGCCAGGACCGGATTGCCGATATCGGCAGCTATGTCTCCGAAACCCTGAGCCAGATCAAAACCGTGCAGGCCTACAACCATCAGGTTCAGGACGAGCAGCGTTTTGCCACGACGGTGGAAGAGGCTTTCAACACTGCCCGCAAGCGCATCTTCCAGCGAGCCTGGTTGATTACCCTGGTGATCCTGCTGGTGTTGGGCGCCGTCGGGGTGATGCTCTGGGTCGGCGGCATGGATGTCATCGCCGGGCGGATTTCCGCGGGTGAGTTGGCAGCGTTCGTCTTTTACAGCCTGATCGTCGGCGGTGCCTTCGGCACACTGAGTGAAGTGATCGGCGAACTGCAGCGTGCAGCAGGGGCGGCGGAACGGATTGCCGAGTTGTTGCGTTCGGAAAACATCATCCAGCCACCGACCCAGGGGCTGGTGACGTTGCCTGAACGGGTGAAGGGCGATCTGGTGCTACAAGATGTGCGCTTTTCCTACCCGTCGCGTCCGCAAAGCTATGCTGTCGATGGCCTTAATCTGACGATCAACGCCGGCGAAACCCTTGCATTGGTCGGGCCGTCCGGCGCTGGCAAGTCGACTGTGTATGACCTGTTGTTGCGCTTTTACGACCCCATCGAAGGACACATCCTGCTGGACGACGTGCCGCTGACCCAGCTCGACCCTCTGGACCTGCGTCGCTGCTTCGCCCTCGTCTCGCAATCCCCGGCGCTATTCTTCGGCAGCATCGAAGAGAACATTCGCTACGGCCGCCCGACGGCGACTTTGGCCCAGGTCCAGGAAGCCGCGAAAATCGCCTACGCCCACGACTTCATCGAGCAAATGCCCAACGGCTACCAGACTCACCTCGGCGACGCGGGTCTCGGTTTATCCGGCGGGCAACGCCAGCGCCTGGCCATCGCCCGGGCGCTGCTGGTGGACGCGCCGATCCTGCTGCTGGACGAAGCCACCAGCGCCCTCGACGCCCAGAGCGAGCACCTGATCCAGCAAGCCCTGCCCAGCCTGATGAAAAATCGCACCACACTGGTCATTGCCCACCGACTGGCCACGGTGAAAAACGCCGACAGGATCGCGGTGATGGATCAGGGGAAACTGGTGGCGGTGGGGACGCATCAGGAGTTGATTGCAAGTAATGCACTGTATGCACGGCTGGCGGCATTGCAGTTCAATGACGGCAAGATTGAAACCGATCTTCACCTGTAGGAACTGTGTAGGAGCTATGGCTCCTACACTTATCCGGCATATCCGGCATTACCGCTTATTGATCGTCAAAATACCGCTCATGCCAATCCACCAACGGTTGTGGTGAGTTGAGCTTCTGGCCGTAGATCACCGAGTACGACAGCACGTTTTGCACATATTGGCGGGTTTCGTCGAACGGAATGCTTTCCACCCACACATCGAAGCTCAGGTGATCGGCGCCACGCAGCCATTGCCGTACGCGGCCGGGGCCGGCGTTGTAGGCGGCGGAGGCGAGGACGCGGTTGCCGTTGAACTGGCTGTGGACCTGGCTCAGGTAAGCGGCGCCGAGCTGAATGTTCTTGTCCGGATCGAACACTTGCTGCGGCGAAGCGAGGGGAATGCTGAACTTGCGCGCGGTTTCCTTGGCTGTACCGGGCATCAGTTGCATCAGGCCGCTGGCACCGACGCCGGAGCGTGCATCGGCCATGAAGGCGCTTTCCTGGCGGGTGATCGCGAATACCCAGCTCGAATGCAGGCCACGGACCTTGGCTTCACGGACCAGGGTCTCGCGGTGGGCCATCGGGAAGCGAATATCCAGGTCGTCCCAGTACTTCGCCTGACTGATGGTGCGGATCGCCGGGAAATACCACTTCAGGTCGTAAGCCAGTTTCGCCTGGGCGACCATTTCGTCACGGCTGAAGTGCCGGCTGACGTGGTACCACTCGCGACGACCGTCGACAATCTGCCCGCGGGCATGGAATTCCAGGGCGCGTCGCACGCCCGGGGTATTGCGCACCTTGTTGATCAGCGCCTGGCTGAGCACCAGCGGTTTGTTGTTCAGCGAATAAGGGGATTGAGAGCGATCGGCCGCCAGGAAACCGTAGAAGTCGCGCTCGCGAGCCAGGCCCTTGTAAAGCGTCTGCGCTTGCGGATTCTGTGGCTGCGCCAGCTCCAGGCTGCGAGCCTGCCAGTAACGCCAGCGGTTGGTGGTGGCCAGGTCCTGAGGCAGGCGACGGGTCAGCTCATAGGCATCTTCCCAACGGGCCAGGCGCAACAGCAGGCGCAAACGCCATTCGGAAACGGTGTTGTCCCGTAGTTCCGGGTCGTATTTGGTCATTACGTCCAGCGCGCGGCCGTCGAAACGACGAGCAAGGGTCAGCCCGATTTCCCGGGCAATCGCGACTTTTTCGTCACGGGAGAAGTGCATGCTGTTGGCGTAACCGTCGAGCAGGGCCATGGCCTTGTCCGGATCCTGACGAGCCAGACGGCGCAGGCCGAGGCTGACGATGTCGGACATCGGTTCATCCGCCGGGGTGAAGCGCGACGGCTGATTGAGCAGCTCGGGATTCTGCGCCACATCCACCAGCAGTCGACCGCGTGGGGCGAGTGTTGTCAGGCCATTGATCAGGCTGTTGGCCAGCGGATAGTTGCGTGCCTGGGCGGCGAGCTTGGTGCGTTCCCAGCGTTTCTGCTCAGTCAGTTGACCCTCGGCGGCCCACATGCCGAACACACCATCGCAAGCGTCGGGTTGGGTTTTGCCGGTCAGCCAGAGTTTATCGGCGTTGGCGTAGCCTTCGGCCTTGCGGTTATGGCTGATCTGATACTGCGCGTTCAGGCAGTCCAGTTCGGTGAAATTGAGTTTGGGGTCATAATATTTGACGAAGGTTGCCCAGTCGCCGCGTTCGGCCAGCCAGCGCAGCCAGCGCAACTTCATCCAGTTGGCTTGGGGCAAGTCACCGTGTTCAGCGAGGAATTTTTCGATTTCGGCGTTGCTCGCGGTTTTCAGACGCGCGGTCAATTCGTCATATGCCAGATAGGGCTCCAGCGGATAATCGCGCAGGGCCTGGCTATAACGGAAATAAGGGCCGGAATCGCCTTTGGCCAAGGCACGCTTGGCTTCATCGTAATACTGGCGTTGGGTGGACAGGTCCACCGCCTGGGCGGATTGAGCGGCAGCGGCTGTAAGAAGCAAACACGAAAAAAGATTGAAAAGGCGACTGCGCATGAGACGTCCGGGCAGAGAAATCATGACAAGTGCCGACGAGAGCGGCACTGAATTATCTGTAGCTTAGCCTTTTGCCAGCAGCGGGCGAAAGCTTTGCCGAGCTGTCGGCACAAGTTCGCAACAATTGTTGTGCAGAGTGCTTCGACATTGAAATTGCCGGCCTTCTGAAGCCTCAAGTCAGGTAGAATGCGCGCCCGGTTTTTGGAGAAGCTCATGACCCTGCTCAAATTCAGCGATGTGTCCCTTGCTTTCGGCGCTATGCCGTTGTTGGACAAGGTGTCCTGGCAGATCGCCCGTGGTGAGCGGGTGTGCATCATCGGCCGCAACGGCACTGGCAAGTCCAGCATGATGAAGCTCGTCAAGGGCGACCAGAAGCCCGATGAGGGCTCTGTTTGGCGCGCACCTGGCCTAAAGATTGGCGAATTGCCGCAAGAATTGCCGGTAGCCGACGAGCGGACCGTGTTCGACGTGGTTGCCGAAGGCCTGGACGGTGTTGGCGAGCTGCTCGCGCAGTATCACCACCTGAGCCAGAACATCGTCACCGATGCCGATCTGGACAAACTGATGCATGTCCAGCATGACCTCGAAGCCCGCGACGGCTGGCGTTTGCAGCAATTGGTCGACAGCACCTTGAGCCGTTTGCAACTGCCGGCCGACAAGACCCTCGCCGAATTGTCCGGCGGCTGGCGTCGCCGCGTCCTGCTGGCTCAGGCCCTGGTTTCCGAACCGGATCTGCTGCTGCTCGACGAACCGACCAACCACCTGGACATCGGCGCCATTGCCTGGCTCGAAGAAGCGCTGAAGGATTTCCAGGGCGCCGTGCTGTTCATCACGCACGACCGTTCCTTCCTGCAAAACCTCGCGACCCGCATCCTGGAACTGGATCGTGGCGGCCTGATCGACTGGAACGGCGACTACGCCAGTTTCCTCGTGCACAAAGAGGCGACTCTGGCTGCTGAAGAAACCGCCAATGCGCTGTTCGACAAGAAACTGGCCCAGGAAGAAGTCTGGATCCGCCAGGGCATCAAGGCTCGTCGCACCCGTAACGAAGGCCGTGTTCGCGCATTGAAAGCCCTGCGCGTCGAACGCAGCGAGCGTCGTGAACGCACCGGTAAGGCCAATATTCAGCTGGATACCGCCGACAAGTCCGGCAAGCAGGTGATGGTCCTCGAGAACGTGAGCTTCGCTCACCCGGGTGGCCCGTTCCTGATCAAGGATTTCTCGATGGTCCTGACGCGCGGCGACCGTATCGGCCTGCTCGGCGCCAACGGTACCGGCAAGACCACGTTGCTGAAACTGATGCTCAGCGGTCTGCAACCGACCAGCGGCAAGGTGGAAGAGGGGACGCGCATCGACGTGGCCTACTTCGACCAGTTGCGCCATCAGTTGGACCTGGAAAAAACCGTGATCGACAACGTGGCCGAAGGTCGCGATTTCATCGATATCGATGGTCAGAGCCGCCACGTGCTGAGCTACCTCGGCGACTTCCTGTTCAGCCCGCAGCGTGCCCGCACGCCGGTCAAGGCGCTGTCCGGTGGTGAGCGTGCCCGTCTGTTGCTGGCCAAACTGTTCAGCAAGCCAGCGAACCTGCTGGTACTCGACGAACCGACCAACGACCTGGACGTGGAAACCCTCGAGCTGCTGGAAGAGGTCTTGCTGACCTTCAACGGCACCGTGCTGATGGTCAGCCACGACCGGGCATTCCTCGACAACGTGGTCACCAGCACCCTGGTCTTCGAAGGCGAAGGCAAGGTTCGCGAATACGTCGGTGGTTATCAGGACTGGCTGCGTCAGGGCGGCTCGCCGCGACTGTTGGGCGTGACCGAGAGCAAGTCCGGCAAGGCCGACCTGAACTCGGCTGTCGTCACTGCTGAACCAGTGCCAGTCGCTGCGGCAGTAGAGGCGCCGGTGGCAAAGAAGAAGCTCAGCTACAAGTTGCAACGTGAGCTGGAAATGTTGCCAAGTCAGATCGAAGCCATGGAGCAACAGATCGTGGTGGTTGAAGCGCAGATGGCGGATGCCGGCTTCTATCAGCGTCCTGTTGCCGAGACAGCTGCGGTGATCGCTCAGCTTGAGCAGTTGCAGGCTGAACTCGACGTGATGGTCGAGCGCTGGGCCGAGCTGGATGCCTGATTGATCCGGCGATAAAAAAGCCCGGCTTCACTCACGTGAATGCCGGGCTTTTCGTATGGAAGGCGGTCTACTGACCGACATAGATTCACTGTGGGAGCGGGCTTGCTCGCGAAAGCTGCTTAACATTCAATAAAGATGTCGACTGTCACGCCGCTTTCGCGAGCAAGCCCGCTCCCACATTGTTGTTCCGTGTTATCAGCTTTTGATCAGGCGCACCGCCAGCACATCGCAAGGCGCACCGTGCAGTACGTCATTGGCGGTGGAGCCGAGCAACAGTGCCAGACCATGTCGGCCATGACTGCCCACCACGATCAGGTCGCACGTTTGCTCCTTGGCGAGGTGGTGAATCTCCTGGCGCGGCTGGCCGTAGGTCAAGTGACTGTATTCCTTGGAGAGTTCCGGGTATTTCACGATCAATCGCTCAAGGCGCTCCTTGGCCTGATCGAACTGTTGCTGTTGCAACTGGGAAAGGTCCATCGGCACGTCGCCGCCAAAGGCCATCGCCATCGGTTCGACAATATGCACCAGGGACAGCTTTGCGCCATTGCTCACCGAGAGCTCGCGAGCTCGGTGGATGACAGGATCGCACTCTTCCGTTAGGTCTACAGCGACCAGAATGTGGTGGTAGGGCATGAGGTGCTCCTCCTGAGGATTGCAATATTGGTAAGTATGGCTGGTTTCAAGCGCATTGGTTTCAAAGTGACTCAATGGGCTCATCAAGAATCGGGAGTACACATATGACGGTCTGGATAGTGGTGTCAATCCTGCTGGTGGTCTTGAGCCCGCTGGCCTGGTTGCGACCCTCTCGTACTCAGAGCGGGCGCATGGCCCTGCGTATGGAGGCGCGACGCATTGGCCTGGCCATGCAGCTGGCGCCCCAGGAGTGGCCGCACTGGCTGAACGAGGAGCCACCGAGCCCTTGCGCCCAGTACCATCGGCCGCGCCGTGGCACGCGACCGGCGTGCTGGAGTTATTGGCAGAAGGCGCCGGGCGTGTGGGTCAATCAGTGGCAGGAGGTCTGTGAGGATGGGATGCTGCTGAATCATTTCGAAAAATTGCCTGCCAACGTCTACAAGGTCGAGGCAGACAAGCAAATGATTGCCCTGTATTGGGGCGAGAAGGGCGAGGCCGAGGTTCTGCAACAGATCGATGCCACGCTCAAAGCACTCGCCTGAAACCCGACCTGTAGCAGCTGCCGAGCCTGCGAGGCTGCGAAGTCGTCGTAAACCCTGAGCACGCAATCAGCCTGATGTACCGCGGCGCCTGATTTACGACTGCTTCGCAGCCGAACGCAGCCTCGCAGGCTCGGCAGCTGCTACAGAGGCAATAAAAAGCCCGACATCATCATCGGGCTGAGGTTGGCCAGGCAGGCCGGTAATTCTTTGTGCGCTGATCTTACGCTGGGCATTCGTCAAAGCGTTCAAACTTTTTTCTTCAGGGTCCCGCCAGCGTAGCTTGTTAAACACAGGCTGCCGCTAATTAGGGCGACTTTTCTAACTATTGATTCTATGAATGGCCTCACATGCATCAGCGTGTTGCAGGGCTTCGTGGTACGGAAGTGACCGGAAAGTCGCGTTTCAACCAGTATTTTGGGCGATTGACAATTGCCGGAAATTCCGTGAAGGTGACATACCCAAATCAAACGGGCGTATGAATTGAGCGTTTGTATTACAGAGCGCTCCTACAGAATCCCGACTATCGCGTTGGCGGGTGTGCCGGGTGAATTGGCGTAGCATCGACGATAAACGTCCTTGCCGAGCCAGTCGCCTGCGTCCGACGTGTACTGTTCAGCTTCCATATCGTGGAGATCAGTTGATGATTTACGAAGGTAAAGCCATCACGGTTAAGGCTCTTGAAAGTGGCATCGTCGAATTGAAATTCGACCTCAAGGGTGAGTCCGTCAACAAGTTCAACCGTCTTACCCTGAACGAACTGCGTCAGGCTGTAGACACCATCAAGGCAGATGCTTCGATCAAGGGTGTGATCGTCAGCAGTGGCAAAGACGTGTTCATCGTCGGCGCCGACATCACCGAATTCGTCGACAACTTCAAGCTGCCGGATGCAGAGCTTGTTGCTGGCAACCTCGAAGCCAACAAGATTTTCAGCGATTTCGAAGACCTCAACGTCCCGACTGTCGCCGCGATCAATGGCATCGCACTGGGTGGCGGTCTGGAAATGTGCCTGGCGGCAGATTTCCGCGTCATGGCCAATACCGCCAAAATCGGTCTGCCGGAAGTCAAGCTGGGCATCTACCCAGGCTTCGGCGGTACTGTGCGTTTGCCGCGCATCATCGGGGCTGACAACGCTATCGAGTGGATTGCCGCCGGTAAGGAAAACCGCGCTGAAGACGCGTTGAAAGTCGGTGCTGTCGACGCCGTGGTCGCTCCGGAGAAATTGCAGGAAGCGGCTCTGAACCTGCTCAAGGGCGCCATCTCTGGCGAATTTGACTACAAGGCCAAGCGTCAGCCGAAGCTCGAAAAGCTCAAGCTCAACGCCATCGAACAAATGATGTCGTTCGAAACCGCCAAAGGTTTCGTGGCCGGTCAAGCAGGCCCGAACTATCCGGCACCGGTCGAAGCGATCAAGACCATCCAGAAAGCCGCGAACTTCGGTCGCGACAAGGCGCTGGAAGTCGAAGCCACCGGTTTCGTCAAACTGGCCAAGACCTCTGCCGCGCAGAGCTTGATCGGTCTGTTCCTGAACGATCAGGAGCTGAAGAAAAAGGCCAAGGCCTACGACGAAATCGCCAAAGACGTGAAGCAGGCCGCCGTATTGGGCGCCGGCATCATGGGTGGCGGTATCGCTTATCAGTCGGCCTCCAAAGGTACGCCGATCCTGATGAAAGACATCAACGAGCACGGCATCGAGCAAGGTCTGGCCGAGGCCGCCAAGCTGCTGGTGGGCCGCGTTGATAAAGGTCGCATGACGCCGGCAAAAATGGCCGAAGTGCTCAATGGCATTCGTCCGACCCTGTCCTACGGCGATTTCGGTCACGTCGACCTGGTCGTCGAAGCCGTTGTCGAGAACCCGAAGGTCAAGCAAGCCGTTCTGGCCGAAGTTGAAGACAAGGTCAAAGAGGACACCATCCTCGCGTCCAACACTTCGACCATTTCCATCACCTTGCTGGCCAAAGCCCTCAAGCGTCCGGAAAACTTCGTCGGCATGCACTTCTTCAACCCGGTACACATGATGCCGCTGGTTGAAGTGATCCGTGGCGAGAAGTCCAGCGAAGTGGCCGTTGCCACCACCGTTGCCTACGCCAAGAAAATGGGCAAGAACCCGATCGTCGTCAATGACTGCCCGGGCTTCCTGGTCAACCGCGTGCTGTTCCCGTACTTCGGCGGTTTCGCCAAACTGGTCAGCGCCGGCGTGGACTTCGTGCGCATCGACAAGGTCATGGAAAAATTCGGCTGGCCGATGGGCCCGGCCTACCTGATGGATGTGGTCGGCATCGACACCGGTCACCACGGTCGTGACGTTATGGCTGAAGGCTTCCCGGATCGCATGAAAGACGACCGCCGTTCGGCCGTCGACGTGCTCTATGAAGCCAAGCGCCTGGGCCAGAAGAATGGCAAAGGCTTCTACGCCTACGAGACCGACAAGCGCGGCAAGCAGAAGAAAGTCGCCGATCCTTCGGTACTGGAAGTGCTCAAGCCAATCGTGTTCGAACAGCGCGAAGTCACTGACGAAGACATCATCAACTGGATGATGATCCCGCTGTGCCTGGAAACCGTGCGTTGCCTGGAAGACGGCATCGTCGAAACCGCCGCCGAAGCCGACATGGGCCTGGTCTACGGTATT
>NZ_JBIVCD010000018.1:0-17814 GCF_044746425.1 Pseudomonas sp. NPDC086112 | reverse complement strand
GCTGCGCTACATCGACTCGATCGGTGTTGCAGAGTTCGTTGCCCTGGCTGACCAGTACGCTGATTTGGGCGCGCTGTACCACCCGACCGCGAAGCTGCGTGCAATGGCCAAAAACGGTCAGAGCTTCTTCGGTTAAGCGCCCACACTAGAGCGAGAGTGAAAGTATATGAGCTTGAATCCTAGAGACGTCGTGATTGTCGACTTCGGTCGTACGCCGATGGGCCGCTCCAAGGGCGGCATGCACCGCAACACCCGCGCCGAAGACATGTCGGCGCACCTGATCAGCAAATTGCTGGAACGCAACGTCAAGGTCGACCCGAGCGAAGTTGAAGACGTGATCTGGGGCTGTGTGAACCAGACCCTGGAGCAGGGCTGGAACATCGCCCGCATGGCGTCCCTGATGACGCAGATCCCTCACACCGCGGCCGGCCAGACCGTCAGCCGTCTGTGTGGCTCGTCGATGAGTGCTCTGCACACCGCTGCGCAAGCGATCATGACCGGTAACGGTGACGTGTTCGTGGTTGGTGGCGTCGAGCATATGGGCCACGTGAGCATGATGCACGGTGTCGATCCGAACCCGCACATGTCCCTGTATGCGGCGAAAGCCTCGGGCATGATGGGCCTGACCGCGGAAATGCTCGGCAAAATGCACGGCATTACTCGCGAACAACAGGACGCCTTTGGCGTGCGCTCCCACCAGCTCGCCCACAAGGCGACTCTGGAAGGCAAGTTCAAAGACGAAATCATCCCGATGCAGGGCTACGACGAGAACGGTTTCCTGAAACTGTTCGACTACGACGAAACCATTCGTCCGGAAACCACCCTGGAAAGCCTGGCGGCTCTGAAGCCAGCGTTTAACCCGAAGGGCGGCACCGTGACAGCCGGTACTTCGTCGCAGATCACCGACGGTGCTTCGTGCATGATCGTGATGTCGGCGCAGCGTGCCCAAGACCTGGGTATCCAGCCAATGGCGGTGATCCGTTCGATGGCAGTGGCAGGTGTGGACCCGGCGATCATGGGCTATGGTCCAGTACCGGCAACGCAGAAAGCACTGAAGCGCGCGGGTCTTGGTATCAACGATATCGACTTCTTCGAGCTCAACGAAGCTTTCGCCGCACAGGCGTTGCCAGTGCTGAAAGATTTGAAAGTGCTCGACAAGATGAACGAGAAGGTTAACCTGCACGGCGGCGCGATCGCCCTGGGTCACCCGTTCGGTTGCTCCGGTGCCCGTATCTCCGGCACTTTGCTGAACGTGATGAAGCAGAATGGCGGTACCTTCGGGGTAGCCACCATGTGCATTGGTCTCGGCCAAGGCATCTCCACCGTCTTCGAACGCGTTTAAGCGTTTCGCTGATGGAAGCCGGGGCCAAGTGCCCCGGTTTTTGTTTTTCCGGATTTATTTTGTTTTTATTTTGAAAAAATTTCAGTGAGGGCCAAAACATGCCGATACAACCTGGGCTCTACGAACATTACAAAGGTCCGCAGTACCGCGTATTCGCTGTTGCGCGGCATTCGGAAACCGAAGAGGAAGTGGTCTTCTACCAAGCCCTGTATGGCGATTACGGCTTTTGGGTGCGTCCCTTGAGCATGTTCCTGGAGTCGGTCGAGGTTGACGGCGAACAGGTGCCACGCTTTGCTTTGGTGCAAGCCGAACCGAGCGTTTTTCCACAGCCATAAGGGGAGTGCGCGCAGAACCCTGCGCTTGACCTCACCTTGTAGCCACTATATATAGCGGTGCCGCGTCAGGCGCCAACCGCCTTTCACTTCTAGAATTCAGGAATTTTCTGATCCATGGGCAAATCGCTGGTCATTGTGGAATCCCCGGCTAAGGCCAAGACCATCAACAAGTATCTGGGTAACCAATACGTGGTGAAGTCGAGTATCGGCCATATCCGAGACCTGCCCACCAGCGGTTCGGCTAGCGCCAGCAAAGAGCCTGCCGCCAAGCGCGGCAAGGCCGCCGCAGGTGAAGGTCCGGTGCTCACGCCGAAAGAGAAAGCGCGCAAGCAGCTGGTCTCGCGCATGGGTGTCGATCCCGATCATGGCTGGAAAGCCAAGTACGAGATCCTCCCGGGCAAGGAAAAAGTCATCGAAGAGCTGCGCCGGCTCGCCAAAGATGCTGACACCATCTATCTCGCAACCGACTTGGATCGCGAGGGGGAAGCCATTGCCTGGCACCTGCGCGAAGCCATCGGTGGTGACGACAGCCGCTACAAGCGCGTGGTGTTCAACGAAATCACCAAGAAAGCGATCCAGGAAGCCTTCTCCAAACCGGGCGAGCTGGACATCGATCGAGTAAACGCCCAGCAAGCGCGTCGTTTCCTCGACCGCGTGGTGGGTTACATGGTTTCGCCGCTGCTGTGGGCCAAGGTCGCTCGTGGCCTGTCCGCCGGTCGCGTGCAATCGGTTGCCGTGAAGCTGGTGGTCGAGCGTGAGCGTGAAATCCGCGCGTTCAACCCGGAAGAGTACTGGGAAGTCCACGCTGACCTCGGCACAGCCAAGGGCGCGACCGTGCGCTTCGACGTGGCCCGCGAGAAAGGCGAAGCCTTCAAGCCGCTCAATGAAACCCAGGCCATGGCCGCGCTGGAAAAGCTCAAGGCTTCCAGCTACAGCATCGTCAAGCGTGAAGACAAACCGACCAGCAGCAAGCCGTCGGCACCGTTCATCACTTCCACCCTGCAGCAGGCCGCGAGCAACCGCCTCGGCTTCGGTGTGAAGAAAACCATGATGATGGCCCAGCGTTTGTACGAAGCCGGCTACATCACCTATATGCGTACCGACTCCACCAACCTCTCGGCCGATGCCGTGACGATGGCGCGTACCTATATTGAAGGCGAGTTCGGCAAGAAATACCTGCCGGAAAACCCGAACGTCTACAGCAGCAAGGAAGGCGCACAAGAGGCTCACGAAGCGATTCGTCCGTCTGACGCCAATACCGAGCCAAGCAAGCTATCGGGCATGGAACGTGATGCAGAACGGCTCTACGAGCTGATCTGGCGCCAGTTCCTCGCTTGCCAGATGCTGCCGGCGCAATACCTGTCGACCACGGTCACCGTTGGTGCCGGCGACTTCGAGTTGCGTGCCAAGGGCCGCATTCTGAAGTTCGACGGTTACACCCGCGTCATGCCGCAAATTGCCAAGCCTGGCGATGACGACGTGCTGCCGGACATGGCCCAGGGCGACGCGATGAAGCTGATCAAGCTTGATCCGACCCAGCACTTCACCAAGCCGCCGGCGCGTTACTCGGAAGCGAGCCTGGTTAAAGAAATGGAAAAGCGCGGCATCGGTCGTCCTTCTACCTATGCCGCGATCATTTCGACCATCCAGGACCGCGGCTACGTGGCGCTGCACAACCGTCGTTTCTATTCGGAAAAGATGGGCGACATTGTCACCGAGCGTCTGGCCGAGAGCTTCTCCAATCTCATGGACTACGGCTTCACCGCCGGCATGGAAGAGAACCTCGATGACGTGGCTCAGGGCGAACGCGACTGGAAAAACGTGCTCGACGAGTTCTACGGCGACTTCAAGAAGAAACTCGAAGTAGCCGAAAGTGCCGAAGGCGGCATGCGCGCCAATCAGCCGGTGATGACTGACATTCCGTGCGTGTTGTGCGGTCGTCCGATGCAGATCCGTACTGCTTCGACGGGCGTGTTCCTCGGTTGCTCGGGCTATAGCCTGCCGCCGAAAGAGCGCTGCAAGGCCACCGTCAACCTGGTGCCGGGCGATGAAATCGCCGCGGACGACGAGGGTGAGTCCGAATCGCTGGTCCTGCGTGGCAAGCATCGCTGCCCGATCTGCAGCACGGCCATGGACGCTTACCTGCTCGACGAGAAGCGCAAGCTGCACATCTGCGGTAACAACCCGGATTGCTCTGGCTACGAAATCGAAGAGGGCACCTATCGCATCAAAGGCTATGAAGGTCCGAGCCTGGAGTGCGACAAGTGCGGCAGCGAGATGCAGCTCAAGACCGGCCGTTTCGGCAAGTTCTTCGGTTGCACCAACGCCACCTGCAAGAACACCCGCAAGCTGCTGAAAAGCGGTGACGCGGCGCCGCCGAAGATGGACCCGGTGAAGATGCCTGAGCTCAAATGCGAAAAGGTCAACGACACCTATATCCTTCGTGACGGTGCTTCCGGCCTGTTCCTGGCGGCCAGCCAGTTCCCGAAAAACCGCGAGACCCGTGCTCCATTGGTCATGGAGATCGTGCCGCACAAGGATGAGATCGATCCGAAGTACCATTTCCTCTGCGAAGCGCCGAAGAAAGATCCGGACGGCCTTCCTTCGGTAATTCGTTACAGCCGCAAGACCAAAGAGCAATACGTGCAGACTGAGGTTGACGGTAAACCGACTGGCTGGAAGGCGTATTACGACGGCGGCAAGTGGACGGTTGAAGACAAGCGTCCATCAGCCAAGGCTTAAAAGGCTGTACGCAAAAGGCCGCATGAGACAACCCACGGGTTTTCATGCGGCCTTTTGTTTTGGGCTTGCGGGAAGCTCAGGTGATCCACGACACTGTCTGACCTGCGTGAAGCAATTATTTCGTTGTGGAGGCTGCCGTCATGGCCCACGAACTCTATACCCGTACCAACCAGAAGATTTATTTCGCCGGCCTGTCGCTGGAAGCGCTTGCCAAAGCCGAAGAGGGGCGGGCGATGAACTCCCTCGCGCTGATTCAGGCCGGGCGCGAATCGGCGTTGTTTCACCTGTACGGTGCGCTGTTGGGACTGTGCCATGAAATCGCCGGTTTCTATCGCCTGCCTCAGGCCAATGCGCCGCGGGCAGAGATGCTGCTGACCCGCGAAGTGCTCGAAACCATCGCTATTCCGGAAATGGCCGAGATGGTCGAACTGGCCCAAAACCCTGAAACCTGGCTGGCCAAATTACTGTCGGCACATGCCGCACTGTTTCAGCCGCCTCGCGCGCCGCATAAGCCCAAGGGTGATGTGACGCAGCCGCTAATCCAGGCCGTTAATCTGGATGAAGAAGAGGCGCCGGAAGAGCTGAGTCGGGAAGAGCTGGAGAGCTGGCGTCAGAACCTTAAAGGTCTGGCGATTCGGTTTCGCGAAGGGTTGAACGAGTGCTGAAAGATTGAGTGTTTAGGGACGGGTCCGCTCAAGGAAGCGTGATGTCAGAAATTTCTCTTCGTGATGGCATTTGGTCAAGATCCCGAGCGAAGCTTGGCTGATGCCTATATAATCCCCGCCTTTCGTGGAGAACAGACCTTTATGCCAACGTCCTTTCTAGAAATTGTCGAGTTACCAGACGGCCGAATCGAGCTGCGCAGGGCCGAGGACGAGGGTTCTCTGGTTACTTTGGATTTCTCCGAGGATGCCAAGGTTTTCCTGCAAGGCCAGCATGTGGAAGTCGCCAAGGCGATGTTGAGCGTCGGTGTTCAGATGGCAGGACGCCTGGTTGAAGGCGAATTTGATAAGGAAGAGGGGCCACGGGTTCTTCATTGATCCCGCCCGTCGGATTCTTCGAATACCTCTACAGATTGGCTTCTCTATCCCTGGAGAAGCCCCGCGCTGTTCAGCGCGCACAGTGTTTGTCAGTTAACCCAGTCGAATATTCAGACTTTGCGCATCCCCGATACGGGCAGCGCTGATCAACTGTTGCCGCGACGTTGCGCTCAGCGGGTTAAGCCAGCTGACGACCGTATGGCTGCGGCCAAGTCGCAAGGCTTCGCAGGTCAACTGCTGAGCGCTCTGCGTGCCGCGCGGTTGCAGGAGCAGAATGCGCTCACGGTTCAGGCCGGCGTCCCGTAACCAGGCTTGTGTCAGGCTGGCAGGCGGGGCGATGAGTGTCAGCCAGCGTGCATCCTGATCCTGGCTCAGTTCCCGGAGAATCGGTGCCAGAAGGTTCAGGCAGTTCCCGGCCGCGCCGCGCAGTGACAGCTCGCTGAAGACTTCGGGCTCGGCGCTCCAGGGCGATTCGACTACGTCCTTCAGGATCGGCGCCAATGGCTGCGCCATGAACGCCTCAAACAACGGCAGTTGGGCTTGCTGTGGAGTATGTGGGAACTGCATAAAGTCTCCTTTAGCGGCGAATCACGCCGACACTCAAGCCTTCGATGACCAGCTCCTGATCTTTCAGGTTGACTTCGATAGGGGCGAATTCAGGGTTTTCGGCAATCAACCAGACCTTGCTGCCATCGCGCTTGAAGCGCTTGACGGTCACTTCGTCACCGATTCGCGCCACCACGATCTGGCCGTTGCGGGCTTCGCGAGTGGTATGAACGGCCAGCAGGTCACCGTCGAAAATGCCGACATCTTTCATGCTCATGCCATGGACCCGCAGCAGATAGTCAGCGCGAGGATGGAAGAATGAAGGATTGATGTTGCAGGATTCTTCGATGTGCTGCTGGGCGAGGATCGGCGCACCGGCAGCCACGCGGCCGATGATCGGCAAGCTGGACTCGTCGGCCTTGGCTTCGAAGCCGGGGATGCGGATGCCGCGGGAGGCGCCCGGAGTCATCTCGATCGCCCCCTTGCGGGCCAGCGCCTTGAGGTGTTCTTCCGCCGCATTGGGCGACTTGAAACCCAGTTCCTGAGCGATTTCCGCGCGGGTCGGCGGGTAGCCGTTGTCTTCAAGGCAACGTTTGATGAAGGCCAGAATCTCTGCTTGGCGTGGCGTCAGCTTTAGCATATTGATCGCTCTGTCTTTTTATACAGTGACTGGGATTATATACAGTGAACCGGTCTTGGCAATGCCCCTTTTTTCGCCGGGCGCTGGACGGTCATTTTGCTCGCTGATTGATGCGCTGCTGTTGTATGGTTAAATACCTGACCGACCATTCCCAAAACGAACCGCCAGACTTGACAAGGCCAGGGCTGAAACGTATGTTTCAAACAAGTGTTTGTCAGGCGGAGTAGCCATGGCCCAGTCGGAAACCGTTGAACGCATTCTCGATGCTGCCGAGCAGTTGTTCGCGGAAAAAGGTTTTGCTGAAACCTCATTGCGTCTGATCACCAGCAAGGCCGGTGTCAATCTGGCGGCGGTGAATTATCACTTCGGCTCGAAGAAGGCGCTGATCCAGGCGGTCTTCTCGCGTTTTCTCGGGCCATTCTGCCTCAGTCTCGATAAAGAGCTGGAGCGCCGTCAGGCCAAACCCGAGAACAAGCCGACCCTTGAAGAGTTGCTGGAGATTCTGGTCGAGCAAGCTCTGGTGGTGCAGCCGCGCAGCGGCAACGACCTGTCCATCTTCATGCGTTTGCTGGGGCTGGCGTTCAGTCAGAGCCAAGGGCACTTGCGTCGTTATCTGGAAGATATGTACGGCAAGGTGTTCCGCCGCTACATGATGCTGGTCAACGAGGCCGCGCCGCGCATTCCCCCGATCGAACTGTTCTGGCGTGTGCACTTCATGCTGGGTGCCGCGGCGTTCAGCATGTCGGGGATCAAGGCCTTGCGTGCGATTGCCGAGACCGATTTCGGCGTCAACACTTCCATCGAACAGGTGATGCGTCTGATGGTGCCGTTCCTGGCCGCTGGCATGCGGGCAGAAACCGGCGTCACTGACACTGCCATGGCCACCGCGCAGTTGCGTCCGCGCAGCAAATCGGCCCCGGTCGCCGCCAAGGTTTAACCGCACACGGGTGGGCGCGGCAGCTGACATCCGCTAAGCTAGCCGCCCATGCCGACTCTCGTTCTGAACCCGCTCCTCATTGAAATCGCCGACCTGCCGGGCACAGCCCATGGCGGCGAATTCGTGCGAGCCGGGTTTATCGTAATCAAGGAATCTCTATGACTGCTGGCCTGCAAGGCTCGTTGATGGTGGACGTCGCCGGTACCTGGCTGACGGCTGAAGATCGCCAATTGTTGCGCCAGCCCGAAGTGGGCGGCCTGATCATTTTTGCCCGCAACATCGAACACCCGCGCCAAGTGCGCGAATTGAGCGCTTCGATCCGCGCCATTCGTCCCGATCTGCTGCTGGCGGTGGATCAAGAGGGCGGTCGGGTTCAACGGCTTCGTCAGGGCTTCGTGCGGTTGCCAGCCATGCGCGCCATCGCCGATAACCCGAATGCCGAAGACCTGGCCGAGCAGTGTGGCTGGATCATGGCGACCGAAGTGCTCGCGGTCGGTCTCGACCTGAGCTTCGCCCCCGTGCTGGACCTGGATTACCAGCGCAGTGCGGTGGTCGGCACCCGTTCGTTCGAAGGTGATCCCGAGCGCGCAGCCTTGCTCGCCGGTGCGTTCATCCGTGGCATGAATAGCGCGGGAATGGCCGCCACTGGCAAGCATTTCCCCGGGCATGGCTGGGCCGAGGCCGATTCTCATGTCGCGATTCCCAACGACGAACGCAGTCTCGACGAAATCCGCGCCAACGATCTTGTGCCGTTTGCGCGATTGAGCAAGCAACTGGCCGCCGTCATGCCAGCCCACGTTATTTATCCACAAGTCGATTCCCAGCCTGCAGGTTTCTCCCGTCGCTGGTTGCAGGATATCCTGCGTGGGGAGCTGCAGTTCGATGGCGTGATCTTCAGTGATGACCTGTCGATGGCCGGTGCCCATGTGGTCGGCGATGCCGCCAGTCGCATCGAAGCGGCATTGACCGCCGGTTGTGACATGGGTCTGGTGTGCAACGATCGCGCAGCTGCCGAGCTGGCCTTGAGCGCCGCCCAGCGTTTGAAGGTCAAACCTTCGGCGCGTATTACGCGGATGCGCGGGCAGGCGTATGCCAGCACCGAATACCGTCAAGACCCGCGCTGGCTAGCGGCCATCGGCGCGCTCAAAGAAGCTCAATTGATTGATTGAGGATTTTCGTCATGACGGTTTACGCGATTATCGGTGGCACCGGCCTGACTCAACTCGAAGGCTTGAGCATTCGTCAGTCATTGGCGGTGGACACGCCTTACGGCACGCCTTCGGCCGAAGTGCAGATCGGTGAGTATGCCGGCAAGGAAGTGCTGTTTCTCGCGCGTCATGGGCACCCACACCGTTTCCCGCCGCATCAGGTGAACTACCGCGCCAACCTGTGGGCCTTGAAGCAGGCCGGCGCCGAAGCGATTCTTGCGGTCAACGCCGTGGGCGGGATTCACACTGCGATGGGCGCCGGACATTTCTGCGTGCCACATCAATTGATCGACTACACCAGCGGCCGCGAACACACCTATTTCGCCGATGACCTGGAACAGGTCACACACATCGACTTCAGCTATCCCTACAGCGAACCCCTGCGTCAGCAATTGATCGCGGCGTTGGCGGTTGAAGGCGTTGGCTACAGCAGCCAAGGCGTGTACGCCTGCACTCAGGGCCCGCGTCTGGAAACAGTGGCTGAAGTTGCGAGGCTGGAACGTGACGGTTGCGACATTGTCGGCATGACCGGAATGCCGGAAGCGGCGTTGGCCCGCGAGCTGGAACTGGATTACGCCTGTCTGGCGCTGGTGGTGAACCCGGCGGCGGGAAAGTCGACAGCGGTGATCACCATGGCCGAGATCGAGCAGGCATTGCGTGACGGGATGGGTAAGGTGAAGTCGACGTTGGCGCGGGTGTTGAAGGGCTGAGTCTGGCTCATTACCGAGTTGTTCCTTTCGCGGGCAAGCCTCGCTCCTACACATTTTATGTTGATCACACCATTGTGACCGCACACATTTCTGTAGGAGCGAGGCTTGCCCGCGAAAGCGATCTACCTGTCGCTGCTACTTATCAATTTTTTCCGGCAGCGGCGCAAACAGCGCCTCGATATCATCGCTCTGCAACTTCCAGTCTCCGGTTTTGCGCCCATCCAGCACGCCTGCGGCCAGATCGGATTTTTCCTTCTGCAGATGCTGAATTTTCTCTTCCACCGTGCCCCTGGCAATCATCTTGTAGACGAATACCGGCTTCTCCTGACCAATGCGATAGGCACGATCCGTCGCCTGATTTTCCGTCGCCGGGTTCCACCATGGATCGTAGTGAATCACCGTGTCGGCTTCGGTCAGGTTCAGCCCCACACCGCCGGCCTTCAAGCTGATCAGAAAGATCTGCCGCTTGCCGCTCTGGAATTCCTTCACCGGCGTGCGTCGGTCGCGGGTTTGTCCGGTCAGGATCGCATACGCCACGCCGCGTTTTTTCAGCTCGTCCTCGATCAACGACAGCATTGAGGTGAACTGCGAAAACAGCAGAATCCGCCGACCTTCCTCGAACAACTCTTCAAGCATTTCCATCAGGCTATCAAGCTTGCCGGAGGTGCTACCGCGCGCGGGCAGGGCAGCATCGTTGACCAGGCGTAAATCACAGCACACCTGGCGCAGCTTCAGCAGGGCTTCAAGAATGATGATCTGGCTGCGCGCCACGCCTTTGCGAGTGATCTCGTCGCGGACTTTCTTGTCCATGGCCAGGCGCATGGTTTCGTACACGTCGCGCTGCGCTTCGTTGAGCTCGACCCAATGGACGATCTCGGTTTTCGGCGGCAGTTCGGTGGCCACCTGTTCCTTGGTTCTGCGCAGCAGGAACGGTTTTATCCGACCGTTGAGGTGCTGAAGTCTTACGTCGCTGGCACGCTTTTCTATCGGTACGCGGTAATCGCGGTTGAAGCTTTTCACGTCACCGAGCCAGCCGGGCAGCAGGAAGTGGAACAGCGACCACAGCTCACCGAGGTGATTTTCCAGTGGCGTGCCACTCAGGCACAGGCGCTGGCGAGCATTCAGCTCGCGGGCGGCGTGGGCGGCCTTGCTGTTGGGATTCTTGATGTACTGCGCTTCATCCAGCACCAATACGTGCAATGGCTGCGCGGCGAGGCGTTCGACGTCCTTGGGCAGCAGCGCATAAGTGGTCAGAATCAGGTCGTAGTCGGCCAGATCACCGAAGTGCTTCTTGCGACTGGCGCCGTACAGCGCCAGCACTTTGAGCTGAGGCGTGAAATGCGCGGCTTCGTCGAGCCAGTTGGGGATCAGGCTGGTGGGCATGACCACCATGCACGGCCGATCGAGGCGCCCGGCGTTCTTCTCGCTGAGAATATGCGCCAGGGTCTGTAGGGTTTTGCCCAGGCCCATGTCGTCCGCGAGAATCCCGCCGACTTCCAGTTGCCGCAACGACTGCATCCAGCTCAGGCCTTCCAGCTGATACGGGCGCAAGGTGGCATTCAACCCTTCGGGTGCCACTGCGGTGTGGTCTTTGATGTCACGCAGGCGTTGGGCAAAGGTGCGGATCTGCTCGCCACCTTCCCAGAGCAACGGCAGGCCTTCCAGCGGATTCAGTCGCGTGGCGTCGGCCTTGCTCAGGCGCAGCGTGGTTTCACCGGGCTCTTGCAGGTAAAACTCGCCGAGAGTGGCCAGCACCGGTTTTAAGCGGCCGAAGGGCAGGGCGACCTGCAGCGGGCCTTGGTCGGTGCTGCGGCGCTGCGGGATGTTCACCAGAATCAATTCGTCGTCGCGGCGTCGGGCGAGGCGTTCCGGGTTGAGAAGCTCGGTATGGGAGCGCATCAGGTTTAACAGGATCGGCAACAGGCTCAGCCGTTCGCCGTTGACGATGATCCCCAATTCCAGGTCGAACCAGTCGCGCTCCGGTGCCTGCTCGACGGTGGCGTACCAGTCTTCAACTGCGGTCAGGTCGAAGCCGAAGTCCTCGTCAATCTGCAACTCCCACCCTTGGGTGCGCAGCTTCGGCAGCTCGTTGAGGGTGAAAGTCAGCCAGGCGCTGTCGTTGACCATCTCGTAGAGTTCGCCGGCACTTTCGGGCAAGGCCTTGCTTTGTCGGGTGGCGATCTTGAAACCGAGGATTCGCAGCTGTTCCCTGTAGGCCTGTTCGACTTCCGGGTGACGTTTTATCCGCAGCGTCTGTGTCTCCTGACGAATCAGGATGTCAGTGTTTTTCTGTCCGCTGACGTATTCGTCCAGATAACTGAAGGACAGCGCCGCGCGATGCTGGATGTAACGCTGCATCTTGCCGTTGCGTGGTTCAAAGGCACTGAATTCGATACTTGCCAGCCACAGGCGCGGCACCGGTTGCACGTTGTCCACCAGCACTTGCGGCGGCGCTTTCGGGCTACGGTTTTCCAGTACGGCCTGAAGTTTTTCCAGCAGTTCGGCGTCTTTCGCCGCCGCCGGGTAGGCGAGGGTTTCCTGCACTTGCAGCAACACCGCCGCGCAATGTTTGCAGTTGCTATGAACCGGGCAGGTGCACGTGGCGTCGATCATCAGCAACGTGCCTTTGGCCGACTCGCGCAGGCGAATGGTCTGACGGTAAACGTTGCCGCCAGAGCCTTCGCAACTGGCGGTGATGGTGGCGTCGCCGACTTCGACGATCCTGACGCGGTTTTCCAGCGCGTAGCGGCGGCCACGCTCCAGGCTTTGTTCCTTGAATCGGCTGACCCAGGATGTTGCCAGGGGTTTGCTCAGGGTCGGGGGCATATCAGTCCGGAATTACATCGGGGACTGGCCGAGGTGCAGGGGCGGTCAGCGAGGTGATCTTGATCAGCAGGCCCAGGTGACCGTTGTCGAGGAAGTTCAGTTGACCGTTCTTGGTGTGGCTTTCCTGCTTCAGGCGTTCGCTGGCGGTGACCAGGCCGTTGGCATCAATCTTATTGACCCAGAAGTCTGCATCGACGTCGGTGAAACGCCCCAGTTTCAGGCTCAGCGTGCCTTCGATCGGGAACTGGCCGAACTGCTCGGTGCCTTCGCTGATCGCGACTTTGCTGGCTTCTTCGCCGAGCTTTTGTTGCCAGGCCTTGTGCATCAGCACTGTGTATTCATTGCTGGCGGTGAGCTTTTCCACTTCGGGATTAAGGCTCGGCGTGCGAAAACTGTCGGGGCTGATGCGTTGGGCGCCGGCATCCCAGTCTTCCGGCGCGGCGCGGCTGACGATGGCGGGCACGGCGTTTTGCCGCACCAGAATCATTTCAACCTGATACAGATCATCGGCAAACGCCGTCGAGGCGAACGGCGAAAACAACGACATCAACAAGGTCAGTGAGCGAAACAGGCGCATGCGGCGTCCTTCAAGCAGTGGTCGGAATGAGGCGCTCGAATAGCGCCTCTACAGTATTAAAACGTTCTTCCGGGCGCTCCATGGGGACCTGGAATTTGAACATCGTGGCGCCTTCGAACTTGTAGCGTTTGGGCTGGCTCTGGATCAGTTTGATCAGTGTCAGCGGATCGACCGGGGTCTGTGCCGCGAACTCGATACGACCGCCTTGCGGACCACCGTCGACTTTCTTGATGCCCAACTGTTCGGCCTGCAATTTCAGCGCCGTTATCCGCACCAGGTTCTTGGTCGGCTCCGGCAGCAGGCCGAAACGGTCGATCATCTCCACTTGCAGGTCCTTGAGGCCTTCCTCATCGGTGGCCGAGGCAATGCGTTTGTAGAGAATCAGTCGCGCGTGAACATCCGGCAGATAGTCCTCGGGGATCAGCGCCGGTACACGCAGATTGACTTCCGGACCGCCGCCCAGCGGTTGGTCGAGGTTTGGCTGTTCGCCCTTGCGGATCGACTTCACCGCGCGCTCGAGCATTTCCATGTACAGCGTGAAACCGACGGCCTGGATCTGCCCGCTCTGACCGTCGCCCAGCAGTTCGCCGGCACCGCGGATTTCCAGGTCGTTGGTCGCGAGCACGAAGCCCGCGCCGAGGTCCTGGGTGTTGGCAATCGCTTCGAGACGCTTTTCTGCGTCGGGAGTGATCTGCTGGCGCGGCGGTGTCAGCAGGTAAGCATACGCCTGGTGGTGGCTGCGACCGACGCGGCCACGCAATTGATGCAACTGCGCCAGGCCGAACTTGTCGGCACGCTCGATGATGATGGTATTGGCGCTCGGCACGTCGATGCCGGTCTCGATGATGGTCGAGGCGATCAGCACGTTGAAGCGCTTGTGGTAGAAGTCGCTCATCACCTGTTCGAGATCGCGTTCACGCATCTGCCCGTGGCCGATGCCGATCCGTGCTTCCGGCACCAGTTCGGCGAGGTCGGCGGCGCATTTCTCGATGGTCTTCACGTCGTTGTGCAGGTAGTAGACCTGGCCGCCACGCAGCAACTCACGGAGCAGGGCTTCTTTTACCGTGCTCTTGTTCTGCTCCATGACGAACGTGCGCACCGACAGGCGGCGGGCCGGCGGCGTGGCGATGATCGACAGGTCGCGCATGCCCGATACCGCCATGTTCAACGTGCGCGGAATTGGCGTGGCGGTCAGCGTCAGGATGTCGACTTCACTGCGCAGCGCCTTGAGCTGTTCTTTCTGACGGACACCGAAACGGTGCTCTTCGTCGATGATCACCAGCCCGAGGTTTTTGATTTTGACGTCGTCTTGCAGCAGCTTGTGTGTGCCGATGACGATGTCGATCTTGCCTTCGGCCAGGTCCGCGACCGCGGCGTTGACTTCCTTGGTCGACTTGAAGCGGCTCATCACTTCCACGCTCACCGGCCAGTCGGCGAAGCGGTCGCGGAAGCTGTTGTAATGTTGCTGGGCGAGCAGGGTGGTTGGCACCAGAATCGCCACCTGACGACCGCCATGCACCGCGATGAACGCCGCGCGCATCGCCACTTCGGTCTTGCCGAAACCGACGTCGCCGCAGACCAGGCGATCCATCGGTTTCGGCGCGAGCATGTCGGCGCGCACCGCTTCGATGGTGGTTTGCTGGTCCGGGGTTTCTTCGAACGGGAAACCGGCGCTGAAGGTCGCGTAATCGGCTTTGGGGTCGGCGAAGGCATAACCCTCGCGAGCGGCGCGACGGGCATAGATGTCGAGCAACTCGGCGGCCACGTCGCGCACCTGTTCGGCGGCTTTGCGTTTGGCTTTCTGCCAGGTTTCGGAGCCGAGGCGGTGCAGCGGCGCCAAGGCATCGTCGCTGCCGGTGTAGCGGGCGATCAAATGCAGGTTGGCGACCGGGACGTACAGCTTGGCGTTCTCGGCATATTCAAGGGTCAGGAATTCGGCGGCTTGACTATCGATTTCCAGGATCGTCAGTCCCAGATAGCGGCCGACACCATGATCGATGTGCACCACCGGCGCGCCTTCGCGCAGTTCGGTGAGGTTTTTGATCACTGCATCGTTGTTGGCGTCAGCGCGTTTCTCGCGACGGCGACGCTGCATCACGCGCTGACCGAACAACGGGCTTTCAGCGACCAGGGCCAGGGCTGGATCGTCCAGCAACAGTCCTTCGTCGAGCGGTGCGATGGTGATCGCCAAGCGCTCCTTGCTCGCAACAAAGTCTGGCCAACTGTCGACGGTTTTCGGTCGCAGCTTCAGGCGTTCCAGCAACTCCAGCAGCACTTCACGGCGGCCCGCGGACTCGGCGGTAAACAGCACGCGGCCAGGGAATTCGTCGAGGAAACCGGCCAGCGCCGCCAACGGCTGAGTGGCCTTGGCCTCGATGGCCAGGTTCGGCAGTGGCTGAGCCGGGAAACGCTCGCGACCGACACCGGTTTCCACGTCCTGTTGACTGGCAACCACACGGGGCCAGTTCTTCAGGCGAGCAAAGCAATCTTCCACGGGCAAGAACAGCTCGGCCGGTGGCAATAAAGGACGGGATGGGTCGACGCGGCGCTCTTCGTAACGATTGCGTACGTCGTTCCAGAAATTCTCCGCCGCCTGTTCGATGCCCGGCAAAGAGAACACTTGCGTGTCCTGAGGCAGGTAATCGAACAGGGTGGAGGTTTCGTCGAAGAACAACGGCAAGTAGTACTCGATACCCGCCGGTGTAATCCCGCTGCTCAAATCCTGAAAGATCGGGCAGCGACGGAAGTCGACATCGAAGCGCTCGCGAAAGCGCGCCTTGAAACGGGTGACCGCGTCCTTTTGCAGCGGGAACTCCCGCGCCGGCAGCAGGCGAACAGTGTCCACCTTGTCGATTGAGCGCTGGTTTTCCGGATCGAAGGTACGCAGGGTTTCGATTTCGTCGTCGAACAGATCGATGCGGAAGGGCAGTTTGCTGCCCATCGGGAACAGATCGATCAGCGAGCCGCGCACGGTGAATTCGCCGTGCTCATAAACTGTATCGACGTAACGATAGCCGCTGGCTTCAAGCCGGCTGCGCATTTGCTCGACATCGAGCTTCTGGCCGACATCCAGCACCAGACTGCTGCCGAGCAGGAATTTGGTCGGCGCCAGACGGTGCAGAGCCGTGGTGATCGGCACGACCAGCACGCCATGCTCCAGCTCCGGCAACCGATAAAGGCTGGAGATGCGCTGAGAGATGATGTCCTGATGTGGCGAGAACAGATCGTAGGGAAGGGTTTCCCAGTCGGGGAAATGCAGAACAGGCAAATCCGGGGCGAAGAAACTCAGCTCCTGTTCCAGCCGTTCGGCACTCTGGCTGTCGGCGGTCAGTAGCAGGGTAAAGCGCTTGGCAGCGCTGGCGGCCTCGGCAATGGCCAGGCTCAGGGCGGCACCGGGCAGGTTGCCCCAGTGCTGTTTACCTGCCGCGGCAGGGAGAAGCGGTAGACGCAGAACGGGCACGGAAGGTTGAGCTCCAAGCGTTGCGACAAAGTCGACAATTGTAACGGCCTCAGGTGCCGGCTGTCAGTTGCAGACTGTGTCTATATGCACAAGCTGGGTGAAATGTAGTGGTAATGACAAAAACTGGCGGTTTGACACTGAAAATGTAGTGCCAAAACCGCTCAGTGTTACGGAGGGTTACGGACACGGCAGCGTTGTCGTCGGAAAATTGACTGCGCTGAAAGCCCCGGTTTTACTGGGCTGGCGTGGGGCGTGATTTTTTTGAACAGGATTTTGTTGCCGCCAGTGCGACAGGCGCGCATTGCTACAGGAGCCACTCGGCGGCATAATGTAGCCCCTTTTTTCTGCCCCTACATGTGGAAGGTTACCGTGACTCAGAAGCCCGACCAGTGTCTTGGTGAATGGATCGACCGTGAAGCACTCGCAGAAGCGATGATTCCGCTTATCGGTCAGCTCTACCGCAATAACAACGTGGTGAGCTCGATCTATGGCCGCAGTCTGATCAACCAGTCTGTCATCGCGATTCTCAAAGCTCACCGCTTTGCTCGCCATCGCCAGTCCGATGACAGCGAATTGTCCGTCCACGAAACATTCCCGCTGCTCAAGGCAATGAGCGAGCTCAAGCTCGGCGCTGCTTCGGTAGATCTGGGCAAGCTGGCTGTCAAATTCAAAGCCGAAGGTAATGGCCGTACCGCCGAAGCGTTCGTCCGTGACGAACTGGCCGATGTGGTCGGCAAGCAGAATGGTTCCGGCCGTACCGGTACCGACGTTGTCCTGTACGGCTTCGGTCGTATCGGCCGTCTGCTGGCGCGCATCCTGATCGAGAAAACCGGTGGTGGCGACGGCCTGCGTCTGCGCGCCATCGTTGTCCGCAAGGGCGCCGAGAACGATCTGGTCAAGCGTGCCAGCCTGCTGCGTCGGGACTCGGTGCACGGTTCGTTCAATGGCACCATCACCATTGATGAAGCCAATAACACCATCACCGCCAACGGCAACCTGATCCAGGTTATCTACGCGAAGAACCCGACTGAAGTGGACTACACCCAGTACGGCATCAAAAACGCGCTGCTGGTGGATAACACCGGTGTATGGCGTGACGCCGACGGCCTGGGCCAGCACCTGTCCTGCCCGGGTATCGACCGCGTTGTTCTGACCGCGCCTGGCAAAGGCAAGCTGAAGAACATCGTTCACGGCATCAACCACGGTGAAATCACCGCTGACGACAAGATCGTGTCCGCCGCTTCCTGCACCACCAACGCCATCGTGCCGGTGCTGAAGGCTGTGAATGACAAGTTCGGTATCATCAACGGTCACGTCGAAACTGTTCACTCGTACACCAACGACCAGAACCTGATCGACAACTTCCACAAGGGATCGCCGTGGCCGTAGCGCCGCGCTGAACATGGTCATCACCGAGACTGGTGCTGCCACCGCTGCTGCCAAGGCGCTGC
>NZ_JBIVCD010000017.1:80857-104431 GCF_044746425.1 Pseudomonas sp. NPDC086112 | reverse complement strand
CGCCGAGACCGGTGAAGAGCGCTACGCCTCGTTCCTCGGGGCGCCGATCATTCACCACCGTCGCGTTGTCGGCGTGTTGGTCATTCAGCAAAAAGAACGCCGCCAGTTCGATGAAGGTGAAGAAGCCTTCCTCGTGACCATGAGCGCGCAACTTGCCGGCGTTATCGCCCACGCCGAGGCCACCGGTTCGATCCGTGGTCTGGGGCGGCAGGGCAAAGGTATCCAGGAAGCAAAGTTCGTCGGGGTACCGGGTTCGCCGGGCGCGGCGGTCGGAACCGCGGTCGTCATGCTGCCGCCGGCCGATCTGGATGTGGTGCCGGACAAGACTATCGCCGACATTGACGCAGAGCTTGCGCTGTTCAAGACCGCCATCGAAGGCGTGCGCGCCGACATGCGTGCCTTGTCCGCCAAGCTGGCGACCCAGCTGCGGCCTGAAGAACGCGCGCTGTTCGACGTTTACCTGATGATGCTCGACGATGCCTCGCTCGGCAGCGAAATTACCACGGTGATCAAGACCGGTCAGTGGGCTCAGGGCGCGTTGCGTCAGGTGGTCACCGAACACGTCAACCGATTCGAATTGATGGACGACGCCTACTTGCGTGAGCGCGCCTCGGACGTCAAGGATCTCGGTCGGCGCTTGCTGGCTTATCTGCAGGAAGAGCGGCAGCAGACCCTGGTCTACCCCGACAACACCATTCTGGTCAGCGAAGAACTGACGCCGGCGATGCTCGGCGAGGTGCCGGAAGGCAAGCTGGTGGGTCTGGTGTCGGTACTCGGTTCCGGCAACTCCCACGTGGCGATCCTGGCGCGCGCCATGGGTATTCCGACGGTGATGGGCCTGGTCGACTTGCCGTACTCCAAGGTCGACGGCATCCAGATGATCGTCGACGGCTACCACGGTGAGGTCTATACCAACCCCAGTGACGTGCTGCGCAAGCAGTTCGCCGAAGTGGTCGAGGAAGAGAAGCAACTGGCCCTCGGGCTGGATGCATTGCGGGATCTGCCGTGCGTGACGGTCGATGGCCACCGCATGCCGCTGTGGGTCAACACTGGCCTGCTGGCGGACGTGGCACGGGCGCAGAAGCGCGGTGCCGAGGGCGTGGGTCTGTACCGCACCGAAGTGCCGTTCATGATCAACCAGCGCTTCCCGAGCGAAAAAGAGCAGCTGGCAATCTATCGCGAGCAGCTCGCCGCGTTCCATCCGCAACCGGTGACCATGCGCAGCCTGGACATCGGCGGCGACAAGGCGTTGTCGTACTTTCCGATCAAGGAAGACAACCCGTTCCTCGGCTGGCGCGGCATTCGTGTGACCCTCGACCACCCGGAAATCTTCCTGGTGCAAACCCGCGCCATGCTCAAGGCCAGCGAAGGCCTGAACAACCTGCGTATTCTGCTGCCGATGATTTCCGGCATCCATGAACTGGAAGAAGCCCTGCACCTGATTCATCGGGCCTGGGGCGAAGTCCGCGACGAAGGCACCGACGTGCCGATGCCGCCGGTTGGCGTGATGATCGAGATTCCGGCGGCGGTGTATCAGACCAGGGAACTGGCGCGACAAGTGGACTTCCTGTCGGTCGGCTCCAACGACCTGACCCAGTACCTGCTGGCCGTGGACCGCAACAACCCGCGGGTGGCCGATCTCTACGACTACCTGCACCCGGCAGTGTTGCAAGCCTTACAGAACGTGGTGCGTGATGCTCATGCCGAAGGCAAGCCTGTGAGTATCTGCGGCGAAATGGCCGGTGACCCGGCGGCGGCGGTGTTGTTGATGGCGATGGGCTTCGACAGCCTGTCGATGAACGCCACCAACTTGCCGAAAGTGAAGTGGATGCTGCGTCAGATCAACCTGAGCAAGGCCAAGGAATTGCTGGCGGAACTGATGACCATCGACAACCCGCAAGTTATCCACAGCTCGCTGCAGTTGGCGCTGAAGAACCTTGGGTTGGCGCGGATGATCAATCCGGCTTCGGTCAAAACCCTCTAAGAGACTGACGGACTCTTCGCGGGCAAGCCTCGCTCCTACAGATTATGTGTCGTGTCCATTTCCGGCGACCAACACAAGTTCTGTAGGAGCGAGGCTTGCCCGCGAAGGCGTCCGCAAACACACCACATCTTCAAATCCTGATCTCTACCTCCCCCAAATGCCCCCCATACGGCCCGAAACTCCGCTCGACCATATGCCGCCCCCCATCCGCCTGAACAATCAACGCCGTGCTCGCCCGTGTCCCGTAAGTCGGGCTCTTGATAAACACGCTCGACAACAACGTCTCGGTGGCCTGTCCCACGCCAGTGTCTGGCAGTTCGGCAAGCGGTGCCGTCTGCGGATCGCTCAGCAAAGCCAATAGCGCCTGCGGCTGCGGATCGTCCAACACCTCGCTCAATGCTGCCTTGGCCTTGAGCACTTTCGGCCACGGCGTATCCAGCCCTGCGTTAGATAACCCATAAATGCCCGGTTGGAGCATGACTGCCTCCGTCTCCCGGGCATTGAAGTGCCATAGCTCGTTGGCATTGCCAATCAACAGATTAAACCCGGCATATTCAGGCGAACGTCCGACAACGTCCTTTAAATAGTCGTCAATCGACATCTCCCCGCTGAGAAACTGCGCCACCAGTTCGCCTCGCGACTTGCGCGCCGGCGGCTGAAGGGGATCACGGATGTTGGTCAGCGCGGCGAAGCGGCCGTTGGCGCCGACCCCGAGCCACGTACCGCCAGCCTCCAGGTCGCGACCGGCGTACACGTGCGGGGCATGTGGCCATTGCGCCAGGGGCAGGCTGGGCCGGGCATAGAATTCGTCGCGGTTGGCCG
This sequence comes from Pseudomonas sp. NPDC086112, assembly GCF_044746425.1. Lineage (NCBI taxonomy): Bacteria > Pseudomonadati > Pseudomonadota > Gammaproteobacteria > Pseudomonadales > Pseudomonadaceae > Pseudomonas > Pseudomonas sp. NPDC086112. The sequence continues at coordinate 101,625 of NZ_JBIVCD010000017.1, read as the reverse complement.
CCACGATCAGTGGCTGGGCATGATCCGGCCGCCAGGCAAAAACAATCAGGCACATAAGGTGGTCCTTGTGTGTTTTTTGCTCACTCTACGCAGACATCGCTCATCGATCCATCGCCATCCACAGTGGAGCCCGAGGCCATGCTTCCGTTACCATGCCGCTCCTGATTCGGGATGCTTGGGGATGCGGCCATGGAATTTCTGCTCTATCTGGCGCTGGGCGCCTGTGCGGGCGTGCTGGCCGGGCTGTTTGGAGTAGGCGGCGGGATCATCATTGTCCCGGTGCTGGTGTTCAGTTTCACCTTGCAGGGATTTGATGCCTCGATCCTGACGCATCTGGCAGTCGGCACCTCCCTGGCGACGATCATCTTTACGTCGGTCAATGCGGTTCGCGAGCACCATCGCCGCGGCGCCGTGCGTTGGCCGATTTTTGCCTGGATGACGCTAGGTATTCTGATCGGTGCCGGTTTCGGCGCACTGACTGCCGAAGCGATTTCCGGGCCGAATTTGCAGAAGATCATTGGTGTATTTGCGCTGATCATCGCCGTTCAACTCGCTTTGGACTTCAAACCCAAGGCCAGCCGAACGGTGCCGGGCAAAGTCGGTTTGACCGTGGCTGGCAGTGTGATTGGCTGGGCCTCGGCGATTTTCGGGATCGGCGGCGGCTCGTTGACCGTGCCGTTCCTGACCTGGCGCAGCCTGCCGATGCAGCAGGCGGTGGCCACTTCGTCGGCCTGTGGCCTGCCAATCGCCTTGGCCAGTGCATTAAGTTTCATGATTCTGGGGTGGCACGATCCACTGCTGCCGGCCCATAGTCTCGGTTTTGTTTATTTGCCGGCGCTGCTGGGGATCGCCCTGACCAGCATGGTATTCGCCCGCCTCGGTGCGCGACTGGCCCACAGGCTGTCGCCGCGCTTGCTGAAAAGACTATTTGCCGCTTTGCTGTTTTGCGTCGGCTTGAGCTTCTTGCTCTGACGCGTAGCGCAATCCTGGCTTAATCCTGGCGTGACAGCGTCGCCCGGGCATTTGAAGGTTTCAACTCTAACGAGGAGTCGCAATGCTGCCTTACCCGCAGATCGACCCGGTGGCCCTGGCCATCGGTCCGCTGAAAATCCACTGGTACGGCCTGATGTACCTGATCGGCATCGGCGGCGCGTGGTGGCTGGCATCACGCCGGCTGAACCGCTTCGACCCGACCTGGACCAAGGAGAAACTCTCCGACATGGTGTTCTGGATGTCGATGGGCGTCATTGTCGGTGGCCGCTTGGGTTATGTGCTGTTTTACGATCTGAACGCCTATCTGGCCAACCCGACCCTGATCTTCGAAGTGTGGAAGGGCGGCATGTCGTTCCACGGCGGGTTTATCGGTGTAATGCTGGCGGCGCTGTGGTTCGGTAAAAAGAACGACAAGTCGTTCTTCCAGCTGATGGACTTCGTCGCGCCGATGGTGCCGATCGGCCTGGGTGCCGGGCGTATCGGCAACTTCATCAACGCCGAGTTGTGGGGCAAGGCGACCGACGTGCCGTGGGCGATGGTCTTCCCGACCGATCCGGCGCAACTGGCGCGTCATCCGTCGCAGCTGTACCAATTTGCGCTGGAAGGCGTGGCGCTGTTCGCGATCCTCTGGCTGTTCTCGCGCAAGCCGCGGCCGACCATGGCGGTGTCCGGGATGTTCGCGCTGTTCTATGGCATCTTCCGCTTCATCGTCGAATTCGTTCGCGTGCCGGACGCGCAACTGGGTTATCTGGCCTGGAACTGGCTGACCATGGGCCAAGTGCTGTGCGTACCGATGATCGTCGGCGGGCTGTTCCTGATCTGGCTGGCTTATCGGCGCGCCCCGGCGGCCCCCGCAGCTGCTGTATAAGAAGCAGGCGCTATAAATTCGAACCCTGGGGCGATGGTCCCGGGTTCAAGGACACAGGTAATTCATGAAGCAATATCTCGAACTGGTCGCCCACGTCATCAAAAACGGCACCAAACAGGCCAACCGCACGGGCGTGAACACCATCAGCTTTCCGGGCGCGATGCTGCGCTTCGATCTGCAGGAAGGTTTCCCGGCGATCACCACTCGCAAGATGGCCTTCAAATCGGCCATCGGCGAGATGTGCGGTTTTCTGCGCGGGGTGAACAACGCCGCCGAATTCCGTGCGCTGGGCTGCAAGGTCTGGGACCAGAACGCCAACGAAAACGCGCAGTGGCTGGCCAACCCGTTCCGTCAGGGTGAAGACGACCTCGGCGAGATCTACGGCGTGCAATGGCGCAAATGGCCGGCGTACAAGCAGATTCCGGTCAGCAACCAGGCCGCCATCGAGCAGACCCTGAGTCAGGGTTATCGTCAGATTGCCGAAGGCGAAGAAGACGGTCAGGCCTATGTGGTGCTGTACAAGGCGATCGACCAGATCCGCCAGTGCGTCGACACCATCATCAAGGACCCGGGCAGCCGTCGCATCCTGTTCCACGGCTGGAACGTCGCCCAGCTCGACGAAATGGCCCTGCCGCCGTGCCACTTGCTGTACCAGTTCCACCCGAATGTTGAGACCAGGGAAATCTCCCTGACCCTCTACATCCGCTCCAACGACCTGGGCCTGGGCACGCCGTTCAACCTCACCGAAGGCGCCGCGCTGCTGAGCCTGATCGGTCGCCTGACCGGTTACACACCGCGCTGGTTCACCTATTTCATCGGCGACGCCCACGTCTACGAAAACCACCTGGACATGCTCAACGAACAGCTCAAGCGCGAGCCGTTCCCGATGCCGAAACTGGTGATTTCCGACCGCGTGCCGGAGTTTGCCAAGACCGGTGTTTATCAGCCGGAATGGCTGGAGCAGATTGAGCCGAGCGATTTCTCGCTGGAAGGCTATGAACACCACGCGCCGATGACCGCGCCGATGGCGGTTTGATAGTTTTGATCGGCGGTCTTTTTTATTAGGAAAAGGTCTATTGAACTGTCATTTATGACAGTAGGCGAATAAACGAGAGGGTGTTTGACTGATCCCAAGGCCATCAGGCCGGGTCAGCAACACCCTCTTCTTGTTCAGGAGCCTCTTCATGACGATCAACGTGCCTCATGCGCCTGCCGGCTTTTCGGAGAAACATTCAAGCCTTGCGCCGCGCTTGCGCGCCGAATTGGCCAGTTCACCACTCATTGGCTGTGAAAGCCGCTCGGGGCTCTTTCATTTCATTCCGAGCCTCGCTCCATGGGGATGTGTGGTGCCCATGGAAATACTCACTGGGACGCCCATCTTCGTTGATTCGTTGCGAGTGGTGGTGTATCCGAACGAGTTGGAGTTTCAGCTATACGATCAGGTTCGAGTGCAATGGCAGGCATTGGACGGGACCGGCGAGAGCTTCCAGTCATTACCCCAATGGGTACTGAATTTCACCGCGCTGCATTTTGTTGTTTCAGATGAGGAAGCCCGGAAGTTTGAAGGAAAGAGGTGTGAAGTCATTTTTGTGATCGTAAGAGAGGAAAACCATCTACCTTCTCGCTCTTTGTTCATGACGTTGGCCCCGGCACTGATTCAAACCGACCGGGTGTCTATTGAAGGGGTCTTGGAAGATGTACTGGAGATCGATCAACATCCCGATGGCGTTATCCTGACCATCCCCCGGATTGAAAACCTGCAAACAAACAACGCCATCGAAATGTTCTGGAAAAGTAGCCCGAATGGCGGGGCAGGCGGAGCCTGGAGAGACTATCAGCGTAAATTGGCGGTAAGCCCCGACTCACCCCTGGAGTTCCGGGTTGAGCCTTCTGTCTATCAAGGCCATCGCGGTGAGCTCGTTCATCTGTTTTGCAGCCTTTTTCTGGGGTCCGGGATGGTGCCCGGCATCAGCTATGGCATGGGAAACAACGGGATCCTCGAGTTCAAATTGGTGTAATCGGCTTGAATGGTGACGGATTCAATGCCCATGACTCCTGCCAACATGAGAATGCTCAACCTCCGTCGCCACAACCCCGCCGCTCACTTCCAGCCGCTGCAAAATCCCGCACTGATCGATATCCGGCCCTTCGCTGCAGCGTTGGCGCAGGTCGAGCAGTTGTGTCTGCAAGGCCAGCAAACCATCGATTCGAGCTTTCACATGGTGGATGTGTTCGTCGATCAACGCGTTGACGTTTTCGCATTGATCCTGCGGGCTGTCGCGCAGGGCCAGCAGGCTGCGGATCTCCTCGAGGGTCATGTCGAGGGTGCGGCAGTTGCGGATGAAGGTCAGGCGCTCGGCGTGGGCCTGGGTGTAGACGCGGTAATTGCCGTCGCTGCGGGCCGGCTCCGGCAGCAGGTTTTCGCGCTCGTAGTAGCGGATGGTTTCCACGGCGCAGTCGGTGAGTTTCGCCAGTTCTCCGATTTTCATCGCGACAATCTCCAAAAGGGTGCTTGACCCTATAGTGGCTACAGGGTCTTTACTTGGCAACAGGCACCTTCATGGACGCGAACAATGAGCGATTCTCTTCACACCCACAAACCCGGGCACGATCACAGCCACAAGCTGCAGCCTGTGTCCAGGCATGACCATGGCGGCCACGGGGATTCCTGCTGTTCCTCCAAAGCAGCAGCGCCGTCGCTGATCAAGTTGAGCGAGACGCCGACTGCCGGTGCGCGGCTGAGCAGTTTCCGCATCGAGGCCATGGACTGCCCGACGGAACAGACGCTGATCCAGAACAAACTCGGGAAGCTGTCGGGTGTGCAGCAACTGGAATTCAACCTGATCAACCGGGTGTTGGGCGTGACCCATGACCTGCCAGGCACCGCGCCGATCATCGATGCGATCAAGTCGCTCGGCATGCACGCCGAGCCGCTGGAGCCGGGCGTTGAAGCGCCAATTCCGGCGCCTGAGAAAAAGCCCTGGTGGCCATTGGCATTGTCCGGCGTTGGCGCGCTGGCCGCCGAGCTTATCCACTTCACCAGTGCGGCGCCAAACTGGGTGGTGGCAGTTATCGCGCTGATTTCGATTCTCAGCGGTGGCCTCAGCACTTACAAAAAGGGCTGGATCGCCCTGAAAAACCTCAACCTGAACATCAACGCGCTGATGAGCATCGCGGTGACAGGCGCGATTCTGATCGGTCAATGGCCGGAAGCGGCAATGGTGATGTTTCTGTTCACCGTGGCCGAATTGATCGAAGCCAGGTCTCTGGACCGGGCGCGCAACGCCATCGGCGGGCTGATGCAGATGGCCCCCGAGCAGGCCACGGTGCAACAGGCCGACGGCAGTTGGATCGCACAACCGGTCAAAAACATCGAACTGGGTGCGCGGGTGCGGGTGCGTCCTGGCGAGCGGATCGGTCTGGACGGCGAAGTGTTGTCCGGCAACTCGACCATCGATCAGGCGCCGATCACCGGTGAAAGCCTCCCGGTGGAAAAAACCATCGGCGACAAAGTGTTCGCCGGCACCATCAACCAGTCCGGTTCGCTGGAATACACGGTAACCGCTGCGGCGAACAATTCGACCCTGGCGCGGATTATCCACGCCGTGGAACAGGCTCAGGGGGCACGCGCCCCGACCCAGCGTTTCGTCGACAGTTTCTCGAAAATCTACACCCCGGCGGTGTTTATCCTGGCCCTGGCCGTGGCGGTGATTCCGCCGCTGTTCATGGATGCGCTGTGGTTCGACTGGATCTACCGGGCGCTGGTGTTGCTGGTGGTCGCCTGCCCGTGTGCCTTGGTGATTTCTACCCCGGTGACCATCGTCAGCGGTCTCGCGGCTGCGGCGCGCAAAGGGATTCTGGTCAAGGGTGGCGTCTATCTGGAGCACGGCCACAAACTCGATTACCTGGCCCTCGACAAGACCGGCACCCTCACGCACGGCAAACCGGTGCAGACCGACTATGTGTCCCTCGATCCAATCGCTGATGCAATTGCCCCGGCCATTGCGGCGGCACTGGCCGGTCGTTCGGATCACCCGGTGTCGCTGGCTATCGCCAACGCGGCTGTGGATAAGCATCCTGTGCCGCTGACTGTGGATAACTTCGAAGCCCTGGCGGGGCGTGGTGTGCGCGGCGAGATTAACGGTGAGCTCTACCACTTGGGCAATCACCGCCTGGTGGAAGATTTGGGCCTGTGTTCGCCAGCGCTGGAAGAGCAGCTGTTTGCTCTGGAGAAACAGGGCAAATCCGTGGTGCTGTTGCTCGACAAGTCGGGCCCCCTGGCGCTGTTTGCCGTCGCGGACACCGTGAAAGCATCCAGCCGCGAAGCGATCCAGCAGTTGCATGAGTTGGGCATCAAAACCCTGATGCTGACCGGCGACAACGTTCATACCGCCCAGGCCATCGCCGCCCACGTGGGCATCGATCAGGCGCAGGGCGATCTGTTGCCGACCGATAAGCTGCAAGCCATCGAAACGCTGTATGCCCAAGGCCATCGGGTCGGGATGGTCGGCGACGGCATCAACGACGCACCGGCACTGGCGCGGGCCGAGATCGGTTTCGCCATGGCGGCGGCCGGCACCGACACCGCAATCGAAACCGCTGATGTCGCCCTGATGGACGACGATCTGCGCAAGATTCCGGCTTTCATCCGCCTGTCGCGGCAGACCTCGAATATCCTCAAACAGAACATTGCCCTGGCATTGGTCATCAAAGCGATCTTTCTTGGGGTAACCTTCGCCGGGATCGCCACCATGTGGATGGCGGTGTTCGCTGACATGGGCGTGAGCCTGTTGGTGGTGTTCAACGGTTTGCGCCTGTTGCGCAAATAGACGATGAGGGAAGGGTGTGCTGAGTGCCGAGCTGAAGGCGTTTTACATGGTTGCCCGGTTGGGCAGTATTACCCTGGCGGCGAAAAAACTCGGCCTGAGCCAACCGACGGTAACGACCCAGATTCGGCATCTGGAAAGCCAGTACTCGGTTGAGCTGTTCTACCGTGGCGGTCGCCGCCTCAGCGTCAGCGACGAAGGCGCGCGGTTGTTGCCGATGGTCAAGGCGCTGTTGCAGCAGGAAGCCGACATCGAGTTCTTCCTGCGCAACAGCGGTCAGGTCCAGGGCACGTTGCGCATCGCCGCTACCGCGCCGTATTACATCCTCGATCTGGTGAAGACCTTTCGCGAGCGCTTGCCGCAAGTTGAGGTGTCGGTGGAAATCGGCAACTCCCAACAGGTGCTCGAAGCGCTGGAGGATTACCGGGTCGATGTCGCGGCGTCCTCGCAGTTGCTGGACGATGCGCGGCTGATTCGCCGGGTGCTCGGCAGCGATCCACTGGTGCTGGCGGTGCACCGCAATCATCCGCTGGCGGTGCATGATCATGTGCCGCTCAGTGCGCTGGCGGGGCATACCTTGTTGATGCGCGAATCGGGCTCGACCACTCGGCGCTTGACCGAAGAGTTGCTGGCCGGCGCCGGGGTGAGTTTCGGGCCGCTGCTGGAGATTGGCAGCCGGGAGTCGATTCGTGAAGCGGTATTGCGCAACATTGGTATCAGCATCATTGCTCGGCAGGAAGTGCCGCATGATCCGCAATTGCGGGTGCTGACTATCGAAAATGCACCGCAGATTCCCGAGTATCTGTATTGCCTCAAAGAGCGAAAAGGTGCGCGGCTGCCGGCGGCGTTTCTGGGGTTGGCGCAGGAAATGGCTCCGGCCTGAGACTTGTGGCGATGCTTATGGCCTCTTCGCGGGCAAGCCTCGCTCCTACAGATTGATCGCATTCCTCTGTAGGAGCGAGGCTTGCCCGCGAAGGCGTCCGTCGGTACGCCGCGGCATCCAACCCAAATCCCCGAATACCACTATCGGCCGTTTTTGCCTCATTGCCACATGACGGACGCATTGCAAACCTAGGATGGCCCTCATCTGCTTGATGAGGTCTGTCCATGAACCACTCGACTGCAACTGCCCTGACCAACCCCGGTGCGCCGATGAAAGTGCGCGGTGTGCAGAAACGCTTCAGTGCGTTCACCGCGCTGGATAACGTTTCCCTCGACGTCGCGGCGGGTGAGCTGGTGTGCCTCCTGGGGCCGTCGGGCTGTGGCAAAACCACCTTGCTGCGCTGCATCGCCGGCCTTGAGAAACAAGACAGCGGCGAGTTATACCTCGGCGATCGCGACGTTTCCCACCTGGCACCTCAGGCTCGGGATTACGGCATTCTCTTCCAGTCCTACGCCCTGTTCCCCAATCTGACCGTCGAAGCGAACATCGCCTACGGCCTCGCCGGCAGCAGTCGCGATGAAGTGCGCCAGCGCGTCGGTCAGATGCTGGAACTGGTCGGCCTGATCGGCAGTGAGAAAAAATACCCGGGTCAGTTGTCCGGCGGTCAGCAGCAGCGAGTCGCACTGGCTCGGGCCTTGGCGCCGGCACCGTCCTTGTTGCTGCTGGATGAACCGATGTCGGCGCTCGATGCCCGGGTCCGCGAGCATCTGTGCACCGAACTGCGCCAATTGCAGCGCAACCTCGGCGTCACCACCCTGATGGTCACCCATAATCAAGACGAAGCCATGCTGATGGCCGACCGCATCGCCGTGATGAACAACGGCAAGGTCGAGCAGTACGCCACGCCGCAGGAAATCTACGACCGCCCGGCCACACCGTTTGTGGCCGAGTTCGTCGGTCAGGGCAACTGGCTGCCATTCCACCGCAGCAGCGACAGTCATGCCCAGGTCGGCGGGATGAACATGCGCCTGGCCGAAGGCAGCGCTAAAACCGCCTCGGGCCGTTTGTTCTGCCGCCCCGAGGCGATCAACGTCAACCCGCCGGTGCATGAAGAGAACCTGTTCCCGGCCAAGGTTCGCGAGATCACTTTTCTCGGCAACCGCTGTCGCATGAGCTTCGAACTCGATCAACTGCCGGGCCACGCACTACTGGCGGAACTGGCGCCGGAAGCCATGCCGCGTCTTGGCGCGCAGCAGATCATGGTCGCCTTGCCGCCGCGCAGCCTGCAGGTGTTTGCCTGATGAGCGCGAACGTCGCGCTGCCGATACCGCACAAGCAGGTTCGGCAGACCTCCCGTGCCGAGATCGGCGATCGGCTATTCGTGGTCGGCGGCAAGGTTCTGTTGCTGGTGTTGCTTGGCGTTGCGGTGTTGATGCCATTGCTGGCGATCTTCTGGCGCGGTTTCAGCTCTGAAGCCGGGCAGGGCGGTGGACTGGTGGCTGCCCGTGAACTGCTGACCAGTGCGAATTTCCACTGGTTGCTCGGCAACAGCCTGAAAGTGTCTGTCAGCGTCGCGGCCATTGTCGTACCGCTGGCCTACCTGTTTGCCTACGCGCTGCAACGTACATTGATTCCCGGTAAAGGCATCTGGCGCGGTATGTCGTTGTTGCCGCTGATGGCGCCGTCGATGCTGCCGGGGATTGCGCTGGTTTACCTGTTCGGCAATCAGGGCATGTTGCGCGGTTTGCTCTCGGACAATATCTACGGCTTCTGGGGCATTGTTCTCGGGGAGGTCATCTACACCTTCCCACACGCCTTGATGATTTTGCTGTCGGCGCTGTCCCTGGCGGATGCGCGACTGTTCGATGCTGCTTCCAGCATGGGCGCCAGTCCGGCGAAGGCCTTTCGCAGCATCACTTGGCCTGCGACTCGTCAGGCTGTGTTCGCGGCGTTCTGTCTGGTGTTCACGCTGACCATCACCGACTTCGGCGTGCCCGTGGTGGTCGGGGGCGACTATCAAGTGCTGGCACTGGAGGCCTACAAAGCCGTGGTCGGCCAGCAGCAATTCGGTCGCGGCGCGCTGATCGGCATGGTCTTGCTGCTGCCGGCGCTGTTCAGCTTCGGCGTCGACGCCTGGCTGCGTCGGCGTCATGGCGATTCCATGAGCGGTCGGGCGCAAGTGTTTCAACCGGCGCCATCGAAGCTGCGCGACGGTTGTTATCTGGCCATCGTGCTGTTGATCTGCGCAGTGTTGCTGCTGGTGTTCGGTATGGCGGTGTACTCGTCGCTGGTGAAATTCTGGCCGTACAACCTGTCGCTGTCGCTCAACCATTACCAGTTCAACGACACCGCGGGCGGCTGGCTGGCATACGGCAACAGCGTGAAGATGGCGTTGTGTACGGCGTTGATCGGCAGTGTGCTGATCTTCACCGGTGCTTACCTGATGGAAAAAACCCGTGGCCAGCGCGGACTGAATCTGACACTGCGCATGCTCAGTTTCGTACCGATGGCGGTGCCAGGTCTGGTGCTGGGCCTGGGTTACGTCTTCTTCTTCAACCTCAGCGGCAACCCGCTGCATGTGCTCTACGGGACCATGACCCTGCTGGTGGTCTGCACCATTGCTCACTATTTGACCACTGCGCAAATGACCGCCACCACCGCGTTGCGTCAACTCGATGCCGAGTTCGAAGCCGCCGCGCTGTCGCTCAAGGCGCCGCTGTACCGGCACTACCTGCGAGTCACTGTGCCGATCTGCCTGCCGGCGTTGCTGGACATCGTGCGCTACCTGTTCGTCTCGGCCATGACCACCGTCTCGGCGGCGATCTTCCTCTACAGCCCCGACACCATCCTTGCAGCGGTGGCGGTGCTTAACATGGACGACGCCGGCAACGTCGGCGGCGCGGCGGCGATGTCGACCCTGATTCTGTTCACCTCGGCGGGTGTGTCCCTGCTGCTGGCCTGGGCTTCGCGCGGTTTGTTGCGCCGCTCCCAGGCCTGGCGGCAGACCGCGCCCAGTCATTGATTTGCCCCCCACACCTCAACTCAAACAGGAAAAGATCATGTTCAAGCCTTTGGCCCTGGCCGCTGCTGTCCTCACCGCTTTCAGCCTGAACGCCTTTGCGGCGAAAACCGAGTTGACGGTGTACACCGCCCTCGAAGCCGAACAACTGAAGACCTACAAAGAGGCTTTTGAAAAGGCCAACCCGGACGTCGAGATCAAGTGGGTGCGCGATTCCACCGGCATCATCACCGCCAAACTCCTGGCCGAAAAAGCCCGCCCGCAGGCTGATGCGGTGTGGGGCCTGGCGGCGTCGAGCCTGGCGATTCTCGATCAGCAAGGGATGCTGCAAAGCTACGCACCGAAAGACCTCGGCAAGATCGGCAGCAACTACCGAGATGCCGCCAACCCGCCAGCTTGGGTCGGCATGGACGTCTGGGCGGCGACCATTTGCTTCAACACCGTCGAGGCCGAAAAGCAGGGCTTAACCAAACCCGTAAGCTGGCAGGACCTGACCAAGCCTGAGTACAAAGGCAAGATCGTCATGCCCAACCCGGCCTCGTCCGGCACCGGTTTCCTCGACGTCAGCGCCTGGCTGCAAACCTTCGGCGAGAAGCAGGGCTGGCAGTACATGGACGACCTGCACCAGAACATCGGCCAGTACGTTCACTCCGGTTCCAAGCCGTGCAAGCTTGCGGCCGCTGGTGAATTCCCGATCGGAATTTCCTTTGAATACCCGGCTGTTCAATTGAAACGCCAGGGCGCGCCGCTGGACATCATCCTGCCGAAAGAAGGCCTGGGCTGGGAGATCGAAGCCACCGCCGTGATCAAAGGCACGCCCCACGAAGAGGCGGCGAAGAAACTGGCGGACTTCTCGGCGAGCCCGGCGGCGATGGAGCTTTATAAAGAGAACTTCGCGGTGCTCGCGCAACCGGGTATCGCCAAGCCGCAGACCGAACTGCCGGCGGATTATGAGCAGCGTCTGATCAAGAACGACTTTGCCTGGGCCTCGAAGAATCGTGACGAAATCCTGACCGAGTGGCGCAAGCGCTATGACGGCAAGTCCGAGAAAGTGGCTGCCAAGTAAATCTTCGTAGGCTGACAGGGCCCCTTCGCGAGCAAGCCCGCTCCCACAGTAGATCTCCAGCGGACACTAAATTTGTGAACGACACAGATCAAATGTGGGAGCGGGCTTGCTCGCGAAGGCGGCTTGGAATTCAGGACAAAACCCCATGACACAACACAGCGATATGCTGATCGTCGGCGCCGGCATCCTCGGTCTGTCCCACGCCTACGCCGCCGCCAAGCGCGGTCTGAAAGTCACCGTTTTCGAACGCAGCGAAACGCCGCTCGGCGCTTCGGTGCGCAACTTCGGCCAGGCCCTGGTCACCGGCCAGCCACCCGGCCCAATGCTTGAACTGGCCAAGGCCAGCCGCGACATCTGGGGCCAATGGGCACAACTGGCGGGCCTGCAGCTCAAGCGCAACGGCTCGTACCTGTTCGCCCGCACCGAAGCGGAAGAACACCTGTTGGAAGCCTTCTGCGCCGGTCGCGCCATGCAGCACGGTTACCGCGTCGACCTGCTGCGTGGTGCGGCATTGCGCGATTTATACGGCGGCCAGTTCAGCCATCACCGTGCCGCGTTGCACGGCATGGACGACCAGCAGCTGTACTCCCGCGAAGCGATTCCGGCGTTGATCGACTACCTGCGCCGCGAACTGGGCGTCGAGTTTCACTTCGCAACGCTGGTGCGCGACATCGAGCCGGGCCGCTTGCACAGCACCGCTGGCACCTTCAGCGCCGAGCAGATCATCGTCTGCTCCGGTCACGATTATCAAACGCTGCTGGCCGAGCCGATTGCCGAACTGAATCCGCAAATCTGCCGCCTGCAAATGCTCCGCGCCCGCCCGCAGATCAACCTCAACCTGCAACACGCGCTGCTCACCGGTCTGAGTTGCGTCCATTACGGCGCCTTCGCCGATTTGTCGGAAGCCGCCGCGGTGCAGGCGCAGATTCTGCGCGAGGCACCCCATCTGCATGAAAATGGCATTCACCTGCTGATCAGCCCGACGCCTTACGGTGAGTTGATCATCGGCGACTCCCACCATTACGGCAGCGATCCATCACCGTTCAATGCCGAGCAGGTGGATGACTGGATGATTGAACTGGCCGAGCAGACGTTGGGTTGCAAGGTGCAAGTGATCGAACGCTGGCAGGGCGTCTATGGTTCACGCGGACCGGGGCCGTTCTCCTTTCTGCGCCCGATGCCAGGCGTGAGCGTGGCGCTGATGCACACCGGTGTCGGCATGAGCGTCGGGCCGGCGATGGCCGAACGTAACGTTGCGACCTTATTGGGAGACAGTTGATGGACCGCCATGAGCAAGTGATCGCCGAGGTGTTCGGTCTGTACGAGCGTTTTGGCGACAACGATTACATCGGTGAACCGGTGTCGCAGATCGAGCACATGTCTCAGGCGGCGGAACTGGCGATGGCCGAGGGGTTCGATGATGAAGTGGTGCTGGCGGCGTTCTTTCATGACATCGGGCATCTCTGCGCCGAGGGCGCCGAGAGCAGGTGCCGGTGATGGATCTGGGCATCTTGAAGGCAAAGGCGTTGCGGCTGCTGGTGGCCTAGGACAGTTAGACCGAGGTGCGGCCTTCGCGAGCAAGCCCGCTCCCACATTTGATCTTCAGTTATTAGAGATTTTGTGTACGACGCAGATCCAATGTGGGAGCGGGCTTGCTCGCGAAGGGGTCCGCCTGAACAGCACATCACTCGGACTCTACAACTGCTGCGCCAACACCTCAACCTGCTCCTGCCGCTCCCCCTGACTCAACTTCGAATTCGGATTAAGCGACGACCACTGCGGATGCGCCCGCGCCTTGTTCAGCGCTTCGGGCAGTTTGCCTTCGCGCCAGGTTTTGTCCTGCGGCGTGGCGACCTGAATGCTGTCCATCGCTGCGTGTCCACGGGAACTCAGCGCTTGTAGCAATTGCCGTTGGCGTAACGCCAACAACCGTAGCACGCCGTCGTCGACGGTCAGTTCTCGCTGGCCTTTGATCTTGCCCAGCAAACGGCTGCCGTAACTGCGAGCGGTTTGCAGGGCGCCACCGGCAATCGCTCCGGCCAGTGCCGCTGCGCCGAGGGTCAGGCCGCCCACCAGCAGATCGACCCCGGCCCCGGCCGCCGCGCCGGCCGCGATGCCGCCGCCGACCCGCACACCGAGCTGCTTCAGGGTTTCCGGGTTGAACAGGTCATCGCCCCAGCGGCCATCGAGCAGCGGCAAGTCACTGGCCGCCGCATCTTGTGGGCGGAAGGCGTAGAGCTTGAGCAGCGCCTCGACGCAGCGTTGTTCGCGCTGACGCACCGCTTTGCGCAGTTCGCTGATCGCTTGCTGTTCCTGCGCCGCCTCGCTGACCACACTGCGACGACAGGCGGCGCAATCGATCAATAAATCGGCAATCAGCCGCGCTGCACTCTGCTGACGGGCCAGGCGTTGGGCCTGCTGATCAGCGATCAAGCGCTCCAATTGTTCGCGGGCGTTTTCCAGCAGCAGCGCGAGGCTTTCGTAGAGTCGACGCTCGCCATCTTCCGGTGGCGCGACGCTGTCGAAACGCACCAAGGCATGTAAACCGAGACGCGCCAGGGCTTCACGCCAATCAGGTTCGCGATGCTGGGCGCTGCTGACAAAATTCAACACCGGCAACAGCGGTTTGCCGCAACTGGCCAACACTTCCAGTTCGTCGCGGTACTTGGCCAGCACCGGTTCCCGGGCGTCGATCACATAGAGGCCGGCGTCCGAGGCGAGCAGTTGCCGCAGCACCTTGGCTTCCTGTTCGAAGCGCTGTCGGGCTTCGCTGCCCTCAAGGAATCGTGCCAGTCGTGCCGGGCCGTCAAGGCGTTCGCCGGGACGTTCCAGGCGCTCGAGGTAGTCGAGCAGGGCGATGGCGTCTTCCAGACCCGGCGTGTCGAACAGATCGAGTAACGGCTCGCCGTCTACCGACAAGCGCGCGCCTTCGACGTGGCGGGTGGTGCTGGGACGATGGGACACTTCGCCGAAGCCGACGTCTCGCGTCAGCGTTCGCAGCAACGAGGTTTTGCCGACATTGGTGTGGCCGACCACGGCGAGCTTCAAGGGCTGTTTCCAGGTATCAGTCATGACCCGTCTCCAGCCAGTTCAACGGCGCGCAATCGGCGAACGGCAGGTCCAGTTGTTTTAGCGCAACATGCCAGTCGCCCAGGCGTTCGGCATCCAGCGCTTCGCCGGGCGGCGCTTGCAACAACCACACACGGGTGGCGGTAGCGCTGCGAGACAGTTCGGCAATCAGCGCCAGGCTGCCACGGTCCGGCGAACGCCGTGGGTCACAGGCGATGGCCAGACGGGCCGGGGGAAAACGACTTAGCTGTTCGAGCAGTTTGTGCCGGGATTCACGGCTGTCGAGCACGCCGGCGTTGTTGACGTTTTTCGGCAGCTGCGGCGGCCAGGGGCGTTGGTCGTCCAGTTCGATGGCCACCAATAGCGCGCCAGCGCTTTGCAGATCGCTGACAGCGCTTTCAACCCGATGAAGTTGCTCCGGCGCGGCATCGCTGATGCCCAGGCGTTCGCTGGTGGGCATCAGCCGTTCGCGCAGTTGGGCGTAGCCGGGCAGGTTCAAATCCAGATGCAGGGCTGCTTGACCGGTTTTCCAGCGCCACAGGCAGAACAATGCGAGCAATAGGCGCGGCAAAACGCCGTACACCAGCAGCACCCCAACCAGCCACGCCGCCCAGGCCTGTCGGGCACTTTCGATGTTCAGCGCAGCATCGCCGCTGGCGCGGATCATCTCCACGCTGGGCACACTGAAACCGAGCAAGGCCGGCAGGGCGCCGAGGGCTTGGGTCATGGCGACGAAGGTGTCGCCGCCGAGAATGGTGGTCTCCCAGACGAAGCCGTAGCGCCGGGTCGCCATCAGCGTCAGCACCATCACCAAAGCGCTGAGCATCACCAGCAACCACAACCCGTTGACCAGCACGCCCAGCGCCCAGCGATTGAGTTTCTGTCGTTGCAGCAACAGCAGCAGGGCCGGCGCCAGTTGCGCGGCGTTGGCATCGCGGGCGAGTTTTTCACTGAGCCACAACCACAAACGTCCAAGGGCGGCGCCTTGTTCTCCGGCGAACACCAGGCCCAGGGCCCAACTCAACAATAGAATCAGATTCAGCCCGAGCAGACTGCCCAACGCCCAGAACACATTGACCGGGGTCTGACCATCGCCCAGTGCGGCAAACGCCAGGCCGGCGCCGCTGATCACGGCCAGAACGGCCAGCACGATCAGCGCCAGTCGCGCGCCTTGCAGCCAATGTTTGAGGGCGTGGGTCTGCCCGTCGCGCTCGGCCAGCCACAGGGCGCGGCGTTGAATGCGCGTCGGCAGGTCGCCGCCGGCGCTACGGGCGATTCGATTGGCTTCCAGATCGTCCAAGGGGCCTGCGTGTTCTTCACGCAGACGTATGGTTTCACTCAGCCAGAGGTTTTGCAGGGGCGTCAGTTCAGTCACGCGGCATCCCGTCGCTTAATTGAGCGGTGAGCATAACCGCTGTGACGCTTATCGGGGTAAGGGAGGCTCTGGTATCCTCGCCGACATGACTAAATCACTCCCCCTCAGCCTGATTGCAGCCCTCGGTGAAAACCGTGTGATCGGCGTCGACAACAGCATGCCCTGGCACTTGCCGGGGGACTTCAAATACTTCAAGGCCACCACCCTTGGCAAACCGATCATCATGGGGCGCAAGACCTGGGATTCCCTCGGTCGTCCTCTGCCGGGCCGGTTGAACGTCGTGGTCAGCCGTCAGGTGGATCTGCAGCTGGAAGGCGCGGAGGTTTATCCGTCGCTGGAGGCAGCGGTGGTTCGCGCGCAGGAATGGGCGAACGAGCAGGGCGTCGATGAGGTGATGCTGATTGGCGGGGCGCAGTTGTATGCGCAAGGGTTGGCACAGGCTGATCGGCTGTACCTGACGCGTGTGGCGCTGAGTCCGGAAGGGGATGCGTGGTTTCCGGAGTTTGATTTGAACCAGTGGAAGCTGGTGTCGAATGTTCCGAATCCGGCGGAGGGTGACAAACCGGCGTATAGCTTCGAGGTTTGGGAAAAGGCCTAAAAGCTTCGCGAGCAAGCCCGCTCCCACATTGGATCTGGGGTTACACACGATGTGTGCTTAACCGCAGGACTAATGTGGGAGCGGGCTTGCTCGCGAAAGCGGTCTACCGGTCGTCGATCAAGCCTGAGCCAACGCCCCATGCTCGTCAGCATCCAGCAATTGCTTATCGGTCAGCTGCATGATCTGGCTGGTGATCGCCCCAGCGGTGATAGAGCCACTCACGTTCAACGCCGTACGACCCATATCAATCAGCGGCTCAACCGAAATCAGCAACGCCACCAGTGACACCGGCAAACCCATGGCCGGCAGCACGATCAATGCGGCGAAGGTCGCGCCGCCACCAACCCCGGCCACACCGGCCGAACTCAGCGTCACAATCGCCACCAACGTCGAGATCCACAGCGGGTCCAGCGGGTTGATGCCCACGGTCGGCGCGACCATCACCGCCAGCATTGCCGGGTACAGACCGGCGCAGCCGTTCTGGCCAATGGTCGCGCCGAACGAGGCGGCGAAACTGGCAATCGACTGTGGAATACCCAAACGGCTGGTCTGGGCTTCGATGCTCAGCGGAATGGTGGCGGCACTGGAGCGGCTGGTGAAGGCAAACGTCAGCACCGGCCAGATCTTGCGGAAAAACCGTAGCGGGTTGATCCCGGCAGCTGACACCAGCATGCCATGGACCACAAACATCAAGCCCAGGCCAATGTAGGACACCACCACAAAACTGCCGAGCTTGATGATGTCTTGCAGGTTGGAGCCGGCGACCACTTTGGTCATCAGCGCCAATACGCCGTACGGGGTCAGCTTCATCACCAGACGCACCAAGCGCATCACCCAGGCTTGCAGGGTGTCGATGGCGTTGATCACTTTCTGACCTTTCTCGACATCATCCTTAAGCAGTTGCAACGCTGCGACCCCAAGGAACGCAGCGAAGATCACCACGCTGATGATCGAGGTCGGCTTGGCGCGAGCCAGGTCGGCGAACGGATTCTGCGGGATGAACGACAGAAGCAGCTGCGGCACATTCAGGTCAGCGACCTTGCCCGCATAGTCGCTCTGAATGGTTTGCAGGCGAGCCATTTCCTGGGTGCCAGCGACCAGGCCTTCAGCGGTGAGGCCGAACAGGTTGGTCAGGCCGATGCCGATCAGCGCCGCGATAGCGGTGGTGAACAGCAGCGTGCCGATGGTCAGGAAGCTGATTTTGCCCAGCGACGAAGCGTTGTGCAGGCGTGCCACGGCACTGAGGATCGAGGCGAACACCAGCGGGATCACGATCATTTGCAGCAATTGCACGTAACCGTTGCCCACCAGATCGAACCAGCTGATCGAGGCTTTCAGTACCGGGTTGCCGGCACCATAAATCGTGTGCAGAGCGACACCAAATGCCACGCCCAGTACCAGCGCGAGCAGAACCTTTTTGGCCAGGCTCCAGGTGGTGTGACGGGTTTGCGCCAGGCCAAAGAGCAAGGCGAGGAACACCAGCAGATTGAGAATCAGCGGCAGATTCATAGAGGCTCCATAGACTTGTGCCAGCCACCTTCGTGTGTGACTGCGAACCGGCAAGCCTAACAGCTTGATATGTAATGATTTAATATCAAAAACAGCGGTTGACTGTCGTTTTTGGAATAAGCCGATGCCGCTGTGAGGAATGCAGTTGGCGGAATCAGGATGCAAGCGGTCGCGGGCAGGCGGGGACTGTCATACAGATTTGTTAGCGTCGATATCTTTGAATCAGGGAGAAACGCAGATGAAGCTCGCACCGAAATTTCTGGCTGCCGTATTCTGCTTGGGCCTTGCCGGCCAGGCGTTCGCTACGGACCTGAAACACTGGCCAGCCGATCAGGCCAAGGCGCTGGACGCGATGATCGCGGCCAATGCCAACAAAGGTAACTTCGCGGTGTTCGACATGGACAACACCAGTTACCGCTACGACCTCGAAGAGTCCTTGTTGCCGTTCATGGAAAACAAGGGCCTGATCACCCGCGAGAGCCTCGATCCCTCCCTGAAACTGATCCCGTTCAAGGACACCGCTGACCATAAGGAAAGCCTGTTCAGCTATTACTATCGCCTCTGTGAAATCGACGACATGGTTTGCTATCCATGGGTCGCCCAAGTGTTTTCCGGCTTCACCCTTCAGGAACTCAAGGGCAACGTCGATGAGCTGATGGCGTCTGGCAAACCGGTGCCGAGCACTTATTACGAAGGCGACGTGGTCAAGACCATCGACGTCAACCCGCCGAAAATCTTCACCGGTCAGAAAGAGCTCTACAACAAGCTGATGGAGAACGGCATCGAGGTCTATGTGATGACCGCCGCCTCCGAAGAACTGGTGCGCATGGTCGCCTCCGATCCGAAGTACGGCTACAACGTCAAGCCGCAGAACGTGATCGGCGTGAGCCTAATGCTCAAGGACCGCAAGACCGGCGAGTTGACCACGGCACGCAAGCAGGTCACCGCCGGCAAGTATGACGAGAAGGCCAACCTGGGCCTTGAGCTGACGCCGTACCTGTGGACCCCGGCCACCTGGATGGCCGGCAAACAGGCGGCGATTCTGACGTACATCGATGAATGGAAAAAACCGGTCCTGGTGGGCGGCGATACCCCGACCAGCGATGGCTACATGCTGTTCCACAGCGTCGACGTGTCCAAGGGCGGTATCCATTTGTGGGTCAACCGCAAAGACAAATACATGACCCAGATTAACGGCATGATGGCCAAAAACGCAGCAGCCCAGGCGAAAGAAGGGTTAGCGGTGACGGCGGACAAGAACTGGGTGATCGTCAAGCCTGAAGAGATTCAGTAAGACCGAGTTGCTGCCAGACTCACTCTCAAAGGCCACATAGTACAAATGTGGGGGCGGGCTTGCTCGCGAAGGCGCCATAACATTCAACATCAATGTTGTCTGTCAGACCGCTTTCGCGAGCAA
This sequence comes from Pseudomonas sp. NPDC086112, assembly GCF_044746425.1. NCBI lineage: Bacteria > Pseudomonadati > Pseudomonadota > Gammaproteobacteria > Pseudomonadales > Pseudomonadaceae > Pseudomonas > Pseudomonas sp. NPDC086112. Next base: position 82,002 of record NZ_JBIVCD010000017.1, on the reverse strand, counting down.
GCCCGCTCCCACAGTTTGATTCGGGTTGCCTGAAATGTTTGTGATCGGCACATGCAAAAAAATGCCCCGCACTTGGCGGGGCATTTTTTTGTTCGACGGTTAAGTATTACAAACCGTCGAGCATCGCCTTGTTACGTACCGCACCCTTGTCGGCGCTGGTGGCCAACAGGGCATAGGCTTTGAGCGCCGTGGTCACTTTACGTGGGCGCACTTCCACCGGTTTCCAGCCTTTCTTGTCCTGCTCGACACGGCGCGCGGCCATTTCTTCATCGCTGATCAACAGGTTGATCGAGCGGTTCGGAATGTCGATCAGTACCTTGTCGCCATCCTGTACCAGACCGATCGCGCCGCCAGCAGCGGCTTCTGGTGAAGCGTGGCCGATGGACAGGCCCGAAGTGCCGCCAGAGAAGCGGCCGTCGGTGAGCAGGGCGCAGGCTTTGCCCAGGCCTTTGGATTTCAGGTAAGACGTCGGGTAGAGCATTTCCTGCATGCCCGGGCCGCCTTTCGGGCCTTCGTAACGGATGATCACGATGTCGCCGGCCTTCACCTCGTCGGCGAGGATGCCGCGTACGGCGCTGTCCTGGCTTTCGAAAATCTTCGCGTTGCCTTCGAAGACGTGGATCGACTCGTCGACGCCGGCGGTTTTCACCACGCAACCGTCCAGAGCGATGTTGCCGTACAGAACGGCCAGGCCGCCTTCTTTCGAGTAAGCATGTTCGACACTGCGGATACAGCCGTTTTCACGGTCGTCGTCCAGGGTTTCCCAACGGGTCGACTGGCTGAACGCGGTTTGCGTAGGGATGCCCGCCGGGCCGGCCTTGAAGAAGTGATGCACGGCTTCGTCGGTGGTCTGGGTGATGTCCCACTTGGCGTTACCTTCGGCCAGGGTCTTGCTGAGCACGGTCGGCAGGTCGGTGTGCAACAGGCCGCCACGGGCCAGGGAGCCGAGGATGCTGAAGATCCCGCCGGCACGGTGCACGTCTTCCATGTGGTACTTCTGGATGTTCGGCGCGACTTTGCACAGTTGCGGCACATGGCGGGAGAGACGGTCGATGTCGCGCAGGTCGAAATCGATCTCGGCTTCCTGGGCCGCGGCCAGCAAGTGCAGGATGGTGTTGGTGGAACCGCCCATGGCGATGTCCAGG
>NZ_JBIVCD010000017.1:0-80847 GCF_044746425.1 Pseudomonas sp. NPDC086112 | reverse complement strand
TGAAGTGTGCTCTTTCGATGTCGTTTTCGAACGCCTTGAAGTTGGCGATGTTGCGCGGCAACACCGACTCGTCGTTCTCGCCGTAGTAACGCTTGCACAGCTCGACAATGGTGCGGCCGGCCTGCAGGAACAGCTGTTCGCGGTCGCTGTGGGTGGCCAGGGTCGAACCGTTGCCCGGCAATGCCAGGCCCAGGGCTTCAACCAGGCAGTTCATCGAGTTGGCGGTGAACATGCCGGAGCACGAGCCGCACGTCGGGCAGGCGCTACGCTCGTACTCGGCGACTTTCTCGTCGGAGGCGCTGGAGTCGGCGGCGATCACCATGGCATCGACCAGGTCGAGACCGTGGCTGGCCAGTTTGGTCTTGCCGGCTTCCATAGGGCCGCCGGACACGAAGATCACCGGGATGTTCAGGCGCAGGGAGGCCATCAACATGCCAGGGGTGATCTTGTCGCAGTTGGAGATGCAGACGATGGCATCGGCGCAGTGGGCGTTGACCATGTATTCGACGGAGTCGGCGATGATCTCGCGGCTCGGCAGCGAATAAAGCATGCCGTCGTGACCCATGGCGATGCCGTCATCCACGGCGATGGTGTTGAATTCTTTGGCGACGCCGCCGGCCCGTTCGATTTCGCGAGCGACCAGTTGCCCCAGGTCCTTGAGGTGCACATGACCCGGTACGAACTGGGTAAAGGAGTTGGCAATGGCGATGATCGGCTTCTTGAAGTCGTCATCTTTCATCCCCGTGGCGCGCCACAGTGCGCGGGCACCGGCCATGTTGCGGCCGTGGGTGGATGTTTTCGAGCGGTAATCAGGCATGAAGCACTCCGGGCGGCTAATCAGGTATCAAAAGGGGAAGTGAGCTTCTATTGACGTCTGGAACACTCAGAAATGGCCGTGTGTCCGGAAGTTGCCGATAACTTTGCGGGATCGCCGCGCGCTTCAGCTTGAGCTCATAAACCCGCCGGGGGATGAATGGCGATGAATCTCGCGATTCTACACCGCTGGCGTCAGGAGGGAATGCCGGAAAACGTTGATCCAGCGCCGATGAAGCATATGGGGTGACGATCGGCGGGGTTATTCGACGCTTGGACTGGCTCTTGGGCTTTTGGCTCGTTGATTGATACGACTGTTGAGCGCCAGCGCCACGCTGCTCAGGAGGACGAAGCTGTATCCAAGGGTGGATTGCAGGTTGGCCGGCCCCAAGCTGATGAGCGCACTGATCAACCCGCCGCAGATGAAAATCACCGTGCTGCCGGCCGACGCCGAGGTTCCCGCACTTTCAGGGAACAGGCTCATGGCTTTGGATGTGGCGGCCGGTCGGGCAATGGTGGTGCCGGCGGTGCAGATGAGCATCGGTACCAGGACGGTGACCGATGACAATGCAACGTGGTTTGAAAGGTAAAGCATGATGAGACCGGACAGCAGGATCAGGCTCAACCCGCTGATGATCTGATGACGGGGACTGATGCGTTTGCACAGCACAATCGCAGCCATGCCGCCGATGATGTAGGCGCCGCCGTATACCAGCAGGATCAGCGAGTAGTCATAGGCCGATAACTGGAGTTGGTCCATGAAGATCAGCGGCGAAATAACGATGAATGAGAAATGGCAGGCGAAAGCAAAGCCTGAAATCAACCAGTAGGGCAGGAAGTCGGCATCACGCAGGACCCCACTGTAGGACTGGAGAATATTCGGCCGCGCGCAGGTTGCTGCCGGGCGGGTATTGTCGAGAAACAGCCAGGCTTTGAGCAGTACCACGCCGGCCAGTGCGGTAAACACCCAGAAGCTGCCCTGCCAGCCCAGCGTGGCTTGCAGGAATGTACCGGCCAACGGCGAGACCGAGATGAAAATGCCGGTGGCGGTGACCATCAGGATCCGCAACCGGTCACGTTCCTCACCCTCGAACAGATCCTGAATCAGTGCTTGTGACAGCACGAAACACCCGCAGCCGAGCGCCTGAATGACACGCAGCAGCAGGAAATGGACATAGTCCGTGGTCAGTACGCAACCCACCGCCCCCAGCATCGAAACGGTGATTCCGGCGAGCAACAACCTTTTGCGTCCGATCACATCCGACAGCGGCCCGATCAGCAGTTGAGAGGCGGCGATGCCGACGGCAAACAGACTGATCGACAGCGCAATGTCGGCGGGCGTGCTGCGAAAGTGTTCGGTAAGTGCAGGGAATGAGGGAAGCAGGACATCCAGCGGGAATACGCCAAGCAGCACCATCGCCAATAACAGGCTGACTGCCCCCCGACGCTGTCTGGCGGTTGCCGCAGAATGTCCTTCATTCATCGATAAGTCCTGCCTTCATGAACAACTGCTGGTTGTAGGGCAGGGCGAAGAAACCGGCCTTTTTCAAAGCATCAAGCGTCGCGCCACTGCCGGATCGCGCACGCTGAAGGGTGGCTTGGCGGCTAGTCAGTTCTCCGAGAATCTGTGTGACGGCGGTCTCGTCGATACCCGCGCTGTGCAGGCTTTCCCGCATCCATCGCTCATCGGCCTCGAAGAAAATCCGGACGATGTCCAGCAGCAGCCTGCTGGCGAACGTGCGTTGACGGCTGTTCAGGGTCAACCACAGGTAATGGAACACTTCAGAGAAATAGCGGCTGTGAAGCGCCTCGTCCGAGAGATGGTCCCTGAGCATTGCCTGGACGCTGGACACCAGGTCGTTACGGCAGATGTCGAGCAGATCCTTGGCAATGATCGTCTCCGACACGAACCCGACGAGAAACCAGGCCAGTGCCCTGTTTTTTTCAGGTGTGCGGTCGAGCAAGGTGTTCAACCGCGTGATGCGGTGAGGCATGACCGGGCGCGGACTGATCCCGTAAACCCCGGCAACCTGCTCGGCAAGGCTGTTGGAGAACAGTGCGTGATAACCCTCGTCGGTATAAAGCTGAAGTGCGGCGGTCTTCATCCGCGGGGGGACGCAGGCCTTCAGTTCACCGTGGATGATGGTTTCCACGGATCGGTTGACGATGCGGTGTTCGAGCAAGGTGGTGTAGTCGAGGAAATACACCAGATGATTGGCCGACAGCCGATGGATGACGGTTTGGCCCAGCGCTTCGATAGCCGGGTGCTTCAGGTACGCGAGGAAAGCCGGAGGAAACCAGTGGCGTGTTTCCAATTGTTGTTCCAGGTCTGGCGGCAATAGATAGTCGTGCTCGCTGGTTCGCACCGACGCTCGGGTATTCCAGTCGCCGAGGGTGAAACGCTGCGCCCAGGAAACCGGACGCTCCGACGGCTCAATGATGGCATTCATTGCGCCAGCTCCTGGCTGCTGAGCAACGCCTTCAATTCCTCGCACATCACCTGGCCGTCGCTTTTGCCGCAGCCGACAAAAAACAACGGTTGCTCCGCACTGTCCTCAAGCCCCAGTAAAGCCTCGACCTGATCATCTGCCAGCGCGCCCGTCAGCCAGGTGTTCAGTCCCAGCGCAGTGGCCACCAGCTGGAATGTCTGGGAAATGTGCCCCGCCTCCACGAAGGCCATTCGGTAGGCTCGCGAGTGTTCATACTTCCACCACAACTTGTCGAAGCGAGCGGTAATGAACAGACCCACCGGCAGGTTATTGATGAAATGTTGGCCACACAGCAACTGTCCCAGTGGCGAGTCAGGTGCCGGGTTGACGAAACTCAGTGCATGGTCGACGAGATGATAGGCGTAGAGCCCGGGTTCAAGGCCGCTGACGTTTTGTACATGAAGAAAGCCTTCGCAGGCATTCAGCCCACCACCGGAGGGGCTGCTGCGACGGGCATCGAGACCTTCGACGAGGCAGTCGTCGACGTCATTTTCGCGCTCATGCAAGTAGCCCAGGGACAGGTAAAGCAGTGTGCCAAGATCTTCCAGTGAAACCGCTGCATCCGTGAAAGTGCGGCAGGTTTTGCGGCCGATCAGGACGTTTGCAAGCGAGCCTTGCGGCAGGCAGGAGGGTTTTGGCAGGGCAATCAGCTCGCGTGCCTGACGTTCTGTGAACCTGGTGTCCGGCGCGGGTGCGGTCAGTACTTCGGTGCAATGGTCCAGATAGTGCCTCGACCATTCATGAATGTTCTGCGGGACATGTTCGCAGGGAATGTTCTTGGTGCCGATATGAAATATCTTCGACAGTTCATCCCAACCCCATTCAATAGTGTCTTGTATTGAATGGGTCAATATTCCGGAGTTCAGAAGTTGAGTGTCTACTCTGTTGCTGTCGTCATACAGTTTGGGGTTGCTGATAAGTTGTGCAAGTCGGGTTGAATATTCCAGGTTAAGTTCAAATTGTTTATGGTTTTTGTAATCCCAGACTATTTGGCCGGGCGTGCGCGGAAGTATGAACAAGTATGGGTTTATCTGCATGATGGACGGTTCGCTCTGGACATGGCTATAGAAAACGCTGGGTAGCCGGCACTCCCCAGCGCTTCATTTACTTAGCGGTTTTTTGGCGCAACCAGGAAAGCCAGGTTGGCGATTTTGTTTGCTTCCAGAGTAATTGCTTTCATGTTTTTGACTCCTTGTCATTGATAGTGAGTGTCACTTCGCGGTGACAACTCAATCATAGGCGGTAATGAGCCCTTATCAAGGGGATATTAAGTAGGAATATTCTAGTAATTTTGTCGGAGCGATCTGGCGGTAGGCGCAAGTTTGTAAGTTATATTCTTTTAAATAAAGGATGCAGGGAAACGTCCTGCAAGTCAGTAGGACCGCAAGAGTAAGAAGAAGAGACAGAGGTTTGGATGTCGTGGCGTTGAAACGGCTGACGGAGAGCCTGTTGGCTCCCCGTCAAACCAGCGTACTCAGCTGTTTGGCAGCAGACGGCAGGTGATGCTCTTGATGTAGCGAGTCTCGGCAATCGCTGGGTGTACCGGGTGATCCGGGCCCTGACCGCCGCGCTCCAGCATCTGGATGTTGCGGTCCAGGTGACGGGCGCTGGTCAGCAGGATGTTCTGCAGATCGTCTTCCGGCAGGTGCATCGAGCACGAAGCGCTGACCAGGATGCCGTCCTTGCTAAGCAGGCGCATGGCTTGCTCATTCAGGCGACGGTAGGCGCCTTCACCGTTTTTCATGTCTTTCTTGCGTTTGATGAAGGCAGGAGGGTCGGCCACGATGACGTCGAAACGCTCTTCGCTGGCTTTCAGCTCCTTCAGGGCTTCGAACACGTCGCCTTCGATGCAGGTCATTTTTTCGGCGACGCCGTTCAGTGCGGCGTTGCGCTCGACCCCGTCGAGGGCGAAGGCCGAAGCATCGACGCAGAACACTTCACTGGCGCCGAACGCCGCCGCTTGCACGCCCCAGCCGCCGATGTAGCTGTACAGGTCGAGTACGCGCTTGCCTTTGGCATAAGGGGCCAGGCGCGCGCGGTTCATGCGGTGGTCGTAGAACCAGCCGGTTTTCTGTCCCTGGATGACTGGCGCTTCGAATTTCACGCCGTTCTCTTCCAGAGCAACCCATTCCGGCACCAGGCCGAATACGGTTTCGACGTAGCGGTTGAGGCCTTCGGCATCACGGGCAGCGGAGTCGTTCTTGAACAGAATGCCGCTTGGCTTGAGCACTTGGGTCAATGCCGCGATCACGTCATCTTTGTGAGCTTCCATGGTCGCCGAGGCGATCTGGACGACCAGGATGTCGCCAAAACGGTCGACCACCAGGCCTGGCAGCAGGTCGGAGTCGCCGTAGACCAGGCGATAGAACGGCTTGTCGAACAGGCGATCGCGCAGGGACAGGGCAACGTTCAGGCGATGCACCAGCAGCGACTTGTCCAGCGGTAACTTGATGTCACGCGACAGCAGGCGGGCGCAGATCAGGTTGTTCGGGCTCATGGCAACGATGCCCAGCGGCTTGCCGCTGGCGGCTTCGAGGATCGCCTGGTCGCCGGCCTTGAAACCGTGCAAAGGCGTAGCGGCTACATCGATTTCGTTGCTGTACACCCACAGGTGGCCGTTTCGCAGGCGACGGTCGGCGTTGGCTTTAAGGCGCAGGCTAGGCAGGGACATGACGTCGCTCCGGAAAAAAGAGCGGGAGTATAGCGTGTTGAGGGAGTGGCGGGTTTGGTGGTCGATGAAACGCGGATGAGGGCCGTCAGTAAGGTGCTGAACCTGTGGGAGCGGGCTTGCTCGCGAAGGCGGGGTGCCAGGCAGCATTAATGTCGACTGACACGCCGCTTTCGCGAGCAAGCCCGCTCCCACATGAATGCGCTTGACTGACTGTCGGATCCATCTTCTTAAGGGTTAGAATCCCCGCCTGACCCGGAGTGTGTACTTATGTCCCAAGAGTTGACGACCGAACAGATTCAACAGTCCTTGCAAGGCATCAGTGTGCCGCCCCAGCCGCAGATCATGGTGGATCTGCAGATGGAGCAGTACATGCCCGACCCGGATCTGGAAGTGATCGCGAAGCTGATCTCTCAGGACCCAGGCCTTTCCGGTGCCTTGCTGAAAATCGTCAATTCGCCGTACTACGGCTTGAGTAACAAGATCACCGCGATCCAGCGGGCAGTGAATCTGTTGGGCAGCCGCTCGATCATCAACCTGATCAATGCGCAGTCAATCAAGGGCGAGCTGAACGACGATGCCATCGTCACCCTCAACCGTTTCTGGGACACGGCGCAGGACGTGGCGATGACGTGCCTGACCCTGGCCAAGCGTGTCGGTGTTCAGGCCGGTGATGAAGCCTACGCGCTGGGCCTGTTCCACGATTGCGGCATCCCGTTGATGATCAAGAAATTCCCCGACTACATGAAAGTGCTGGAACAGGCCTATGCCAATGCCAGCGCCGAATGCCGGGTGGTGGATACCGAAAACAAGCAATACAACACCAACCATGCCGTGGTCGGGTATTACACCGCCAAGTCCTGGCGCCTGCCGGAACATGTCACCCAGGCCATTGCCAACCACCACAACGCCCTGGCCATTTTCAGCGATGAATCGTCACGCAACACGCCGCTGAAAAACTTGCTGGCGATCCTGAAGATGGCCGAACACATTTGCGCCTCCTTCCGGGTGCTGGGCAACCAGTCCGAAGACCATGAATGGAACAGTGTCGGGCCCCTTGTGCTCGATTACATCGGCCTATCGGAATACGATTTCGAAACCCAGAAACAAGAAATTCGCGACCTCGCCACACGTTGAGTGTCGAACCTCGCCTGATTCGAGAGCCCCATGCCTGAACTGCCGGAAGTCGAAACCACCCGCCGCGGGATTGCACCGCACCTGGAAGGCCAGCGCGTCAGCCGGGTGATCGTGCGTGAGCGCCGTCTGCGCTGGCCGATCCCCGAAGACCTGGATGTGCGGCTGTCCGGTCAGCGCATCGTGCTGGTGGAACGGCGCGCCAAATACCTGCTGATCAACGCCGAAGTCGGCACGCTGATCAGTCATTTGGGGATGTCGGGCAATCTGCGGCTGGTGGAAGTCGGCCTGCCGGCGGCCAAGCATGAGCATGTGGACATTGAACTGGAATCGGGCCTGGCCCTGCGCTACACCGACCCGCGACGCTTTGGCGCGATGCTCTGGAGCCTGGACCCACTCAACCATGAACTGCTGATTCGACTCGGGCCGGAGCCGTTGACCGACCTGTTTGACGGCGAGCGACTGTTCCAGCAATCCCGCGGGCGTTCCATGGCGGTCAAACCGTTCATCATGGACAACGCGGTGGTGGTCGGCGTCGGCAATATCTACGCGACAGAAGCATTGTTTGCGGCGGGCATCGACCCGCGCCGTGAAGCCAAGAGCATTTCCCGGGCGCGCTATTTGAAGCTGGCGATCGAGATCAAGCGCATCCTTGCCCTCGCCATCGAGCGCGGGGGCACCACGTTGCGGGACTTTATCGGTGGCGACGGTCAACCGGGTTACTTTCAACAGGAACTGTTCGTGTACGGCCGTGGTGGTGAACACTGCAAGGTCTGTGGCACAGGGCTGCGGGAAGTCAAGCTTGGGCAGCGCGCCAGCGTCTTTTGTCCGCGCTGTCAGAGCTGATACCGGCTACGGTCTATAGTCAGTGTTCTCACTGCCTAGCCGAAGGACCGTGCCATGAATCCGTTTCGAACCCTTGTTGTTGCGCTGCTGCTGAGCGTCGGTGCGTCCGCGCTGGCGGCTGAGAACGGCAGCGGCGATCCGCGTTACACCATCCAGAACCCACCGGCCTACGCCATGCTTGGCGATTTACTGATTGCCCGACCGTTATTGGTGGCGGCGACGGTGATCGGTGCCGGGGCGTTTGTGCTGTCGTTGCCGTTTACCGCCCTGGGCGGCGGCATTGGCGATGCGGGACAGGCGTTAGTGGTCGATCCGGCGAAAGCCGCATTTGTGCGGTGTTTGGGGTGTATCGGGGAAGGGTTTGAGCTGCGGGAGTGAAGCTCTAAAAGCTTCGCGGGCAAGCCTCGCTCCTACAGAACTCCGTCGTTCATGAATTTCGAGGACGACGGAGTTCTGTAGGAGCGAGGCTTGCCCGCGAAGGCGCCCTGACAGGCGCCGGATGACTCAAGCCTTACCGGTAATCTTCCGGTACTTCTCCATCAACTGTTCTTCAGTCTCTGGATGAGCCTCGTCCAGCGGGATGCAATCCACCGGGCAGACCTGCTGGCACTGCGGTTCGTCGTAGTGGCCGACACATTGCGTGCACAGGTTCGGGTCGATCACGTAGATCTCTTCGCCCTGGGAGATGGCGGCGTTCGGGCACTCGGGTTCGCAGACGTCGCAGTTGATGCAATCGTCGGTGATGATCAGGGACATGCTAACTCCAGCCGGGGCGGCAGGCCCGGGCGCAATAAATCAATGCGCACAATTGTGCCGCATTGGCGCCCGCAGTGCACGCGGGCGCGATCAAGTGCAGCGATCGAAGATTGCGGTAGAGATCGCAGCCTTCGGCAGCTCCTACTTTTTAAAGCGTAGGGTGAGGGCGTCGGCCACCGCCGGGTGGACGAACTTGGTGATATCGCCGCCCAAGGCTGCGATTTCACGGACCAGCGTCGAGGAAATGTACGAATAACGCTCGGACGGGGTAAGAAACAGGCTTTCCACATCCGGCGCCAGTTGGCGGTTCATGTTGGCCAGCTGGAACTCGTATTCGAAGTCCGATACCGCGCGCAAGCCACGCAGGAACACATTCGCGTTCTTCTCTTTGGCAAAGTGCGCGAGCAACGTCGAGAAGCCGACGACTTCAACGTTCGGCAGATGTTTAGTGACCTCGCGGGCCAGCTCCACACGTTGTTCCAGGGGAAACAGCGGGTTTTTTTTCGGGCTGGCGGCGACGGCGATGATCACGTGATCGAACAGGCGCGAGGCGCGTTCGACCAGATCGCCATGGCCCTTGGTAATAGGGTCGAAGGTACCTGGGTACAACACTCGGTTCATCGCGTCGTCCTGGCGGGAGTCCGTTGGGGAGTCGGATGGTATCGCAGCCTTCCCGGTCGGCCAAGTCGCCTGTTGGGTAAGAAAGCACTATAGACGATGGGAATATTCCGCGTTTTCATGGGTTTTTCAAACGTTCGGCCAGCGAAGTCGCCAATTGTGCCGTCAGTCCGTAGACCGACAATTGGGGGTTTGCCCCAATGCTGGTGGGGAAAAGCGAGCCGTCATGAATCGACAGATTGGCGAGTTGGTGATGTTGGCCGAGGCTGTCGGTCACGGCATTTTTCGGGTCTTCACCCATGGCACAACCGCCCATCACATGGGCACTGCCCAGACGCGTGCGATACAACTCAAGGCTCAGGTCATCAATCAGTGTGCGTGCTTCGGCCAGGGTTTTCACGTAGCGCGCGTCGGCGTGCATCGGCATCACGGCGTTGGCGCCACCGGCGAACTGGATCTCGGCCATGCTGTGGAAAGCCCGGCGCAACCCGTCCCAGGCGTAGGGTGAAACCTGATAGTCGAGCACCGGTGTGCCGTCACCGCGCAATTCAACGCTGCCACCAGGGCTTTCCGGGTGAAAACCATCTCGCAGCAACGCCAGCATGGCGTGGGTGTGCGGCAGGTTTGCCATATGCCGGGCGCTTTCCGTGCCGAAGCCGCCCAGCAGGGTGCTGGCCAGTGCCGGGTGCAATGGTGGGACTTCCAGTTTGTAAGACATCTTGCCGGTGGTGCCATCCTGCCACTGGAAATGGTCGGAATAGATCGACTGCGGCGCGCCGTAAAATGGGTTGATCACCTCATCAAACAGCCCGGCGGACATGTTTACCAGATGCAGGAACGTCCGTTTACCCAGCCGCTCGTGAGGATCCGGCGCTTCGGAGCGCAATAGCAGCGCCGGGCTGTTGATCCCGCCGCCGGCCAGTACGTAATGCCGCGCCTTGACCGTAATCGTGCGTCCGGTGGGCGCAACGCAACGCTCATCCATTGCCACGCATTGCAGCCCCGTAACCCTGCCGTCTTTGAGCGACAGCTTTTCTGCGCGGGCCAGATAGAGCAGCTCGCCACCTTTTTCCAGGGTCGCCGGGATGGTCGTGACCAGCATCGATTGCTTGGCGTTGGTCGGGCAACCCATGCCGCAGTAGCCGATGTTCCAGCAGCCGCGCACGTTGCGCGGAATCACATGCCAGGCGTAGCCGAGTTTTTCGCAGCCCTTGCGGATGACGTCGTTGTTGGCGTTGGGCGGCACCATCCATGGCGCGACACCCAGGCGTTGTTCCATTTTCTCGAACCAGGGCGCCATCTCGGCCGGCGTGTGGCCTTTGACGTCGTGCTCTTTGGCCCAGTGTTCCAGCGTCGGGTCCGGGGTGCGAAAGCTCGAGGTCCAGTTGACCAGCGTGGTGCCGCCCACCGCTCGACCCTGGAGGATGGTGATCGCGCCGTCCTTGCTCATGCGCCCGATGCCTTCCTGATAGAGGCTGGTGTAGGCCTGGTCTTCGAGCATCTTGAAGTCGCTGCTGGTCTTGAGCGGGCCTTCTTCGATCAGCAACACCTTGTAGCCGGCGGCGCTGAGGATTTCGGCGGTGGTCCCGCCGCCGGCACCGCTGCCGATGATTGCCACGTCCGCTTCGAAGGTCAGGTCCTCGGTCAGTTGGGCGCCGTTGTAGGTTTTCCAGCCACGGGCCAGGCCTTCGCGGAACGGATCGGGTACGGGCATGTTTGGGTTCTCTTATTATTTTGGATTCTGTGGTGAGGCGGCTGACGTCTTCGCGGGCAAGCCTCGCTCCTACAGGTTTGCCCACCCATTTGTGAACGACTCAAACCCTGTAGGAGCGAGGCTTGCCCGCGAAGGCGTCGCCACGATTTCAAACGGTGGGCGGCCCCGGATACCCGCAATGCGCCCACGACTCCGCCCGGCTGTACCACGCCATCATCACCATTTGCAGCAACGAGCTGTGGCCCATGCGCAGCAGGCTCAATGAGCTGTTTTGCCAACGGTCGAGAAAGTGCCGGATCTGTTCGCTGCTGGCGTTTTCCCAACTGCCCCAGATTCCGGTCAATGGGCCGCGAGTAATGCTCATCCCCAATACATCGAACAATTGCCGGGTCAGTTTGAGCATTTCCGGCGACAGGTGATTCAGGCCGTTATCCAGGCTGTACAAGGTCTCGGCGACGGCGGTCGGCATTTTTTCGACGGCCACGGCGCCCTCGAGCATCACCGGAATCACTGCTCGCAGAAACAGCAGGTCGCCGCTGCGCAGAATCGCGAAACCACTGGCCAGCGTATTCGACGAGCAGCCGCTGAGGCTCGCGCCTAATCCGGCCGTGGCCAGAAAAGCGCTGGCGCTGAGGCTGAATTTGAGCAGGCCACGCCGTGACAGCGCGGGTGTATCGGACAGGCTTGGGCTCATTGTTGTTATTACCCGGCGGTGAGGATGTTTAGCGGATAAACAGCTTCTGGATCAGTTTCTGAATGGACTTGCCGTAGGGCGGATAGATCAATTTCGCCGCATTGAAGCGTTGTTTGATCAGCACGCCTTTGGCCTTGCTGAAGGTCAGGAAGCCTTCGTGGCCGTGGTAGTGGCCCATGCCCGAGGCACCGATGCCGCCGAACGGCATGTCGTCCTGAGCAACGTGAAGCAAGGTGTCATTGAGGCAAACGCCGCCGGAATGGGTTTCGTGGAGGACGCGGTCTTGCTCGCGCTTGTCGTAGCCGAAGTAATACAGCGCCAGTGGTCGAGGCCGTTGGTTGATGTAGGCAAACGCTTCATCGAGATCCTTGTACGGCACGATTGGCAGCAACGGGCCGAAGATTTCGTCCTGCATCACTGTCATGTCGTCGCTGACATTGAGCAACAGGCTATGGCTCATGCGCCGGCCCTGGCCCTGATCGAACAGCGGAATGAGCAGCGCGCCCTTGCTGGTGGCGTCGCTGAGGTAGCCATTGAGCCGCGCCAGTTGCCGGTCGTTGATAATGGCGGTGTAGTCCGGGTTATCGGCCAGCGTCGGATAAAACCCGCGAACCGCCTGACGATAGGCTTCGACGAAAGAGCCGACGCGGTCTTCCGGCACCAGCACGTAGTCCGGGGCGACACAGGTTTGCCCGGCATTGAGGGTCTTGCCGAAAGCGATGCGTTCGGCGGCGTCCTTGAGCGGCACATCGCGGGAAACGATGGCCGGGGACTTGCCGCCCAGTTCGAGGGTCACCGGGGTCAGATTCTCGGCCGCCGCGCGCATCACGTGTTTGCCGATGCTGGTGGCGCCCGTGAACAGCAAGTGATCGAAACGCAACCGCGAGAACGCCACACCGATATCAGCCTCGCCCAGCACCACGCAGACCAGGTCCTGGGGAAAGATTCGGCCCAGCAACTCCTTGAGCAGCAAACCGGTGGCGGGGGTCGATTCGCTGAGTTTGAGCATCACCCGGTTGCCTGCCGCCAACGCACCCACCAGCGGCCCGATGGCCAGGTAAAGCGGGTAGTTCCACGGTACGATCACTCCGACCACGCCCAACGGCTGATAAACCACTTTGGCCGACGCTGGTTGAAAGGCGAGGCCGACTTTGCGTCGCGAGGTTTTCATCCAGCCTTTGAGGTGCCGGCTGGCGTAATGAATGCCGTGCAGGCTGGGCATCAGTTCGGCGAGCAGGGTTTCATCGGCGCTGCGGTGGCTGAAATCCTGGCTGATCGCATTGATCAGGGCCTGGCGCTCGTTGCTCAGCAGGTCCTTCAACGCCTTTAGCCATTGTTGGCGCTGAGCTGCGGGTGGCATCGGGTTGGCGGCATACGCCGCCCGTTGAGCATCGAACAGGGTTTGGAGTTCGTCCAGAGGCTGCTGCAGGTTCTTCAGGTAGGCAATGTCTGCAGGCATGGTCGGCTCCGGATTTATTGTAATGAGGAACTTTTTAGAGTCTATGCTCTAGAAAGTCAAATAGCACTTTGGTACAGCTTTGTTTTATCCATGCGCGGATAGGTCGTAAGATGCCCCTCATCGCACTCTGAATTAAAGCTCAAGCCATGGCCCCTCGGATCAAAACCAGCGAGCGCATCGTGCAGAACAGCCTGGAGCTGTTCAATCAACAGGGCGAGCGCAGTATCAGCACCAACCACATTGCTGCCCACATGGAAATTTCCCCGGGCAACCTGTACTACCACTTCCCCAACAAGCAGGCGATCATCGCCGTGTTGTTCAGTGAGTACGAAAACCTGGTGGACAGCTTCCTGCGCCCGCCCCAGGGCCGCGCAGCGACAGTCGAAGACAAGCGCTTCTACCTCAAGGAACTGCTCGCCGCCATGTGGCAATACCGCTTCCTGCATCGCGACCTCGAGCATTTGCTCGACAGCGATCCTGAGCTGGCTGCCCGTTACCGGCGTTTTTCCCAGCGCTGCCTGATCCAGGGCACACACATCTACGCGGGTTTCGTCGAGGCTGGCATTCTGTGCATGGACAAGGTTCAGATCGAATCCCTGACCCTCAATGCCTGGATCATCCTCACCTCGTGGGTGCGTTTTCTGTGCACTACGCGGGAAAATTCCAACCATCTGAGCGAACAGGCCATCAAACGAGGCGTGTATCAGGTGCTGGTGCTGGAGGCCGGGTTCGTCACCGATCAAGCTCACGATGCGGTGAATGCACTGTTCGAAGAGTTTTATGTGCCGCTGGCCCAGGCGCTGGAAGAAGTGGGATAAAGAGTGCAGTAGGATTCGAGACAGACAAAATCACAGGAGCCCGTTATGCCCATTGCGCAACTGATCAGCCCGCAAGCGTTGGACCTGAAAAAGGAGACGCCGGGGCTGGTGATTCTGGATTGTCGTTTTGCCCTCGAAGACCCTGATTACGGGCAGCGCAGCTACGCCGAAGGGCATATTGCCGGATCGAGCTTTGCCGATCTGGAGCGTGATTTGAGCGGGGCAGTGGTCAAGGGGGTTACCGGGCGTCATCCATTGCCTGAGCCCGCCGACTTGATCGAACGTTTTCAAGCCTGGGGCATCAACGCCGACAGCGAAGTGGTTTTGTACGATGACGGTCCCGGCGCTTACGCTGCGCGGGCGTGGTGGTTGCTGGCGTGGCTGGGTAAACGCGACGGTGTGTTCATTCTCGATGGCGGGCTGAAAGCCTGGCACGCCGCCGGATTGCCCCTGAGTCTTGATCCGCCGTCGGTTACCCGTGGCACCTTCACCGGGACGCCGGATGCTTCGTTGGTGCTCAGCGCCGAACAACTCCAGCAACGTCTCGGCCAGCCCGCGTTGACCTTGCTCGACGCCCGCGGCTTGCCGCGCTTCAAGGGTGAAGTGGAGCCGATCGATCCGGTTGCCGGACACATCCCCGGCGCACAATGTGCCGCGTTCACCGATAACCTGGGCAGCGACGGGCGTTTCCTGCCGGCCGAACAGCTCAAGCAGCGGTTTGCCGCGAAACTCGGTGATCGTTCACCGACAGAGCTGGTCGCGTATTGCGGTTCCGGCGTGACCGCCTGCCACAACCTGTTCGCCCTGTGCCTGGCGGGTTATCCGTTGGGGGCGTTGTATGCCGGCTCGTGGAGCGAGTGGATCAACGATCCTGCGCGAGGCGTTGCCAAGGGCGAGTAATCCCCCAGTCCATTGTGGGAGCGGGCTTGCTCGCGAAGGCGGCGTAACAGACGACATTAATATTGACTGACCCACCGCCTTCGCGAGCAAGCCCGCTCCCACATTTGGATTTTCGTCATCCATAACCAGGCAACTGCCGGGCGCTGCGATACGCCCCCGGTCCTACGCCGTAAACCTGTTTGAATTGCCGGCTCAGATGGCTCTGGTCGGCAAAACCCAGTTGCGTCGCGACTTCCAGTGGCAGGCAGCCGCGCTTTAACAGCGCCCGGGCCCGGGCGATACGCTGCTGTATCAACCAGGTGTGTGGCGGCATGCCGGTGGCCCTGCGGAATACTCGGGCGAAATGGAAGGGCGACAGGTTCACCGTCGTCGCCAGTTCTTCCAGCGAGGGCGGCGCCGCCAAGCGTGATTGCAGCAGCTCCTTCGCCAAGGTCACCGCCCGGTGTTCCTTGCCGGGTTTACCGGCAATTGGAACGGCTGCGTGACGTTGCAACAGCGACAGCATCATTTCCCGCCAAGCCGTTTGCTGCTGCAGCGCCGTGGACGGACTCTCCAGCAAACAATGCAGTTGGCAGAATCCCTTCACAAGATCCGGATCGCGATACAACGTGGCACCAAACGCCGGCAAGGTATCGGTCGGCAGTTCGAGCTCGTCCAGCAGTGAAAGAATCTGCCCACTGTCGGGATAAAACGCCCGGTACAACCAACCGTCTTCGGTGCCTTTGTGGCCGGTGTGCAGTTCATCCGGGTTGATCAGCACCAGGGTGCCGCTGCCCGCCAGATGCTCGGCACCTCGATAGCGATAACGCTGGGCGCCGGCCATGATCATGCCGATCACATAGCCGTCATGCACATGGGGGGCGAAGCGGTGTTCGATGTAGCGTGCGGACAACAGCTCGACCCCGGCCAACGGCGCCGTTTGCCAGAAGTGAATCGACTCGCCCTGATCCAGCCCCATGGGTTACTTGCGCCCTGTGGTGGCGAGCCATTGGGGAATGCGCCTTTCCAGGTAGTAACCCGGTTGCCGGAACGAGCCCTCGACGAAGCCGACATGCCCACCCTTGGCCTGCAACTCGAATTGAGTGCTGGCGGACAATTCGTCGGCATGCGGCAGGCTATGAGGAAAGACAAACGGGTCGTCGGCCGCCTGGATAATCAGGGTCGGTGTGCGAATCTCCCCAAGGAAATAACGACTCGAAGCGCGGCGATAGTAATCCGCGGCATCGGCGAAACCATTCAGCGGTGCGGTGACCCGGCCATCGAAATCCCAGAAGGTGCGCATATTCTCCAGCGAGCCCAGCGCCGCCAATGCCGCCAAGCCATCCTGATGCCCTTCATGCTGGAACCTGCGCTGCTTGTTCTTGATGTAGGCGACCATCTCCCGCATGAAATGCGCTTGATAGAATTTGGAAAAACCCTGGCTGATACGATCGGCGCACTGATCGAGCCGAAACGGCACCGACACCGCCACCGCGCCAAGTACGCCGCTGTTGCTGCCGGTTTCGCCCAGGTGCTTGAGCAACACATTGCCGCCCATGGAATAACCGACCGCATACAGCGGTGCGAGAGGGCGCTGGGTTCGCAGGTGCTTGATGGTTTCGGCCAGGTCTTCGCTGGCCCCGGAGTGGTAACTGCGCGGCAGCAGATTGGGTTCGCCGGAACAGCCTCGCCAGTTCAGCGCGACGCTGGCCCAACCCTGGGCGCCCAGCGCCTTCTGCACACCGGCCACGTAAGGTGAATTCGATGAGCCAGTCAGGCCGTGCAGCACCAGCACCAGTGGCACATTCGCGCTGTGGGGGCCATGCCAGTCCAGGTCAAGGAAGTCGCCGTCTTCGAGCCATAAGCGTTCGCGCTCGCGGTCCAGGTGTGTGGTTTTGCGCCATAGCGGTCCCCACAAGGTTTGTAAATGCGGATTGCCCAGGCCGTAGGCGGGGGTGAAACGTTCTGGCAGATGGGACACGATTGCTCTCGATGCAGCGGTGCTTACCCGCAGCGTTAACTGACTGAGCTTCGCACCGTTTTTACAGGCCGGACTAACCGGCGATCCCTGCCATACGTTGCCACAACGCGTAGTAAACCCGTCCTGATTTTTGCTCCCGATGCAGGCGCCAATTTTCTGGCAAACCCAATATCGACGGTGCCGTTTCGCTTTCAGTGTAGACCCACGCATCGTCACTCAGCCACTGACGCTCTTCGAGCAAAGTGCAAACGGCCGGCAACAGATTCTGATTGAACGGTGGGTCGAGAAACACCAGATCGAACGCCGTGGCCGGTTGGGTTTCCAGATAGCGCAAGGCGTCGGCAGTCTGTACCTGACCGGTCGTGCAGCGCAGGGTGCCCAGATGTTCCTTGATGCTCGCTACCGCAATGTTGCTGGCATCCAGTGCCTGGCCCATTGCTGCGCCACGGGACAAAGCCTCGAGAAACAATGCGCCGCTACCGGCAAATGGATCGAGCACCTTGGCCCCGGCGACATAGGGCGCGAGCCAGTTGAACAGGGTTTCACGGACTCGGTCCGGCGTTGGACGCAAGCCTGGCGCATCGGGGAAGCTCAGCTTTCGGCTGCCCCATTCACCGCCGATGATGCGCAGTTGATTCACACCGTTATGCACGTTGTGAACAGGTTTCTTTGGACGCGATGGACGGGCCATTAATGCTCCGGAACCCCGAGCGGTTGCTCGGCAGGTTTGTCAGTAGGGGCCGGCAACGGCTTTTGTGGCACGGTCGGGCCAGCGCTGACGATGACCAGTTTGTCCGTGCTCAGGTGTTTGTTCAATGCGGTTTTGACTTGCTCGACGGTCAGGCTCTGGGACTGTTGCATGAAGTCTTCCAGGTAGCTCAGCGGCAAGTTGTAAAAACCCATGGCGCCGAGCTGCCCGACGATATCGGCGTTGCTGGCGGTGGACAGCGGGAAGCTGCCGGCCAGTTCACGCTTGGCATCGTCGAGTTCTTTCTCGGTGGGGCCGGTTTTAAGGTAGTCGGCGAGCACGTCCTGCACCAGTTTCAGCGTGCCTTCGCTCATCTCGGCGCGGGTTTGCAGGTTGATCATGAACGGGCCGCGAACCTGCATCGGGCTGAAACCCGAATACACGCCGTAGGCCAGGCCACGTTTCTCGCGCACTTCGCTCATCAACCGGGTGCCGAAGCCACCGCCGCCAAGGATCTGATTGCCCAGCGACAGCGCTGCGTAATCCGGATCGTCACGGTCGATGCCCAGTTGCGCGATCATCAGGTTGGTCTGCTTGGACGGAAACTCGATGTGGCCGATGCTGGACTTGGGGTCGGTCGGTTGTTCGATTTTCGCCAGGGCCGGCCCTTTGGGCAGATCGGCGGACACTTGTGCGGCAACCGCCTCGGCCTCGGCGCGGGACAGGTCGCCCACCAGCGCGATCACCACGTTACCGGCGGCGTAGGCTTTCTGATGGAAGGCCCGCAACTGCGCCAGGGTAATCGGTGGAATGCTTTTCGCCGTGCCATCGCTGGAATGCGCGTACGGGTGATCGCCATACAAGCGGTTCATCAGCTCCAGGCTGGCGAGTTTGCCGGGGTTCTGTTTCTGATATTCGAAGCCGGCCAGCATCTGGTTCTTGATGCGTGCAAAGGAATCGGCGGGGAGGGTCGGTTTGCCGACCACTTCAGCAAACAGCTTCAAGGCAGGCTCGCGTTTATCCGCGGCACTGAGGCTGCGCAGCGAGGCAATCGCCATGTCTTTATAGGCGCCGTTACCGAAATCGGCCCCCAGGCCTTCGAAGCCCTGGGCGATAGCGCTGACATCCTTGCCGGCCACACCTTCATTGAGCATGGCATTGGTCAGCAGTGCCAGGCCGGGAGCATCGCCGTCCTGGCTGCTGCCAGCGGCGAAGATCAGGCGCATGTCGAACATCGGCAGCTCACGGGCTTCGACGAACAATACCTTGGCGCCTTCGGCGGTGTTCCAGGTTTGCACGTTCAGCGAGCGATGGCTTGGGGCCTTGCCGTCGAGTTCTGCCAACGATTGCAGTTTCTTGCTGGCCTTGGCTTTGTCGAGGGCTTCGCTGGCGCTGGTTTCGTCAGACTTGGACAAATAGAAGGCGGCGGACCCGAGCAGTGCAATGACGATCAGGCCGATCAGGGCCAGGCGCGGTTTTTTACGCTCACTCATGAGTCGTCTCCTGTGGCAGTACATGGGCGACGCTGAGACGTGCGCGAGTGAAATACAGGTTGGCGGCCTTCTGGATGTCTTGCGGGGTCACGCTTTCCAGTTCGGCGAGTTCGGTGTCCATCAGTTTCCAGGACAGCCCGACAGTTTCCAGTTGGCCAATGGCGGTGGCCTGGCTGGTAATCGAGTCACGCTCGTAGACCAGACCGGCAATGACCTGAGCCCGCACGCGCTCCAGCTCGTCAGTGGAGGGCGCGGTGGTTTTCAGCTGTTCGAGCAGTTTCCACAGGCCGGCTTCCGCCTGGGCCATGGTTTTCTTTTTCTGGGTGTTCGGCGTAGCCGACAAAGTGAACAGACTGTCGCCGCGGGTGTAGGCGTCATAGCTCGACGAACCGCCGGACACCAGCTCTTCGCCGCGTTCCAGTTGCGTCGGGATCCGGCCGCTGTAGCCGCCGTCGAGCAGTGCGGAGATCAGGCGCAGAGCGTTCACCGAGCGTTTGTCTTCAGCGGTGGCGATGCTCGGCACGTTGAAGGCCAGCATCAGGCTCGGCAATTGGGTCTGCACATGCAGGGTGATTTTCCGTTCGCCGGGCTCGGCCAGCTCCAGCGGGATTTTCGCCGGTGGCACGTCACGCTTGGCGATCGGGCCGAAGTAACGCTGGGCCAGGGTTTTGACTTCGTCCGGGGTGACGTCACCGACTACCACCAGGGTGGCGTTGTTCGGCACATACCAGGATTGATACCAGTGGCGCAGTTCTTCGACCTTCATTCGGTCGAGGTCCGCCATCCAGCCGATGGTCGGCGTGTGATAACCGCTGGCGGGGTAGGCCATGGCCATGAAGCGCTCGTAGGCCTTGGACATCGGCTTGTCATCAGTGCGCAGGCGGCGTTCTTCCTTGATCACCTCGATCTCGCGGGTGAACTCGTCGGCCGGCAGGCGCAGATTGGCCATGCGGTCGGCTTCCAGCTCGAAGGCCACGCCCAGGCGGTCACGGGCCAGTACTTGGTAATACGCGGTGAAGTCATCGCTGGTGAAGGCGTTCTCTTCGGCACCGAGGTCGCGCAGGATCAGCGAGGCTTCGCCGGGGCCGACTTTCTCGCTGCCCTTGAACATCATGTGTTCCAGCGCATGGGACAGCCCGGTCTGGCCTGGGGTCTCATAGCTTGAGCCGACCTTGTACCAGACCTGGGAAACGACGACTGGCGCACGATGGTCTTCGCGCACGACAACCTTCAGGCCGTTGTCGAGGGTGAATTCGTGGGTGGGTTGTGGATCGGCAGCCAGGGCTGAAAGTGGCAGACAAACTGTACTGAACAGCAGGCCTGCAGCGCGGCGGGCTAGAGCATTCATTCGTTTTTAAACCTGTTGGGCTGCCCGCTTGGTCTTAGCGTCGGCGGGCGAGAGGGTGCTAGGATACTGATCCGTTTTACTGGCGGCCACGCCTATCAGGCCTTTACGTTTGATCAGGTTGTATGGGTTTACGGCTTGGGCTTTGAGTTTGTCAGCTAAACTCTGCGTTTTCGCCGACGATGCCGTTCCAGTCCTTCGTATTAATCAACCTTTGAGGTGCCGTTGGTACCTCGACAAAATGTTGCGCGTGAACAAGCTGGATGAATCGCAGTCTGTTCTGCATCGAATTATTTATTGCCGAGGCGCCCTTTGGCGCGTCGCTACCGTGAGATAGCCGTCCTCCATGTTTGGTTCCAACGACGACAAGAAGACCCCAGCTGCGGCTGGCGAGAAGAAAAGCCTGTTCGGATGGCTGCGCAAAAAGCCGCAGGAACCCGTTGTCGAACAGCCACAACCACTTCCTGAGCCAACACCTGCGCCGGTCGTGGAAGAAGCGCCCGCGCCGATTGCCCTGCCAATCGCTGAGCCGGTGCTGCAATCCGCGGCCGAGCCTGTTCCTGTTGCTGAAACCGTAGTCGTGGCCCCGTTGCCGCTGACGCCTGCCGCCGAGCCGTGGCTGACGTTGCCGGTGGCGGAAGAGCCGGTGGCGTTGGTCGAAGATGAACAAGCAGCTCACATCACTCCGCCGATTCCGGCCCCGACTGCGTTTGCGCCTGAGCCGGTTCGCGCGCCAATGGTTGAACCTGTGTTCGTGGCCGAGCCTGCACCGGTTGCTCCAGAGCCTGTAGCGCCGGTATTTGTTGCTCCCGCTCCGGTTGCTCCGATTGTTCAAGCGCCAGAGCCTGCACCTGCACCTGCACCTGCACCTGCACCGGTTATCGCTCCTGTCGCCACCACGCCTGCACCCGTCGAAACTCCGGTCGAGCCGGTGCGAACCGAAGAGACCAAGGCCGGCTTCTTCGCCCGTCTCAAACAAGGCTTGTCCAAGACCAGCGCCAGCATTGGCGAGGGCATGGCCAGTCTGTTCCTCGGCAAGAAAATCATCGATGACGAGTTGCTCGAAGACATCGAGACCCGTCTGCTGACCGCCGATGTCGGCGTCGAAGCGACCTCGGTGATCATTCAGCGCCTGACTCAGAAAGTCGCCCGCAAAGAACTGGCTGATGCCGACGCGTTGTACAAATCCTTGCAGGCGGAACTGGCAGCGATGCTCAAGCCCGTCGAGCAGCCACTGAAAATCAACTCGCAGAACAAGCCGTTCGTGATTCTGGTGGTGGGCGTCAACGGCGCCGGCAAGACCACCACCATCGGCAAACTGGCGAAGAAGCTGCAACTGGAAGGCAAGAAAGTCATGCTCGCCGCCGGTGACACCTTTCGCGCCGCCGCGGTGGAGCAATTGCAGGTCTGGGGCGAGCGCAACAAGATCCCGGTGATCGCCCAGCACACCGGCGCCGACTCGGCTTCGGTCATCTTCGATGCCGTGCAGGCCGCCAAGGCCCGTGGCATTGACGTGCTGATCGCCGACACCGCTGGTCGCTTGCACACCAAAGACAACCTGATGGAAGAACTGAAAAAAGTTCGCCGGGTGATCGGCAAGCTTGATGCCGACGCGCCCCATGAGGTGCTGCTGGTGCTCGACGCCGGTACCGGCCAGAACGCCATCAACCAGGCCAAGCAATTCAACCAGACCGTCGAACTGACTGGCCTGGCGCTGACCAAACTCGACGGCACTGCCAAGGGTGGGGTGATTTTCGCCCTGGCCAAGCAGTTTGGCTTGCCGATTCGCTATATCGGCGTCGGCGAAGGCATCGATGATTTGCGTACTTTTGAAGCAGAACCCTTTGTCCAGGCATTGTTTGCCGAGCGGGAGCGTTCATGATTCGTTTCGAACAGGTCGGTAAACGCTACCCGAATGGTCACGTCGGCTTGCATGAGCTGAGTTTTCGAGTCCGTCGGGGTGAATTCTTGTTTGTCACCGGCCATTCCGGCGCCGGTAAAAGCACCTTGTTGCGCCTGCTGCTGGCCATGGAGCGTCCGACCACCGGCAAATTGCTGCTGGCAGGGCAAGACCTGAGCACCATCAGCAATGCGCAGATTCCGTTCCTGCGCCGGCAAATCGGCGTTGTGTTCCAGAATCACCAGCTACTGTTCGATCGCACGGTGTTCAACAACGTCGCGTTGCCGCTGCAGATCCTTGGCCTGTCCAAGGCCGAAGTCGTCAAGCGCGTGGACTCGGCCCTGGAGCGCGTGGCGCTCTCGGACAAAACCGATCTCTACCCCGGCGACCTGTCCACCGGCCAGCAACAGCGGGTCGGCATCGCTCGCGCCATCGTTCACCGTCCGGCCTTGCTGCTGGCGGACGAACCGACCGGTAACCTCGACCCGCGTCTGGCGGCAGAAATCATGGGCGTGTTCGAAGACATCAACCGTTTGGGCACCAGCGTGCTGATCGCCAGTCACGACCTGGCTCTGATTGCCCGCATGCGTCATCGCATGCTCACCCTGCAGCGTGGCCGATTGATCGGCGACGGGGAGGCTGGCGTATGAGTGCAACACGTAGCCCCAAGGTTTCCGAGCGCGTGGCCCCGAAAGCCGCCGATCCGCAACCGCAGCAGCAGAAGAAAAAGCGCGACGATGACGATGGCCCGGATTTCCCTACGCTGTTCCGCGCCTGGATCGAAAGCCATCGCGCCAGTCTGCTGGACAGCTTGCGCCGCTTGGGCAAACACCCGATCGGCAGCTTTTTCACCTGCATGGTGATGGCAGTTGCCCTGAGTTTGCCGATGGGCCTGTCACTTTTGCTAAGTAACGTCGAGCGTCTCGGCGGATCCTGGCAGCGTGCGGCGCAGATTTCCCTGTACCTGCAACTCGATGCCAGCCCTGAACAGGGCGAGTCATTGCGTGAGCAGATCAAGGGCATGCCGGGCGTGGCCGACGCCGAATACGTGGGTCGTGATCAGGCACTGGAAGAGTTCCAGCAGCAGTCCGGACTGGGCGAAGCGCTCAAGGAACTCCCGGAAAACCCGCTACCGGGCGTGGTCCTGGTGACCCCGAACGAGGTCGACAAGCCCGCGCTTGAAGCATTGAGACAAAAACTTTCCGAATTGCCGAAGGTACAACAGGCGCAACTTGATCTAGTCTGGGTCGAGCGTCTGGCAGCCATCCTCAAGCTGGGCGACCGATTTGTCTTCGGTCTGACCGTGCTTTTGGTTTCTGCATTACTTTTGGTGATAGGCAATACCATTCGTCTTCATATTGAAAACCGCCGCACAGAGATAGAAGTGATTAAACTCGTCGGCGGCACTGACAGCTATGTGCGCAGGCCCTTTCTGTATATGGGCGCGCTTTATGGCTTTGGTGCGGGGATTCTTTCCTGGGGTGTATTGGCGTTTGGCCTGAACTGGCTGAACGACGCGGTGGTTGGACTGGCCGGTTTGTACGGCAGTGATTTTGCGCTGGCCGGAGTGCCAGTTGCCGACGGTCTATCGCTCTTGCTTGGCGCGGTGCTGTTGGGGTATATCGGTGCATGGATTGCAGTCGCACGCCACCTGCGGGAGCTTGCGCCAAAGTAATATCATTTTGCTCGTATTGACCTTTCAGCGTTTATGGGAACTTGTCTTTTGGTTTCCGGTCAATTTTCGCAGTGCTGAACTGCACGAGTTATGTAAGTCGGAGGTTTTTTCGTATGACCAATTCTTTGCAGCCTGCATATGCTCTGGTCCCGGGTGCGAACCTGGAGGCCTATGTGCACACGGTGAACAGCATTCCATTGCTGACGCCGGAGCAGGAGCGTGAACTGGCCGAGAGTCTCTATTATGAGCAGGATTTGGGGGCGGCTCGGCAGATGGTGCTCGCCCACCTGCGTTTTGTCGTACACATTGCCCGTAGCTATTCCGGCTACGGCCTGGCCCAGGCTGACCTGATCCAGGAAGGCAACGTCGGCCTGATGAAAGCGGTCAAGCGTTTCAACCCGGAAATGGGTGTACGCCTGGTGTCCTTTGCGGTGCACTGGATCAAGGCAGAAATCCACGAGTTCATCCTGCGCAACTGGCGGATCGTGAAAGTCGCGACCACCAAGGCCCAGCGCAAGCTGTTCTTCAACCTGCGCAGCCAGAAGAAACGTCTGGCCTGGCTGAACAACGAGGAAGTCCATCGCGTGGCGGAAAGCCTCGGCGTAGAGCCGCGGGAAGTGCGCGAGATGGAAAGTCGCCTGACCGGCCATGACATGGCTTTCGACCCGGCCGCTGAAGCGGACGACGACAGTGCATTCCAGTCGCCGGCCAACTACCTGGAAGACCACCGGTACGATCCGGCCCGTCAACTGGAAGACGCCGACTGGAGCGACAACTCAAACCACAACCTGCACGAAGCGCTTGAAGTGCTGGACGACCGCAGCCGCGACATCCTCTACCAGCGCTGGCTGGCAGAAGAAAAAGCCACGCTGCACGACCTGGCGCAGAAGTACAACGTGTCGGCCGAGCGTATTCGTCAGCTCGAGAAGAGCGCGATGAACAAGCTCAAGTTGTCGATCGCCGCCTAACCGCAGCGCCGGCAATAAAAAACGCCCCGATCATTGATCGGGGCGTTTTTGTTGGTGCCCCGCTTGCACCGAATCCTTGTAGGAGTGAGGCTTGCCCGCGAAGGCGGTGTGTCATTCAGCAATGATGTGTCTGACACACCGCCTTCGCGGGCAAGCCTCGCTCCTACAGGGGGTCGGGTTCAGGTTCTGCGTCGAGTTACTGAGCCCAAGGTGCCCGGCGCGAATCGTTGAGCCCGAGCAGAT
This sequence comes from Pseudomonas sp. NPDC086112, assembly GCF_044746425.1. Classification (NCBI taxonomy): domain Bacteria; kingdom Pseudomonadati; phylum Pseudomonadota; class Gammaproteobacteria; order Pseudomonadales; family Pseudomonadaceae; genus Pseudomonas; species Pseudomonas sp. NPDC086112. The sequence goes on along the minus strand of NZ_JBIVCD010000017.1, from coordinate 55,666 downwards.
AGCTATCCCCGCCCAACTGACTCATCTGCTGGCGAATCCACCCGGCCCGTCTTGCAACATAAGAGGTTGGATGACTGGCGCTCCACACCCGCGGGTTCGGCAGCACCGCAGCCAGTAAGCTCGCCTGCTGTCGGGATATCGAGCGAGCGCCTACACCAAAGTGATGCCGAGCCGCCGCTTCGGCGCCAAACACGCCTTCATCCCACTCGACGCTGTTGAGGTACACCTCAAGAATCCGCTGTTTGGGCCAGAGCACCTCGATCAGCCCGGTAAACCAGGCCTCCAGGCCTTTGCGCAGCCAGCTGCGGCCAGACCACAGAAACAGGTTCTTCGACACTTGCTGGCTCAGAGTGCTGGCACCACGAATCGAGCCGCCGCGCTCGTTATGCGCAAACGCTGCCTGAATTGCGCCGAAATCGAAGCCCCAATGCTCGGGGAACTTCTGATCTTCACCGGCAATCACTGCGACTTTCAGGTCGTCGGAGATTTCATCCCAGGGTTTCCAGGTGCGTTGCAGATCGATGGGTTCGCCGTCGAACCAGGATTCGATCTTGCGCTCGACCATCAACGCCGTTCCCGGTGGCGGCACCACCCGAAACAGCAACACCAGCAATACGCTGCCAGCCGCGAACCAGAGCAGGGCCTTTGTGAAACGACGGAGAATTAACTGCAGCATAGAGATGGCTTGGCCGAACCCGTTGAGCCGGCCATTATACAGACCCTGTTGATCGAGTCTGACTGGAGTTCTTCATGTTGCGTGGCTTCCTGATGCTGGCTGCTTTTTTCGGCTTCACCGGTGTTGCCTTGGGCGCATTCGCCGCCCATGGCCTGAAAAGCCGCCTGAGCGCCGAGTACCTGGCGATTTTCCATACGGGCGTCACCTATCAACTGGTGCATACCCTGGCGCTGCTGGGGGTAGCGCTGCTCGCCACGCAAATTCCCGGTCGACTGATTACTTGGGCCGGCGCATCCTTTGCTATCGGCATTCTGTTGTTTTCCGGCAGCCTGTACCTGCTGACGATCACCGGCATCAGCAAGCTCGGGATCGTGACGCCCTTCGGTGGCCTGGCGTTCCTGGTCGGCTGGGTTTGCCTGGGGCTTGCCGCCTGGCGGCTGTAGGAGCGAGGCTTGCCCGCGAAGGCGTCGTATCAGTCACCTTCTTCGTTGACTGATACCATGCCTTCGCGGGCAAGCCTCGCTCCTACGGGATCGGGTTTCAAGACGAATGGCTTGGGTCGACTTGCCTGATCGGGCTAGAATGCCAGCCCCTAAAAATGATGGCGGCATTCGGTATGCGCATTCAATTGAACGGCGAATCCCTTGAACTGCCCGACGGTGAAACCGTTGCGGCCCTGCTGACCCGTCTGGAACTGACCGGACGCCGGGTGGCGGTCGAGCTCAATCTGGATATCGTCCCGCGCAGCCAGCACGCAGAAACCACGCTGAACGACGGCGATTCCGTCGAGGTGGTCCACGCCATCGGCGGCGGCTAGTCGCCCGGCCCTGATGGGCACAGAATTCTGCAAGAACCTCACCCCTACAGAGGATTTCCCATGAGCATCGTTCGTAGCGACAAGCCCTTCGTCCTGGCCGGTCGTACTTACCAGTCGCGTTTGCTGGTAGGCACCGGCAAGTACCGCGACATGGAAGAAACCCGCCTGGCCATCGAAGCCTCGGGTGCCGAGATCGTCACCTTCGCCGTGCGCCGCACCAACCTCGGCCAGAACCCGGGCGAACCGAACCTGCTCGAAGTCCTGTCGCCGGATCGCTACACCTTCCTGCCTAACACCGCCGGTTGCTTCGACGCTACCGAGGCTGTGCGCACCTGCCGTCTGGCCCGTGAGCTGCTCGGCGGCCACAACCTGGTGAAGCTGGAAGTGCTGGCGGATCAGAAAACCCTGTTCCCTAACGTGATCGAAACCCTCAAGGCCGCCGAAGTGCTGGTCAAGGAAGGCTTCGACGTGATGGTGTACACCAGCGATGACCCGATCATTGCCCGTCAACTGGCGGAAATCGGCTGCATCGCGGTAATGCCGCTGGCCGGTCTGATTGGCACAGGCCTGGGGATCTGCAACCCGTACAACCTGCAGATCATCCTCGAAGAAGCGAAAATTCCGGTGCTGGTGGATGCCGGTGTCGGTACGGCTTCCGACGCCACCATCGCCATGGAACTGGGTTGCGAAGCGGTGCTGATGAACTCGGCCATCGCCCATGCCCAGCAGCCGATCATGATGGCTGAAGCCATGAAACACGCCATCGTTGCAGGTCGCTTGGCCTACCTCGCCGGCCGCATGCCGAAAAAACTCTATGCCAGCGCCTCCTCGCCGCTGGATGGTCTGATCAAGTAAGAGCCATTGATGACTGAATCAAACGACACGCCTATCCAGACGGAAGAAGGCGAAGAGCGCCAACACCGCCGCATCAAGAGTTTCGTGATGCGTGCCGGGCGCATGACCGAAGGCCAGCAACGTGGTCTGGACCAGGGCACGCCACTGTTCGTACTGCCGTTGGCCGATGCGCCGGTGGACTTCGACCAGGTGTTCGGTCGCTCGGCACCGCGCTCGCTGGAAATCGGTTTCGGCATGGGCCACTCGCTGCTGGAAATGGCCGCGGCCTCGCCGGAGCAGGATTTCATTGGTGTTGAGGTTCACCGTCCGGGTGTCGGCGCGCTGCTCAATGGCGTGCTGACTCAGGGGCTGACTAACCTGCGGGTCTACGATTGCGATGCGATCGAAGTGCTCAACCGTTGCATCGCCGACAACAGTCTCGATCGCCTGATGCTGTTTTTCCCGGATCCGTGGCACAAGAGCCGTCACCACAAGCGTCGTATCGTTCAGGCGTCGTTCGCCGAACTGGTGCGCAGCAAGTTGAAAGTCGGTGGTGTGTTGCACATGGCCACCGACTGGGAACCGTACGCCGAGTACATGCTGGAAGTGATGAACGTCGCGCCGGGCTATCGCAACCTCGCCGAAGACGGCAAATGCGTCCCGCGCCCGACCGAACGCCCGATCACCAAGTTCGAACGCCGCGGTGAACGCCTTGGGCATGGCGTGTGGGATCTGAAGTTCGAAAAACAGTCCTAAGCCCTACGCAATACCAAATGTGGGAGCGGGCTTGCTCGCGAAGACGGTTCATCATTCAACGTTAATGTTGACTGACACGACGCCTTCGCGAGCAAGCCCGCTCCCACATTTGTTTTGTGTTGTGCCTGGAGGTCAGCGGCGATCGGCTACGACGCCAATCAACACCAGCACCACCAACAACACCGGTGCCAGGCTGTAGTTGTTGAACTGGCTCAGGCCTTTGATGATCCATGGCGTTGCATAGATCAACGCCACGCCGCTGCCGACCATGCACAGCAGGGCCATCAGCGGGACGCGCAAAGCGCCGGCGATGCTGCCCAGGCGTTGGTCGACCCAACCTTTGATGTCGGCGCCAAACAGCACCAGCAGGCAGCCCACCAGCGCCAGAGAGATTTCCGACAGGTTGCTACGGCTCCAGCGGGACACGGTGGCGAGCAGGTCGAGTACCAGATCCATTCGATTTCCTTATGTCAGAAATTTTTGCAGCAAGTCATTGAGAAAGAGTTGTCCGCGCAGCGTGGCCGCCAGACGTGACGGTTCGACCTGCAACAAGCCACTTTGTTCGGCCTCGCGGCGAGCTTCGGCTAGGCTTTCCAGGGACAGCCCGGTGCGCTCCGGATACAACCGCGCTTCGACGCCCTCGGTCAGGCGCAAGGCGTTCATCAGGAACTCGAACGGTAGTTCTTCGTCGGGCAGCGCTTTCTCGCCAGCCTTGAAGCTTTTGGCCGGATTGAGGTAGTCCTTCGGCAGGCGGGTCTTCCAGGTACGGACGATGCGTCCGTCCGGATGGCTGAGCTTGCCATGGGCGCCGGCGCCGATGCCGATGAAGTCGCCGAAACTCCAGTAATTGAGGTTATGCCGCGCCGCACGACCGGGCAGGGCATAGGCCGAGACTTCGTATTGCGCGTAACCGTGCTCGGCCAACAGCGCCTGACCAGCCTCTTGAATGTCCCACAGGGTGTCGTCTTCCGGCAGCGTCGGCGGCTGGTTCCAGAACACCGTGTTCGGTTCCAGCGTCAGCTGATACCAGGACAGGTGCGTCGGCTTCAGGGCAATGGCCTGGCGCAGGTCGTTCAGGGCATCGTCCAGCGACTGATCGGGCAAACCATGCATCAGGTCCAGGTTGAAGTTATCGAAACCGGCCTGACGGGCCATGCCGGCGGCACGCACGGCTTCATCGCCGTTGTGAATTCGCCCCAGGGCCTTGAGTTTCTCTTCCTGAAAGCTCTGGATGCCGATCGACAGGCGATTGATGCCCAGCGCCCGGTAAGCGACGAACTTTTCCTGCTCGAAGGTTCCGGGGTTGGCTTCCAGGGTGATTTCAATGTCGCTGGCAAACGGAATTCGTTGCTCGACACCCTTGAGCAGGCGACCCAGCGCCTTGGCACTGAACAGGCTCGGCGTGCCGCCACCGAAGAAGATCGAACTCAGCTCACGGCCATAGACTGCATGCAGGTCTTGATCGAGGTCGGCCAGCAGGGCGTCGACATATTCTTCTTCCGGCAGCACGGGGCTGGCGGTGTGGGAGTTGAAGTCGCAATAAGGGCATTTGCGTACACACCACGGGATGTGGATGTACAACGCCAGGGGCGGCAGCACGGGCAGGGCCGCTCGAGGCGATTGGGCGGCACCGCCGAAGATCAGCGGCGACGCGGACGAGTCATGGGTCATTTCAGGCCCAGACGCTGGCGCAGCAGATCCATTGCACGGGCGCGGTGACTGATCTGGTTCTTGTCGCTGGGCTTAAGCTCGGCGCTGGAGCACTCGCGCTCCGGCACCCAGAACAGCGGGTCGTAGCCAAAACCGTGTTCGCCGCTGGCCTGGGTCAGGATGCGCCCATGCCACAGGCCTTCGCAGAGAATCGGCAACGGATCGTCGGCATGACGCACCAATGCCAGCACGCAGACGAATTGCGCACTGCGCTCGGCTTCGGGCACATCTTTCAAGACGTCGAGCAGTTTGGCGTTGTTCGCCGCATCGCCTTTACCGTCGGCGTAACGGGCCGAATAAATGCCCGGTGCACCACCGAGGAAATCCACTGCCAGCCCCGAATCGTCGGCCAATGCAGGCAGCCCGGAAATGCGCGAGGCATTGCGTGCCTTGAGAATGGCGTTCTCGACGAACGACAGGCCGGTTTCTTCAGGCTCGACGCTGCTGAACTCGCCGATCGAGCGCAAGTGCACCGATTCGCCGAGCATGGCCTGGAGTTCCTTGAGTTTGCCGGCATTGTGGCTGGCCAGTACGAGTTGGGTGAAATTCATCATTGGCCAGGGAAAAGCTCTTGTTGGAAACTGATGGTGTTGGTTTTGTCGCCGGTCTGCACTTTGATGTCAAAGGTGCGGATTTCCTGCTGATCCACCGGGAACTGGGCGATGTAGTACACCGCACCTGTTTCGGTGATCTGTTTGAACTTCAGCGGGATGCTTTGGCTGGTCAGGTCTTTGACCGTGCCGCTGACCTGAGCCGTCTGTGGTTTACCTTCCTTGAGTACCGAGACGTTGATTACGCCCTGATTCTTGCTGCGAGTCAGCTCCGCCGCTTTGGCGATCTCCGGCGTCAGGAAGGTGGAATTGAAGGTGTTGTAATGCACCGTCACGTCGCCAAAGGTTTCCTTGCGCTCGCCCTTGATAACGTCGGCGGCCATGGCGGTGACGCTCAGGCAGGCAGTAAGTAAAAACAGTGCTAGACGACCCATGATCGTTCTCCTCGAAGTGTCGTGATTCAGACCGCGACCTTGTGGTCCGGCAGACCGGGGCTGCTGACGCGGTAGATACCGATCTCACCTAACAGATTAGGCCATAGCTTACTGGCCCACCCATGCCGATGCTGTTGATCCACGGCAAGCCGATCAATGACCTTGGCTTCACGTTCGCGACACAGCGCTTCAAAGTCTTCGAAAGTGCAGAAGTGGATGTTCGGCGTGTTGTACCAGGTGTATGGCAGAAACTCCGAAACCGGCATCCGGCCCTTGCTCGCCAGGTACCAGCGGCAGCGCCAGTGACCGAAGTTGGGGAAGGTGATAATGCACTGGCGACCGACCCGCAGCATTTCGTCGAGGATCCTGTCCGGGTAGTGCACAGCTTGCAGGGCCTGAGTCATGACCACGATGTCGAAGCTGTTGCTGGCGAAGTTGCCCAAGCCCTTGTCCAGATCTTGCTCGATGACATTGATGCCCTTGGCCACGCACTCGGCAATGTTGTCCGGGTCGTTTTCCAGGCCATAGCCGGTGACCTGTTTGTGGTCACGCAGCCAGGTCAGCAACTCGCCATCACCGCAACCGAGGTCGAGCACGCGGCTGCCGGCGGGGATCCATTCCTGGATGATTTCCAGATCGGCTCTCATGTCTTCCTCAAAGCGCTATACGGTTCATGTAATTGCTGAAGGCCTGCAAATAACGCGGGATCGGGATCAGGAAGGCATCGTGGCCTTGCGGAGCGTCGATCTCCAGGTAGCAGACGTCTTTCCTGGCCGCCATCAGCGCGTCCACCAGTTCCCGCGAGCGGGCAGGGGAGAAGCGCCAATCGGTGGTGAAAGACATCACGCAGAACCTGGCCTGGGCATTGGCGAAGGTTTTCGCCAGGTCATTGTCGAAGTTCGCCGCCGGGTCGAAGTAGTCCAGTGCCTTGGTCATCAGCAGGTAGGTGTTGGCGTCGAAACGTCCGGAAAACTCTTCGCCCTGATAGCGCAGGTAGCTTTCGACCTGGAACTCGACGCTGTGGAAGTCGTAGTTGAGCTTTTCGCTCTTCAGGCCGCGACCGAATTTCTCGCCCATGGAGTCGTCGGACAGGTACGTGATGTGCCCGACCATCCGCGCCAGCATCAGCCCGCGCTTGGGAATCACGCCCGCTTCCTGGAACGAGCCGCCGTGGAACTCCGGGTCGGTGAGGATCGCCTGACGTGCGACTTCGTTGAACGCAATGTTCTGCGCCGACAGTTTTGGTGCCGAGGCGATCGCCAGGCAGTGCCGCACGCGGTCCGGGTAGGTGATGGTCCACTGCAAGGCCTGCATGCCGCCGAGGCTGCCGCCAATCACCGCCGCCCATTGATGGATGCCGAGCAAATCAGCCAGACGCGCCTGGCTGTGGACCCAGTCTTCCACAGTCAGGACCGGGAAGTCGGCGCCGAATGGCTTGCCGGTTTCCGGATTGACACTGCTGGGGCCGGTGGAACCATTGCACCCGCCGAGATTATTCAGGCTGACCACGAAGAACTTGTTGGTGTCGATCGGCTTGCCGGGGCCGATGCAGCTGTCCCACCAACCGGGTTTGCGGTCGTCGGGGCTGTGGAAGCCGGCAGCGTGATGGTGACCGGACAAGGCGTGGCAGATCAGCACGGCGTTGCTCGCCGTAGCGTTCAGCGTGCCGTAGGTTTCGTAGATCAGGTCATAAGCGGGCAACGAACGTCCGCAGGCCAAGGCCAGGGGTTCACTGAAGTGCGCCACTTGCGGCGTCACCAGACCAACAGAATCGGGGGGGAAGGCAGCTGGCATCGACCCTGCTCTCATTGAAATGAGGCGTAAGTCTAAAGACCGCTGTGGCTAGCGGCAAGCAAAGGCCGGGCCTGATTTCATTCAGTTGGACCGAGGTGCGCCATTCGCGAGCAAGCCCGCTCCCACAGGGGAACGCATTCCATTGTGGGAGCGGGCTTGCTCGCGAATGCAGCGCCTCGGTGGATCAGGTCTGTCGCACCAGATCCGGCAAATCCGGCAGCTTCTTCGGCGAACAAATCCGCACCCGTTTCTGCCGGTTCAGCTCTCCGCTGATCAAACTCACCTGACTCTTCGAAACCCCGAACGCCTTGGCCAGAAACGCCATCAGGTACGCATTGGCCTTGCCTTCAACTGGCGGTGCGGTCAGGCGGATCTTCAGGCGATCACCATGCAGCCCGCAGAAATCATCGCTGCGGGCCGCCGGTTGCAGGTGACATTCCAGAATCAGGTCATCACCGTCCCAGCGAAAATAGCTCATCAGATCAGGCCGAGCAGCCCCATCGGCATGAGGGCGAAGTTCGCAAGGCGCGGGATCAGCCAGCTTTGCAGTAACTGGATCACGATGAACGCGAAGATCGGCGAGATATCGAGGCCGCCCAGGTTCGGAATGATCCGACGGAACGGGGCGAGTACCGGTTCAGTGATCTGAGCAACCAGCTCTGCACCCGGGTTGTGGCTCCCCGGGGCGACCCAGGACAGAATCACGCTGATAATCATCGCCCAGAAAATAATATTCAAAAACAGCGAGAAGAGCGCGATCAGCGCCCACGGCACCAGGAACAGCCAGTCGACCATGAAGCCTTTGAGCAGCAGGATCACCGCAATCAGCAGCATCTGAATGATCAGCGCCAGTACCAGTGACGACATGTCCAGCCCGAACATGCTCGGGATGACCCGGCGCAGGGGCTTGAGCAGCGGTTGAGTGGCTTTCACGATGAACTGGCAGAGCGGGTTGTAAAAATTCGCCCGAACCAATTGCAGGATGAAGCGCATCAGCACGATCAGCAGGTACAGGCTGCCCAAGGTTTTGATGATGAAAATGGCAGCGTCATTGAGTCCGAGCATCATTGATTCCTTTGTAAGAGCTGATTAGCGACCCAGTTGTTCGGCCATCTCGGCCGAGCGGTGCGCAGCGGCGCCGAGTGCTTTTTCCACCAGGGCTTCGAAACCACCGGCCTGGAACGACTTGATCGCCGCTTCGGTGGTGCCCGCAGGTGACGTCACGCGACGACGCAGTTCAGCCGCGTCGACATCGCTTGCGACTGCCATGTGTGCAGCACCCAAAGCAGTTTGCACGGTCAGTTGTGCGGCGATGTCCGCTGGCAGGCCGAGCTTCACGCCCGCGGCGGTCATGGCTTCGATCAGCAGGAAGAAATATGCAGGACCCGAGCCGGAAACGGCGGTAACCGCGTCCAGTTGCTGTTCTTCGTTCAGCCACAGGGCAATGCCAACCGCCGACAGCAATTCTTCAGCTTGCTGGCGTTGCTCGGCGCTCACTTCGCTGGTGGCGAACAAACCGCTTACGCCCTGACGCAGCAGCGCCGGGGTGTTGGGCATGCAGCGCACGATGGGCTGGGCGCCAAGCCAGTTGTTCATGCTGGCGCAGGTGATGCCGGCCGCAATAGAGACCACCAGTTGATTCGGCGCAAGGCTTGGGCGAATGGCTTCGCACACGGCTTTCATCGCCTGGGGTTTGACCGCCAGCACGATCACGTCCACGCCCTGAATGGCTTCGGCGTTGTCGGCGAACACTTCGATGCCGTGTTCGGCACTCACGCGGGCACGGGTTTGTTCACCCGGATCACTGGCGCGGATCTGCGCGGCGTCCAGACCTTTGGCGCGCAGGCCGCCGATCAGGCTGGCGGCCATGTTGCCGGCTCCGATAAAGGCAATACGAGTCTTGCTCATGTCAGGTCCTTATAAAGAGAGGTGTCAGCCATTGTTTCAAGACTGGCCGTAGTCGCGGGCACCAAACAGGGCCGTTCCGATACGGACCCAAGTGGCGCCCATGGCAATGGCCGACTCGAGGTCGTGGCTCATGCCCATGGAAAGTGTGTCGAGTGGCAGGTTCAGGCTGGCTTGCAGGCTCTGTACGGCAGCAAAAGCCGCGTCCTGGGCGGCGCGATCTTCAGTCGGCTCGGGAATCGCCATCAAACCGCGCAATTTCAAGCGCGGCAGCGCGCTGATGGCATTGGCCAGGGCGGGCAGGTCGGCCGGGGTGCAGCCGGACTTGCTGGCTTCACCACTGACGTTGACCTGGATGCAGATGTTCAAGGGAGGCAAATCGGCGGGACGTTGTTCGGACAGCCGTTGTGCGATTTTCAAGCGATCCACGGAATGCACCCAGTCGAAATGCTCGGCGATAGCGCGAGTCTTGTTCGATTGAATGGGGCCGATGAAGTGCCAGATCAAGGGCAGGTCGGCCAATTCGAGCTGTTTGCTCAGCGCTTCCTGCAAGTAGTTTTCGCCAAAATCGCGCAGGCCGGCGGCATACGCTTCCCGCAGGGCTTCGGCGGGCTTGGTCTTGCTCACGGCCAGCAGCTGGATGCTGTTCTCATCGCGGTTGGCGGCTTTGGCTGCTGCCTGGATGCGTGAACTAACCTGAAGAATGTTGTCTGCTATCGTGGACATCAAGAGGCGCCAGCGGTCTGAAGGTTCGCGGCATTCTACTGGAATTGAGGAGCGCTATGGATATCACTGAGCTGCTGGCTTTCAGCGCCAAACAAGGCGCGTCTGACCTGCACCTGTCCGCCGGCCTGCCACCGATGATCCGTGTCGACGGCGATGTGCGACGCATCAACCTGCCGGCTCTGGATCACAAGGAAGTGCATGAGCTGATCTACGACATCATGAACGACCTCCAGCGGGTGGACTTCGAGAAGCATCTTGAAACCGACTTTTCCTTCGAAGTGCCCGGCGTGGCGCGTTTTCGGGTCAATGCCTTCAACCAGAATCGGGGTGCGGGCGCGGTATTCCGGACCATTCCGTCCAAGGTGCTGAGCATGGACGATCTGGGGATGGGGGAAGTGTTTCGCAAGATTACCGAAGCCCCCCGGGGCCTGGTGCTGGTGACCGGCCCGACCGGTTCGGGCAAGTCCACCACATTGGCGGCGATGATCGATTACCTGAACAACCATCGCCATCACCACATCCTCACCATCGAAGACCCGATCGAGTTCGTCCATGAATCGCGCAAATGCCTGATCAATCAGCGCGAAGTCCATCGCGATACCCGCAGCTTCGCCACGGCGCTGCGCTCGGCCCTGCGCGAAGACCCGGACGTGATTCTGGTGGGGGAGATGCGTGATCTGGAGACTATTCGGCTGGCATTGACTGCCGCCGAGACCGGTCACCTGGTATTCGGCACGCTGCACACCACGTCGGCGGCGAAAACCATCGACCGGGTGGTGGACGTGTTTCCGGGCGACGAGAAATCGATGGTGCGCTCGATGCTCTCCGAGTCGTTGCTGGCGGTGGTGTCGCAGACATTGATCAAGAAAATCGGCGGCGGGCGAGTTGCCGCCCACGAAATCATGCTTGGCACTTCGGCGATCCGTAACCTGATCCGCGAAGACAAGGTGGCGCAGATGTATTCGTCGATTCAGACCGGAGGGTCGCTGGGGATGCAGACGCTGGATATGTGCCTGAAGGAGTTGGTGACCAAGGGCGTGATCAGTCGCGAGCATGCGCGGGAGAAGGCGCGGTCGCCGGATAATTTTTAAGGGGAATTGTAGCGCTTTCACAGACGCCTTCGCGAGCAAGCCCGCTCCCACATTGGAACGCATTCTAATGTGGGAGCGGCGGTGCGACGATTCGACTTGCTCGCGAAGAGGCCATCATGTTCAAAGCAGATTTCGGGTCTGCTCCGGAGCGCTCGGATCAGCGCTGAACAACCCGCAATGCGTTCTGTTCTTTCGGCAGAACCCGCTTGGCAACCACGTAGTGGCTTTCCCAATACGGTTTCTTCAGGGTGTCGATGCTGACCGACTTGCCACGGCGGGGTGCGTGGATGAAGCGGTCGTTGCCCAGGTAGATGGCAACATGATTGACCCTGCGGCTCTTGATGTTGAAGAAAATCAGGTCGCCTGGCTTCAGATCATTGCGATCGACCTTCTCGCCATGACCGCTGGCCATGGCGTTGGAGGTACGAGGCAGGTCAAACGTAGCGTCGTTGAACGCGTATTTCACCAGACCGCTGCAATCGAATCCTTTACTTGGGCTGCTGCCACCCCAACGATAAGGTGTACCGAGCACGTTTACCGCGCGGCTCAACACGTTGCTGCTTTCCTTGCTGGCCATCGGCGGGACCAGCTTGCTGTTTACGCTGCTCAGTTGGCTGGAGCGTTTTACTGTTTGTTTGTTTTTGCTCGAAGGAGCAGAAACGTGGGATTTTGGGGTGTAACCATTAACGCTAGGAAGACGTTGCTCACGATTGGTGGCGTGGGCGGCCAGGGGCAATAATAGGCAAATGGTTAGCCATGTCTTGAAAAATGGACGCATTAGGCAAGGCTCATATGGGTGAACGCGCAACTTTATAACAGCTTTTTTGGCCCTTCCGAGGCCGTTGGTCGATTCAAACGGCGGGCCGCGGAACTAAAAATCGGCAAAGTTGACGTGGGTTGTCTGACAAAAGTCAGGTATTACAAGGCTTTGGCAGGAATGAAGTTAGCATTTGCCGTATGTCGGCCGCCTGTAAAAAAGTCACAAAGAATTCAAGAATATTTCTCTATCGTGTGAGTCGAGGTCATCCATGAACACCTATCAACACCCCGTTTCAGAGCAAGACACACACAGCAAAGTGATTGGTTACCTGTTGTGGATTTTCGGTTTTACCGGGGCTCACCGCTTCTATTACGGCAAGCCGGTGACCGGGACGATCTGGTTTTTTACCTTCGGTTTGCTGGGTATCGGCTGGCTGATCGACGTGTTTCTGATCCCCTCCATGGACCGTGAAGCGGACCTGCGCTTTACCGCTGGCCCCATCGAATACAACGTTGCATGGATTCTACTGACGTTTCTGGGGGTATTCGGTGTGCACCGGATGTATCAGGGGAAATGGATCAGCGGGTTGCTGTATCTGGTGACAGGCGGGTTGTTCTTTCTGGGGGTGTTGTATGACTTCTGGACGTTGAATGACCAGGTGTCGATTCGCAATGCCCAGAATAGAGGCGCCTTCCAGTAAGCCTTCGCGAGCAAGCCCGCTCCCACATGTGTTTTCGGTCGTACACAAATTCTGTGTTCGCTGAAGGTCAAGTGTGGGAGCGGGCTTGCTCGCGAATGCAGGCAGCGCGGTGTTAAGCCTGGTGACTGATCCGTCCATCCACCAGGGTGTAACGCACCACACCCGGCAAGCTATGGCCAACGAACGGACAGTTTTCGCCCTTCGACAACCAGTTCTCACCGGCCACGGTCGAGGCTGCAGGGTCGAACAGCACGATATCTGCCGGCCCTCCCACCGCCAATTTGCCCGCTGGTAAACGCAACGCTTCGGCAGGACCGGCGCTCAAGCGTGCGAGCAGCGTCGGCAAGTCGAGCAAACCGTCTTCCACCAAGGTCATCGCCAGCGGCAGCAGCAGTTCAACACTGCTGATGCCCGGTTCGGTGGCACCGAACGGCGCCAGTTTGGCATCGCGTTCATGGGGCTGGTGATGGCTGGAGATGGCTGACACCACCCCCGACTTCACCGCTGCCCGCAGGCCGTCGCGGTCCGCACGAGTGCGCAGCGGCGGTTGGACGTGATAGAGGCTGCTGAAGTCGACCAGCGCTTCGTCGGTGAGGATCAGTTGATACAACGCCACGTCCGCCGTGACCTTCAGGCCACGGGCCTGGGCTTGGGCGATCAGCGCCACACCGCGGGCGCTGGTGAGCTGGCTGAAGTGCGCACGCACGCCGCTTTGCTCGACCAGCAGCAGGTCCCGGGCCAGGGCCACGGTTTCAGCGGTTTCCGGAATGCCCGGCAAACCGAGGAAACTCGCCGTCGGACCTTCGTGAGCCAAGCCACCTTCGGCCAGATCATGGTCTTGCGAGTTGAAAATCACCGTCAGATCGAACGTCGCTGCGTATTCCAGCGCCCGACACAGGGTGCGGGTGTTGCGGAAGCTCTCCAGACCGTTACCGAAGGCCACGCAGCCGGCATCGCGCAAGGCGACCAGTTCGGCCAGCTGTTCGCCATCCAGGCCTTTGCTCAGGGCGCCGATCGGGAAGACTTTGGTGTTGCCGGCTTCGCGGGCGCGGTCGAGGATCAGTTCGGCCACGGCCGAGGTGTCCAGCACCGGTTTGGTTTTCGGTGGGCAGCACAGGCTGGTCACGCCACCGGCCGCCGCGGCGCGGGTTTCGCTGGCGATCGAGCCTTTGCGGCTGTAACCCGGCTCGCGCAGGGCGACGTTCAGGTCAACCAGGCCGGGGGCGGCAACCAGGCCTTTGGCGTCGATGGTGTCTACTGCAACGAAACCTGCCGGAGCGGCGCCGAGGGCGACGATCTTGCAGGCTTCAACGTGGATATCAGTCACTTGATCCAGGCCGCTGGCCGGATCGATAACGCGTGCGCCGAGAATGCTGAGCTTCACTGGGCGTTCTCCTGCTCGAATTGGCGCTGGGCTGTTTGCCCGCTCATGGCCATGGACAGCACAGCCATACGAATCGCGATGCCGTAGGTCACCTGGTTGAGGATCACCGAGTGCGGGCCGTCGGCCACCGCCGACTCAATTTCCACCCCGCGGTTGATCGGCCCCGGGTGCATGACGATGCAATCCGGTTTGGCCCCGGCCAGGCGCGCGGTGGTCAGGCCGAACAGGCGGTAGAACTCGCCTTCGCTCGGCAGCAGGCCGCCGGTCATACGTTCACGCTGCAGGCGCAGCATGATCACCACGTCGACGTCTTTCAGGCCTTCGGTCATGTCGGTGTACACCTTCACGCCGTATTGCTCGATGCCGATCGGCAGCAGGGTTTTCGGCGCAATCACGCGGATGTCCGGGCAGCCAAGGGTTTTCAGGGCCAGCATGTTCGAGCGCGCTACCCGCGAATGCAGGATGTCGCCGACGATGGCCACCGAAAGGTTTTCGAAGCCGCCCTTGTGCCGACGAATAGTGAGCATGTCGAGCATGCCCTGGGTCGGGTGGGCATGACGGCCGTCGCCGCCGTTGATGATCGCCACTTGCGGGCAGACATGCTCGGCGATGAAGTGCGCCGCGCCGGAATCACCGTGACGCACGACGAACATGTCGGCGGCCATGGCTTCCAGGTTGCGCAGGGTGTCGAGCAGGGTTTCACCCTTGCTCGCCGACGACGTCGACACGTTCAGGGTGATCACGTCGGCCGACAGCCGTTGGGCCGCCAGTTCGAAGGTGGTGCGGGTGCGGGTGGAGTTCTCGAAGAACACGTTGCACACGGTCTTGCCGCGCAGCAACGGGACTTTCTTCACCGCCCGGGCGCCAACCTCGAGGAACGAGTCGGCGGTGTCGAGGATTTCCGTCAGCAGCTCGCGGCGCAAACCGTCGAGCGAGAGGAAGTGGCGCAGCTGGCCCTGATCATTGAGCTGCAGCGGGCGCTTGGTTTCTAGAGGCGTCATCGCGAGGGGGACTCTCAATAGGGCGAATTAAAGGGCGAGGTCTTGAAGTTCGAGCTTGAGTTCCGGGCCGGACAGCTTCACTCGCTCATGGGCTGCCAGCGACAGCGTCGCGCCAACCACGTTCGGCCGGATCGGCAGTTCACCGGCGTCCAGGTCCAGCAGGCATACCAGCGTCACGCTGGCCGGGCGGCCGTAGTCGAAGAGTTCGTTCATTGCAGCGCGGATGGTCCGACCGCTCATCAGCACGTCATCGATCAGTACCAGGTGCTGGCCTTCGATCTCGAACGGCAGCGCCGATGGGCGTACTTGTGGGTGCAGGCCGTTCTGGCTGAAGTCGTCGCGGTAGAACGAAACATCCAGGGTACCCAGGGGCGAATCGCTGCCCAGTTCATCGAGCAACGCCTGCGCGACCCAGACGCCACCGGTCCGAATGCCGATGTAACGCGGTTCGCTGATGCCCCGTTTGGCCAGATAGGTGTCAAGACGGATCGCCATCTGGCTGATCAGTTCGGCGGGATTGGGCAGGCTCATGGTTTGCTCCTTCTTTGTCCCGAGCCGGATGCCGCTTGAGGGGTGGCTCGGGTTGTAGCTAAGGGAGACGCCGCAGCGGCTCTTCAGAATTAGGTGCGGTCAGGATTCGAACAGCGCGGTGTTTTCGTCGAGCCAGCCTTGCAACAGCAGCGCGGCGGCGATGGCATCGACCGGGTTGTCGCGGTAACTGCCTTTCTGGCCGCCACGGACCAGGCGTTCGCCCTTGGCCTCGAAAGTGGTCAGGCGTTCGTCATGCGTATAGAAGGGCAGGTTGTAGCGGCCGTTCAGGCGGCGGGCGAACTTCTCGGCCCGCAGGCACATGTCGCTCGGCGTGCCGTCCATGTTCAGCGGCAGGCCGACCACCACAGCGTCGGGTTTCCACTCTTTAATCAGGGCTTCGACCTGATTCCAGTCAGGAATGCCGTTTTGCGCCTTCAAGGTGCACAGCTCGCGGGCCTGACCGGTAATCACCTGGCCGACCGCAACGCCGATCTGTTTGGTGCCGTAGTCGAAACCCAAAATCAGCCGCAGGGCCATCAGGCGTGCCCCGCCTGGTTGGTGAGCAGACTGAGATTGACGCCCAGGTGTTTGGCCGCCGCTTCAAGACGTAATTCGCTGCTGGTATTGAACAGGATGTCGGCATTGAACGGGCAGGTCAGCCAGGCGTTGTCGGCCAGTTCGGCTTCCAGTTGCCCGGCTTCCCAACCGGCGTAGCCGAGGGTGATCAGGCTTTTCGCAGGGCCGACGCCGTCGGCGATGGCGAACAGCACGTCCTGGGAGGTCGACAGGGACAGCTCGCCTTCCAGATCAACGGTTGCCTGAAAAGATTTGCCCGATGGGTGCAGGACAAAACCGCGATCGGTTTGCACCGGGCCACCCATAAAGATCGGCACGTGCTGGCAGAGCACTGGTGGTTCGATATCGGGGCGCAATTGCTCGAGAATATCGGCCAGGTTCAGGTCCTGCGGGCGGTTGACCACCAGCCCCATGGCACCATTGGCCGTGTGCTCGACGATGTAGGTCAAGGTGTGCGCAAAGTTCGGGTCGGCCATGTGAGGCATGGCGATCAGGAAGTGATGCTTGAGGTAGCTGGGGCTGACGTTCTTCATGAGCGCTAGTGTGGCGTTGGAGGGGCGAACTGACAAGCCGAGGATGCACAGGAAATGCCCCAAATACTCCTGACAACACAGATCAAATGTGGGAGCGGGCTTGCTCGCGAAGAGGCCGGCCCATTCAACATTGATGTCGACTGACCCGACGCCTTCGCGAGCAAGCCCGCTCCCACAGGGGTTTTGTGCTGGTCAATTACTGGACAACCGGTCCCCACGCGCAAACTTCCACGTCCGAATGATTTCCAGACGATCGATGTCCGACAGATCCCCGGTGAACGGTGCAAACGGCGCCGCGAGCCTTACGATGCGCTGCGCCGCCTGGTCCAGCAGCGGCTGGCCGGAAGACTCCAGCACCAGCACTTCATACAGCGAGCCATCGCGGTTGATCGAGACCATCAGTCGCAGATTGCCGTAAATCTGTTTGCGCCGGGCTTCGTCGGGGTAGTTCAGGTTGCCGATGCGCTCGACCTTCTTGCGCCATTCATCTTTGTACCAGGCACCCTTGTCGCGCATGGTCGATGCGGCACTCAAGCGGTGGATGCGCGGGCGCTTGGCGTAAAGCTGTTGTTCACTGGCCAGTTCCGCTTCCAGGCTGGCGATGTCGCTGGACAGCTGCGCGCTGTCGAAGGTCGGTGCCACGACCTTGGGTTTGGTCTCGGTCTTGATCTCTTCGCGCTTGGTCGCGGTTTTTTTCGGTTTCGGCGCGACGGTCGTCACGGCTGCCTTGGGGGCTGCTTCAGGCACTGGCGGCGTGGCGGTTGGCGGCGGGGTGACTGGCTGCACCTTGTTGTCCTGGAAGGGCGCGACCTCGGTGGTCTTGGGCGTCGCCTTTTTTTCCAGGGTGCCGCTGCCTTCCTGATTTTCCTGGGCGAGAAAGTCAGCTTTTTCCGGCTTCTTTTCGCTTTTGAACGTGGCGAGGGTGATTTCCAGGGTTTTGCTGATTTGCTGGGGTTCGACCATGGAGAACCCGACGCCCAACAGCAAGGCCAAGTGGATCAGCGCCGCGAGAAACAGGGTGAAACCGAGGCGATCAGCCGGACGCACGCCACGGTGGGCGAGTTCAGGGGGCAGATCGGACGGGAGTGTCATAACAAGAAAACCAACATCGCGTTTTTTACAAGCCGGGGATGATAACGCAATGTTGGTTGTCTCTATCAACGAGCCTTGAGCTTCTGATCGATGGCATCCATCAGAAGGCCACCAATGTCGGTGCCGAACGCGTTATCGATCTCGCGAATGCAGGTCGGGCTGGTGACGTTGATTTCGGTCAGATGCTCACCGATTACGTCGAGACCGACGAACAGCAAGCCCTTCTCACGCAGGGTCGGGCCGACTTGCGCGGCGATCCAGCGATCTTTCTCGGTCAGCGGTCGGGCTTCGCCACGGCCACCGGCGGCGAGGTTGCCACGGGTTTCACCGAGCGCGGGAATCCGCGCCAGGCAGTAATCCACCGGCTCGCCGTCGATCATCAGGATGCGCTTGTCGCCATCAACGATCGCCGGCAGGTAACCCTGGATCATGATTTGCTGACGGCCGTGCAAGGTCAGGGTTTCGAGGATCACCGACAGGTTGGGGTGGCCAGCGGTGTGACGGAAGATCGACGAGCCGCCCATGCCGTCCAGCGGCTTGAGGATCACGTCACCGTGATGGTCGGCGAATTCACGCAACACGTCGGGGCGACGGCTGACGATGGTCGGCGGCGTACACTGCGGGAACAGCGTGGCGAACAGCTTTTCGTTGCAGTCACGCAGGCTTTGCGGCTTGTTGACCACCAGTACGCCGGCATTTTCCGCTTGTTCCAGCAAATACGTGGAATAGACGAATTCCATGTCGAACGGCGGATCCTTGCGCATCAGGATCACGTCCAGATCGCTCAGCAGCGCATCGCTTTCGGCGCCCAGTTCAAACCATTTTTCCGGGTTGGCGAACACCTTCAGCGGACGCATCCGCCCGCGAGCCTCGCCTTCGGCCTGATACAAATCGCGCTGTTCCATATAGAACAGTTCCCAGCCACGCTTTTGCGCGGCCAGCAGCATGGCCAGCGAGCTATCCTTTTTATAGGAGATGCCGGCGATAGGATCCATGACAATCCCGACGCGAACGCTCATGGGGTTTTCCTCGAAATTGGGGTGAAAAGTGTTGTGAAAAAGTGGCGTCAGAGTGGCGCTGAGTGTGTTCCCGGTCAAGGAAAAACCACCGCCAGGGTCGCCCGATAGATTGGATGGGGAGACTGTGCTAAAAAGGCTGCCATGCCCTGTTGGCCCTTAAGTATCAAGGGTTTCGAGCCAGCGATGAGCGGCAAACGGACAATTTGATTCACAAAGGCGACGGTAGAGCCACTATGGAACAGCATTCCAGCGCCTTGAAGGTCATGGTGATCGATGATTCGAAAACGATTCGTCGCACCGCCGAAACGCTGTTGAAAAACGTGGGCTGTGAAGTCATCACCGCAATCGATGGTTTCGATGCCCTGGCCAAGATTGCCGACAATCACCCCGGCATCATCTTTGTCGACATCATGATGCCGCGTCTGGATGGTTATCAGACCTGCGCTTTAATCAAGAACAACAGTGCGTTCAAGTCCACGCCAGTGATTATGCTGTCGTCCAAGGACGGGTTGTTCGACAAGGCCAAGGGGCGGATCGTCGGTTCCGACCAGTTTTTGACCAAGCCTTTCAGCAAGGAAGAACTGCTGAACGCGATTCAGGCCCATGTACCGGGCTTCACCGCCGTTTCGCCGCAGTAGGACACGCACAGTGACACTCGGCCATGGGGCCCGGTGTCGACAAGAATGGGGAAGACCATGGCACGTATTCTGATCGTCGATGACTCGCCGACCGAAATGTACAAACTGACCGGCATGCTCGAAAAGCACGGTCATGAGGTGTTGAAAGCCGAAAACGGCGCCGACGGCGTGGCGCTGGCCCGTCAGGAAAAACCCGACGCGGTGTTGATGGACATCGTCATGCCCGGCCTTAACGGTTTCCAGGCGACCCGTCAGCTGACCAAAGACCCGGAAACCGGGCACATTCCAGTGATCATCATCACCACCAAGGATCAGGAAACCGACAAAGTCTGGGGCACGCGCCAGGGCGCCAAGGACTACCTGACCAAACCGGTCGACGAAGACACCCTGATCAAAACCCTGAACAACGTGCTGGCCGGTTGATCGTCCGGTCATGACCGAGTCGCTGACGGCTTTCGAACTGCTGCTGCAGATTGACCAGCGCTGTCGTCTGCTGGCGGCGGACCTGCCGTCCCAGCCGACCCGACAGGACAGCTGGAGCGGCATCGGCTTTCGCTTGGGCGAGCATTGGTACGTCGCGCCCATGGGCGAAGTCAGCGAAGTCCTGCACGAACCGCGCGTGACCCAATTGCCGGGGGTCAAGCCCTGGGTCAAGGGCGTGGCTAACCTGCGGGGGCGCCTGCTGCCGATCATGGATTTGAGTGGCTTCATCGGTCATGAACTGTCGAATCTGCGCAAGCAGCGACGGGTTTTGGTGGTGGAGCACAACGAGGTGTTTGCCGGGTTACTGGTCGATGAAGTGTTTGGCTTGCAGCACTTTGCCCAGGACAGCCTGGAACCGGTAGATACCTTGAGCGGCCCGATTGCACCGTTCATCAAAGGCCGGTTCCAGCGTGAGCAGACCTGGCAGGTGTTCAGCCCGTTTGCGTTGGCGCAGTCACAGAGCTTCATGAGCGTAGCTCGGGGCGACGCCGCAATCCTGTAGGAGCGAGGCTTGCCCGCGAAGAACGATAACGCGGTGTTCCTGCGGGACCGCAGCGCCTGCTTCGCGGGCAAGCCTCGCTCCTACAAGGGCATTGAGTGAATTGAGCAGGACAGGCGAGAACCGATGATAAAAGCAAAAACAGGCAAGCCAGAAGGGTCGCGCAGTCGGTCGCAGATCATTGCGCTGTTCATCGCGTTGATCGTCTTCATCATGCTGCTGTTCGCCAACTTCGCGTACCTCAACACCCAGGCGAATTACGATAAACAGTACATCGGCCACGCCGGTGAGCTGCGCGTGTTGTCCCAACGCATCGCCAAGAACGCCACCGAAGCCGCCGCCGGCAAGGCCGCGGCGTTCAAGTTGCTCAGCGATGCACGCAATGACTTCGCCCAGCGTTGGGGTTACCTGAAGAAAGGCGATCCTTCCACCGGCCTGCCGCCGGCACCGTCCACCGTGCGCCCGGAAATGCGCGCCGTGCAGCTGGATTGGGAGCGTCTGCTGAAAAACACCGACGCCATCCTCTCCAGCGAACAGACCGTGTTGTCCTTGCATCAAGTCGCCGCAACGCTGGCCGAAACCGTGCCGCAGTTGCAGGTCGAGTATGAAAAGGTCGTCGAAACCCTCCTGCAACGTGGCGCCCCGGCCACTCAAGTGGCGATGGCCCAGCGTCAGTCGCTGCTGGCCGAGCGGATTCTTGGTGCGGTGAATACCGTGCTGTCCGGTGATGAAAATTCGCAGCAGGCGGCCGACGCTTTCGGTCGCGACGCGGCGCGTTTCGGCTTGGTGCTCAACGGCATGCTTCAAGGCAACGCGGCGCTGAAAATCAGCCAGGTCGAAGACCGCGACGCGCGCGCCCGGCTGACCGAGATTTCCGAACTGTTCGAATTCGTATCGGGTTCGGTGGACGAAATCCTCGAAACCTCGCCGGAGCTGCTCAAGGTCCGCGAATCGGCCACCAACATTTTTACCCTGTCGCAAACCCTGCTCGATGAAGCTTCACACCTGGCCAGCCGTTTCGAAAACCTCGCTGACGGGCGTAACACCGGCACTATCGGTGGTTATGTGCTGGGCTTGCTGGCGCTGATGTCGATCATCCTCATCGGCCTGGTGATGGTGCGCGAAACCAACCGTCAACTGCGTGAAACCGCCGAGAAGAATGAGCGCAACCAGAACGCGATCATGCGTTTGCTGGACGAAATCGAAGACCTCGCCGACGGCGACCTGACCGTGACCGCCTCGGTGACCGAAGACTTCACCGGGACCATCGCTGATTCGATCAACTATTCCGTCGACCAACTGCGCGATCTGGTGGCGACCATCAACCTCACCGCCGGCCAGGTCGCCGCCGCCGTGCAGGAAACCCAGGCCACTGCCATGCACTTGGCCCAGGCCTCGGAGCATCAGGCGCAGCAGATTTCCGAAGCCTCCACGGCCATCAACGACATGGCCCAGTCCATCGATCAGGTCTCGGCCAACGCCGCCGAATCCTCTGCGGTGGCCGAACGCTCGGTGGAAATCGCCAACAAGGGCAACGAAGTGGTGCACAACACCATTCATGGCATGGACAATATTCGCGAGCAGATTCAGGACACCGCCAAGCGCATCAAACGGCTGGGTGAGTCTTCTCAGGAAATCGGCGACATTGTCAGCCTGATCGATGACATTGCCGATCAGACCAACATCCTCGCCCTCAACGCGGCGATTCAGGCATCCATGGCCGGTGACGCCGGGCGCGGTTTTGCGGTGGTGGCCGACGAAGTCCAGCGTCTGGCCGAGCGTTCGTCCGCGGCGACCCGGCAGATCGAAACGCTGGTGCGGGCGATTCAGGCCGACACCAACGAAGCGGTGATTTCCATGGAGCAGACCACCACGGAAGTGGTGCGCGGCGCGCGTCTGGCGCAGGATGCCGGGGTGGCCCTGGAAGAAATCGAAGGTGTATCGAAGACCCTTGCGGCATTGATCCAGAGTATTTCCAACGCCGCGCAGCAACAGACTTCGTCGGCCGGCCAGATTTCCCTGACGATGAACGTGATCCAGCAGATCACCACGCAGACCTCGTCCGGCTCCACCGCCACCGCCGAGAGCATTGGCAACCTGGCGAAAATGGCCAGCCAGCTGCGACGTTCGGTGTCCGGTTTCACCTTGCCGGCCAAGTCTGCGGACAACGCTTGAACCGCCTCTGGGCGGATGCATCTTGATTGGAGTGGTTATGGGTGATCGGCACGACTATGTGGCCCTTGAGTGGGTCAAAGGCGAGATTGCCGAAACGCTGAAGCAGGCTCATCAGGCAATCGAAACCCTGATCGACGACCCGCAGGCGACGCACGCGCTGAGTGAGTGTCTGGCCTGTGTCCATCAGGTTCACGGTAGTTTGCAGATGGTCGAATTCTACGGCGCGGCCCTGCTCGCCGAAGAAATCGAGCAGTTGACCAGCGCCTTGCAGCAGAACCGCGTCAGCCATCGCGACGAGGCGATCCACTTGTTATTGCACGCCCTGGGGCAATTGCCGACTTACCTCGACCGGGTGCAAGGCGCCCGTCGTGATTTGCCTTTAGTCGTGTTGCCGTTGATCAACGATTTGCGCAGCGCCCGTGGCGAAAGCCTGTTATCGGAAACCAGCCTGTTCAGCCCGCAACTGCCGGAGCTGCCGCCCCTGAGCCAGGAAGCCTTGGCGCTGCTGGAACCGTCCGACTTGCCGAATGTACTGCGTAAATTGCGGCAGATGTTGCAGATGGCCCTGGTCGGTTTGTTGCGCGAGCAGGATGACGAAACCCACTTCGGTTATCTGGCCAGGGTGTTTGCGCGTCTCGAAGCGCTGTGCGACAACGCACCCCTGAGCCCGTTATGGCAAGTCGCTTCGGCACTGGTCGAAGGCATGCGCAATGGCTCGATCGCCAACAGCCCGGCGTTGCGCAGTCTGTTCAAGGATGCCGATAAAGAGCTCAAGCGTCTGCTCGAACAAGGCATGCCCGGAATCAATCAACCGGCACCGCCGCAGCTGCTCAAGAGTTTGTTGTTCTATATTGCCAAGGCCGAACACCCCACCGGGCAGATGCTGACCATGAAAGATCGCTACTCACTTGACGACGCGCTACCTGACGGCGCGATGGTCGATGAAGAACGGGCACGACTGGCCGGCCCTGACCGCGACGCCATGCGCTCGGTATTGTCGGCGCTGTGCGAAGAGCTGGTGCGGGTCAAGGAACGCCTGGACTTGTTCGTGCGCAGCGACCGCCAGCACACCTCAGACCTCGAAAGCCTGCTGGCGCCCCTGCGGCAAATCGCCGACACCTTGGCGGTGCTCGGTTTCGGCCAGCCGCGCAAGGTCATCATCGATCAACTGGCGGTGGTGCTGAGCCTTGCTCAGGGCCAGCGTGAACCCAACGACGCGACCCTCATGGACGTCGCCGGGGCCTTGCTCTACGTCGAAGCGACCCTGGCCGGCATGGTCGGCACCGTGGAGCCGCAAAGCCAGGAAGACAGCCGACTGCCGACCACTGACCTGACGCAGATCCATCAGATCGTGATCAAGGAAGCGCGCATTTGCCTGCAACAGGCCAAGGACATGATCGTCGACTACATCGACGCCGACTGGGACCGCCAGCATTTGCAACCCTTGCCGGCGTTGCTGACCCAGGTGCGCGGTGCGTTGGCGATGATTCCGTTGGCCCGCGCGGCGAGCCTGGTCGAGACCTGCAACGGCTTCATCCGCGAACATCTGCTGGTAGACCCGGGCCAGCCCGGCTGGCAGCAACTGGACAGTCTGGCCGACGTCATCACCAGCATCGAATATTACCTGGAGCGCCTCAGCGACGACCCAGAAGCACCGGGAGAACACCTGCTTGATGTCGCGGAAAAAGGCCTGGCCTCGCTTGGCTTCTTCCCCAGCGAACAGCAGGTGCCGATGCTCAAGGATGTGCTCAGCCCCGGTGAAGCCCTGGTTATGCAAGACATGCAGGAACTGGATGACCCCGAAACCGTTCAGTCCCTGGCCGATGTATTGGCCAGCCCGGTGTCGTCCGTTAATCCACCTGCCCTGACCACACCGGGTAGCCTGTTGCCGCCGCCCGCCGGTGAAGAGCCGGTGGACGATGAGCTGCGGGACGTCTTCCTCGAAGAGACGGACGAGGTGCTGGAAATCCTTGAGGAGTATCTGCCGCGCTGGTCGGCCAACCCCGACAGCACATCGGCCTTGAGTGAACTACGCCGCGCCTTCCACACCCTCAAAGGCAGTGGCCGAATGGTCCGCGCGCTGGTGCTGGGTGAGTTGGCCTGGGCGGTGGAAAACCTGCTCAATCGCGTGCTGGAACACAGCGTTGCACCTGGGCCTGCGGTGCAACAACTGGTGGGCGATGCGCTGAAGCTGCTGCCTGAACTGGTGGCCGAGTTCTCCGCCAATGCCCAGCGCCAGCGCAACGATGTCGATCAACTGGCCGCCCGCGCCCATGCCCTCGCTAAGGGTGATAAGCCGGTGTCCGATGAGGACGTGCAGGATGTCGCGGCGCTCGATCCACTGTTGCTGGAGATCTTCCGCAACGAAGCCGAAACCCATTTGAGCAGCCTCAATCGCTTCCTCGACCAAGCCGCCGAGCACGTACCGCTTCAGGCCAGCGACGAGTTGCAGCGGGCGTTGCACACGCTCAAGGGCAGCGCCTCGATGGCCGGCGTGCTGCCGATTGCCGAGCTGGCGGCGTCGCTGGATGAACTGGCCCGGGAGTACAAGGCGCATCGGATTGCCCTCGACCTGGACGAAGTTGAATTGCTGCTGGAAGCCGAAGGGCTGTTCCGCCTTGGGTTGCGACAACTCAAGAGCGACCCGCTGGCTGAAATCCCCGACGCCCGCTCGCTGATCGAGCGCACCCACGCAGTGCTGGCCGAGCGTCTGCAAAGCCTGTTGAGCACGCCCAATACCAAGCTACGCATCAAGCGCGATCCGCAACTGATCAACAACTTCCTTGCCCAGGGCATGGACATCCTGCTGGACGCCGAAAGCCTGTTGCAGCGCTGGCAGCAACATCCCGGCGAACGGCAGGAACTCAGCGCGCTGCTGGACGAACTGACCACCCTCGGCGAAGGCGCGCACCTGGCCGATCTGCATCCGGTGGATGAACTCTGCGAAGCTTTGCTCGACCTGTATGGCGCTGTGGAAGAAAGCAGCCTGGCGGTCAGCGACCGGTTTTTTCATGAGGCGCAAAGTGCCCATGAAGCGCTGATCAACATGCTCGACGAACTGGCCGCAGGCCAGGAAGTCACTGCGCAACCGAAGCGGGTGCGTGCCTTGCGCGACTTGCTCGATGAGAGTCTCGATCCCTCGTCCATGGGCCTGATCCGCAGTGACGGCAGTCGCACCCTGAGCATCCGCGAACTGGGCAGCGCCACCGCCGAGCTGGAGCAGAGCGCGACGCAGGTGGAGCTGGACGACGAAATCGTTTCGATCTTCCTTGAAGAGGCGGTGGATATCCTCGAAAGCGCCGGCCAGGCCTTGCAACGCTGGCTGAGTGCCCCGGACAACGCCGCGCCGCTGTCGTCCTTGCAGCGCGATTTGCATACCCTCAAGGGTGGTGCGCGGATGGCCGAGGTCGAGCCGGTCGGCGATCTGGCCCATGAACTGGAAAACCTTTACGAAGGCCTGGTGGACCGCCGTTACAGCCACAGCGAAGTATTGGCGCAATTGCTGCAACAGAGCCATGACCGACTGGCCCTGTTCCTTGATCAGTTGCAGCACAACCGTCCGTTGGGTGATCCGGGTGAGTTGATCGCGGCCATTCGTGAGTTTCGCCAGGGCAATGCCGGCAGCGCCGAGACGATCGAACCAGCGGTCAGCCATGACTCGGCGGGCCATGATTCCGAGCTTCTGGAGATCTTCCTCGAGGAAGGTTTCGACATCATTGAAAACTCCGGCGCGGCGCTGTTGCGCTGGCAGGCCGAGCCGTCGAATCGCCAGGAAATGGAAACCCTGCTGCGCGACTTGCACACCCTCAAGGGTGGCGCGCGGATGGTGGAGATTGTGCCGATTGGCGACCTGGCCCATGAGCTGGAATTCCTCTACGAAGGCTTGTCGGCGGGCGTGCTGCAACCTACTGCCGAGCTGTTCTCGCTGTTGCAACGCAGCCATGACCGACTGGCGCAGATGCTCGACGCCACACGCGCCGGTCAGCCATTGCCGCCGGCCGATCAGCTGATCGATGCGATCAAGAATTTCAGCCATCCGGCAGTGCCCGAAACATCGGCACCCGTGACGTTGCCCGTAGCGCCCAAAGCCGAGCCAACCGCGCTGCAACCGGAAGGCACCGATACGGTCAAGGTTTCGGCGGAGTTGCTCGATGATCTGGTCAACCTGGCCGGGGAAACTTCAATCTTCCGTGGCCGCATCGAACAACAGGTCAACGATGCACGGGTGGCCCTGAGCGAGATGGAAACCACTATCGAGCGCATGCGCGATCAGTTGCGTCGCCTCGATACCGAAACCCAGGGGCGGATCCTCAGCCGTCAGCAAGTCGACGCCGAACGCCTGGGGTACGAAGAATTCGACCCATTGGAGATGGACCGCCACTCGCAGCTGCAACAGTTGTCCAGGGCGCTGTTCGAGTCTGCCTCCGACCTGCTCGACCTCAAGGAAACCCTCGAGCGGCGCAATCACGACGCGGAAAACCTGCTGCAACAGCAGGGCCGCATCAACACCGAATTGCAGGAAGGCCTGATGCGTACGCGCATGGTGCCGTTCGAGCGGATGCTGCCGCGTTTGAAACGCATCGTTCGTCAGGTCGCCAGCGAACTGGGCAAGGACGTGGACTTCGTCGTTGGCAACGCCGAAGGCGAGATGGACCGCAATGTCCTCGAACGCATGGCCGCGCCGCTGGAACACATGCTGCGCAATGCCGTCGACCATGGGCTGGAATCGGCCGAGGTGCGTATCGCGGCGGGTAAACCGGCCCAAGGCAAGATCACTCTGGATTTGTCACGAGAGGGCGGCGACATCATTTTCGACATCCGCGACGACGGTGCCGGCGTGCCTTTGGACGCCGTGCGGCGCAAGGCGATCAAGCGCGGGTTGCTCGACCCGGACAGCGACATCAGCGACCGCGACGTGCTGCAATTCATCCTGCAACCGGGGTTCTCCACTGCCGAGAAAATCACCCAGATATCCGGGCGTGGCGTCGGCATGGATGTGGTTCACGAAGAAGTCCGGCAGCTCGGTGGCGGCATGACCATCGACTCGGTGCCAGGGCAGGGCGTGCATTTCCGGATTCGCCTGCCGTTCACCGTGTCGGTAAACCGTGCGCTGATGGTGCAGTGCGGGGAGGATCAATACGCGATCCCGCTGAACACCATCGACGGCATCGTTCGGGTGTTGCCCAACGAACTCGAAGGGCATTACCGGCTCGATCCGCCGACCTACGAATACGCCGGACAACGTTATGAGCTGTGCTATCTCGGCGAGCTGCTGAAAACCAGCACCCGCCCCAAACTGCTGGGCCAGAGCCTGCCGTTGCCGGTGTTGCTGGTGCAGTGCAACGAGCGGCACGTCGCGGTGCAAGTGGATGCCATGGCCGGCACCCGGGAAATCGTGGTCAAAAGCCTTGGCCCGCAGTTCGCCGCGGTGCAGGGTTTGTCCGGGGCGACGATTCTGGGCGATGGCCGGGTGGTGCTGATTCTCGACTTGCTGGCGCCGATCCGCGCGATGCAAGCACAGGTGCCGAAGCGGCCTGTGACGCAGGACGTAGAGCCCGAGCCGCAACGGCCGTTGCTGGTGCTGGTGGTCGACGATTCGGTCACCGTGCGCAAGGTCACCAGCCGTCTGCTGGAACGCCACGGCATGAACGTGCTGATCGCCAAGGACGGTGTCGACGCCATGTTGCTGCTCGAAGAACACATGCCCGACCTGATGCTGCTGGACATCGAAATGCCGCGCATGGACGGCTTTGAAGTGGCGACCCAGGTGCGCGCGGACGAGCGCTTGCGGCATCTGCCGATCATCATGATCACCTCCCGTACCGGCCAGAAACACCGCGACCGCGCCA
Source organism: Pseudomonas sp. NPDC086112 (assembly GCF_044746425.1). Taxonomy (NCBI): domain Bacteria; kingdom Pseudomonadati; phylum Pseudomonadota; class Gammaproteobacteria; order Pseudomonadales; family Pseudomonadaceae; genus Pseudomonas; species Pseudomonas sp. NPDC086112. Next base: position 27,132 of record NZ_JBIVCD010000017.1, on the reverse strand, counting down.
TGGCCATTGGCGTCAACGACTACCTCGGCAAGCCGTACCAGGAATCGGTGCTGCTCGACAGCATCGCCCGGTGGAGCAAAACCCATGTATGAACATCGTTCCAGCAACCTCACAGGTTTGCTGCTGCCCTTGGCCGACCGCAACCTGATCCTGCCCAACGTTGCTGTCGCCGAACTCATTGATTACCAACCCGGCACCTTCGACCTCGACACACCGCCTTGGTATCTGGGGTTGGTGAAGTGGCGGGATCGGCAGATTCCGTTGCTTAGTTTTGAGTCGGCGTGTGGCAACAAAGTGGTGATCGGTGAGCGAGCACGGATCGTTATCCTCAACGCCCTCGGCGGGCGGCCTGAGCTGAAGTTCATTGCGCTGCTGGTGCAGGGGATTCCGCGGTCTTACAAGCTGGATAGCCAGTTGAGCTATGTGGATGTGCCGTTGTGTTCGCTGGAACAGGCGGCGGTGCAGGTGGGGGAGCAAGTGGCCAAGGTGCCGGATTTGTTGGCGTTGGAGGAACTGCTTGTGAGTGCTGGGTTGGTCTGACTGGCCCCTTCGCGGGCAAGCCTCGCTCCTACATTGGATCTGCGGCGTGCACAAAACCGTGTAGGAGCGAGGCTTGCCCGCGAAGGCGGCCTTCAACTTGCCAAAGACCCCACTGTTAAACCCTGGCCCGAGCCTTCATCTGCAACGACTCATGATGATCCAGTACCCGTTCCACCAACAACTGCACGCCATCTGCCAAACGGCTGAGCGCCAAGGCTACAGAGCGGCGTGAGCCTTCCACATCGTCCGCCAGATCGGCAGCAATGGCGCTGATGGACAGCAGGTCTTCGGAGGCATTGGCCAGAAGGGCTTCGGTGTCGATATCGGGGGCGACGGTGAAGAGCTGGGACTTACGGCGTTTGGCCGGTTTTTCGTGGAGTGGGGGGAAGTAGTGGGAGAAGGCGCGGTCAGCGGCTTCCTTCATCTTTTCTGCATCGAGGGATGCTTGGGAATCGACGTCGGTTTCCGGGGGATTGGGAGTAGCTTTGAACATAGTGAATCTCCGCTTAGGTTTGGAGCTGGCCCTTTCGGTTTCCGAACGAAGGGGTGGCAGCTGTACGCAGGCTGGAAACCCGGGAAACGGCAACCCGGTTGACCCGAAGGTCTCCCGCGCACAGCCGCCATAACGGAGTGCACACTTTAAAGGTGCGCAAGCATACGTCATGAGTGGCGCTTTCACGCCGTTTACTCGTCGGGGTTTCCAATCCCGGTCGCTGGATTGGCAGCGACACACAAACGATAAAGATCAACGCAAAACCGCACCAGTCAGCGGGTTCCGGCATTGCTGTAGGCAGCGACGCCAGACTGCGTAGCCTCACACCGCTCCTGCGGACAAACTTTTAAACACAAAACCCCAGGCTGTCGGACCTTCCAACAAGCCCCTCGCCACAAAGGTTTCTGCATCAGGTTGAAGATTCCCAAAAAGGGACCTATCGTTCCTTTTTTGGGACTTATCGGTCGTTGCCGTGAAAAACCTGTCATTGAGCGAAGCCTTGTTCACCACCACCCAGCAAAAAGTGCTTGGCCTGCTATTTGGTAAACCCGACCAAAGCTTTTACGCCAACGAGATCGCCCGCTGGGCTCAAGTGGGTAAAGGCAGCCTCATGCGCGAGCTGGATCGGTTGCAGCGGGCAGGCGTGCTGACCCTGACCCGTCAGGGCAACCAGACCCACTATCAAGCCAATCCCGACTGCCCGATCTATGCCGAACTGCTGGGCATCGCCCGCAAAACCTTTGGCATTGCCGAGCCTCTGCGTCAGGCGCTCCAACCCTTTGCCGAACAGATCACTTGGGCATTTGTGTACGGTTCTATCGCCAAGGATCAGGCAAACGCATCCAGTGACATTGATCTCATGCTGATCGGCGAGGGCCTGCACTACAGTGAAGTGATGGAGCGGCTCATGCCGATGGAAGAGCAGTTGGGCCGCGTCCTCAACCCGACGCTCTACACCCCCGACGACTGGGCCGCCAAACTGGTGGCTGAAAATAGTTTTGTCGTGCGGGTAGCGCAGCAGGACAAGATCAATCTGATGGGGGGAAACCCTTTGGAGTCCAAGGATGGGCAGCAACGAGAACCTGGAAAACCTGTTACGTAGCGGTGGACTGAAAGCTGAGCCGCCGGATCGCAAGGAATGCGAAGGGCTGATGCGTTCGGCTGTGGACCGATTGAAAGACGCGCAAACGTCTTCGCTTTCCTTCGCGAGTCGTTTCGACCTGGCTTATAACGCTGCCCATGCCCTTGCACTGACGGCTCTTCGCTTGTGCGGCTACCGTTCAGACAAGCGATACCTGGTGTTTCAGTGCCTGGTTCATACCGCTGATGTTGGCAAAGTACAGGTTCGGCTATTCGCCCTGTGTCATGAGCGACGAAACCTGGCGGAGTACGAAGGCTATATGGATGAAGATCCGGCGTTGTTGGCGCAGTTGTTGGAAAGCACCGCGCAGCTGCAGATTCGTGTGCAGCAGCAGATGACCGGAGTGTAATGCCCCGTCATTGAAAACTGCGGGGATTGTTCTGGCCCCTTCGCGGGCAAGCCCGCTCCCACAGGTATTGTGGGTGGCTCAGGATTTGAGCACGACACGGACACTGTGGGAGCGGGCTTGCCCGCGATGAGGTCGGTATTGGCAACAGAGATCTTCTGTCGATCATTAACCTGACCGTAACAATCCAACACTCCGCTTGATTGATGCCCCCCACCCAACGCTCCTAAGGTGACCCCCACGACAGCGAACCCGTGGAGTGGTCATGACAACAACAATATCCCCCGACTCGCGATGGACGCGGCGGCGCAGCGAAAAGCAGCGGCGCCTCGAACTGGTGAAGGGGCTTGCCGACGGTGTGGTGTTGCCCACCGACAAGATCGTTGCGGCGCTGGAGGCGTTGATCCTGCCCGGCGACCGTGTGGTGCTGGAGGGCAATAACCAGAAGCAGGCGGATTTCCTTTCCCGCTCCCTGGCCAAGGCTGATCCGGGCAAGCTGCATGACTTGCACATGATCATGCCCAGCGTCGGGCGTTCCGAGCACCTGGACCTGTTCGAGCGCGGCATTGCCCGCAAGCTCGACTTCTCTTTTGCCGGCACCCAAAGCCTGCGCATCAGTCAGTTGCTCGAAGACGGCCTGCTGGAAATCGGTGCGATCCACACCTACATCGAGCTCTATGCGCGGCTGGTGGTCGACCTGATTCCCAACGTCGTGCTCTCGGCCGGTTTCATGGCCGACCGCGCCGGCAACATCTACACCGGCCCGAGCACCGAAGATACTCCCGCGTTGATCGAACCGGCGGCGTTCAGCGACGGCATCGTCATCGTCCAGGTCAACCAATTGGTGGACGACGTCAGCGACTTGCCTCGCGTGGACATCCCCGCGTCCTGGGTCGATTTCGTCGTAGTGGCCGACAAACCGTTCTACATCGAACCGCTGTTCACCCGCGACCCACGGCACATCAAGCCTGTACATGTGCTGATGGCGATGATGGCGATCCGCGGGATCTATGAAAAACACAACGTCCAATCCCTGAACCACGGCATCGGTTTCAACACCGCGGCCATCGAACTGATCCTGCCGACCTACGGTGAATCCCTCGGCCTCAAGGGCAAGATCTGCCGCAACTGGACCCTCAATCCTCACCCAACCCTGATCCCGGCCATCGAAAGCGGCTGGGTCGAAAGCGTGCATTGTTTCGGCACCGAACTGGGCATGGAAAACTACATTGCCGCCCGTCCTGACGTGTTCTTTACCGGCCGCGACGGTTCACTGCGCTCCAACCGGATGTTCTGCCAACTGGCCGGGCAATACGCGGTGGACCTGTTCATCGGCGCAACCCTGCAAGTCGACGGCGACGGCCATTCCTCCACTGTGACGCGCGGTCGCCTGGCCGGTTTCGGTGGTGCGCCGAACATGGGCCACGACCCGCGCGGTCGCCGCCATGGCACGCCGGCATGGCTCGATATGCGTCACGACGATGCGCCCGAAGCATTGCTGGAGCGCGGTAAAAAACTCGTGGTGCAAATGGTCGAGACCTTCCAGGAGGGCGGCAAGCCGACCTTCGTTGAAACCCTCGACGCGGTGGACGTGGCGAAGAAAAGCGGCATGCCGCTGGCGCCGATTATGATTTACGGCGACGACGTCACCCACTTGCTGACCGAAGAAGGCATCGCCTATTTGTACAAGGCCCGTTCCCTCGAAGAGCGTCAGGCGATGATCGCGGCCGTCGCCGGGGTGACCGCCATCGGCCTGCGCCACAACCCGAAAGACACCGCGCGCATGCGCCGCGAAGGCCTGATCGCTTTGCCCGAAGACCTCGGCATCCGCCGCACCGACGCCACCCGCGAGCTGCTCGCAGCGAAAAGCGTGGCCGATCTGGTGGAGTGGTCCGGTGGCCTCTACAACCCACCCGCCAAGTTCAGGAGCTGGTAATGCGCGCATTCAATCTGCAACCGAAACCTTTAACCCTGACTGAGCGGCTGGCGGACCTGGCCGTGGATGCGCTGATCGATGAAGCGGATCTGTCGCCGAAACCGGCGCTGGTGGACCGTCGTGGCAATGGTGCTCATACCGACTTGCACCTCGGGCTGATGCACGCTTCCGCGTTGTCTTTATGGCCGACATTCAAGGCAATGGCGGACGCGGCCAGCGAGTTTGGCGACGTCGGTTTACCCCTGCGCGAAGCCCTTGGGCGGATTGGCCGCGACGGTGAACAAACGATGCTCGCCACCACCGACGGCGTGAATACTCATCGTGGGGCGATCTGGGCGTTGGGGCTGTTGGTTGCCGCCGCTGCGCTGGAACCTGAATCCAGCACCGCCAGCGGCATCACGTTGCGCGCCGCACGCCTGGCCTTGCTCGATGACCGCTACGCCCCGCGCCCTCTAAGCCATGGCGCTCAAGTGGCCCAGCGTTACGGTGCTCGTGGCGCACGCGAAGAAGCACAGCTTGGTTTCCCTGCAGTGATTCAACGCGCACTGCCGCAACTCAAACGCAGCCGCGCCGCCGGCCATGGCGAACAGAACGCCCGGCTCGATGCCTTGCTGGCGATCATGACGACACTGGCCGACACCTGCGTGCTCTACCGCGCGGGCGAACTCGGCTTGCAGACCATGCAACTCGGTGCCCAAGCAGTGCTCGACGCCGGCGGCAGTGCGAGCCTGGCCGGTCGCCGCCGTTTGCATGAGCTGGACCAACAACTAATCGCGTTGAATGCCTCGCCCGGCGGCGCTGCGGACTTGCTCGCAGCCTGCCTGTTTATCGACCGCATCGAGTCGGGCGACGGCGTCTTCCAGGGAGCGTTTTGATGGAAACCCTATCCTTTGAATTCCCCGCCGGGCAGCCGCCTCGGGGCAGGGCGCTGGTGGGCTGCGTGGGCTCGGGCGATCTGGAAGTGCTGATCGAACCGGGGCTGGCCGGCAAGCTGACGATCCAGGTGCAGACCTCGGTCAACGGCAGCGAACAACGCTGGCAGCATCTGTTCGCGCGGATGTTCGACGGCCAGACACCGCCCGCAATGGCGATCGATATCCACGATTTCGGCGCCACTCCCGGCGTGGTGCGCTTGCGCCTGGAACAAGGCTTCGAGGAGATCAGCCATGACTGACAGCACAGCGCTTCTCAACCCATTCCTTGAAAGGCATAGCTTCGTCGAACTCGGCGCCCGGCAACGAGCGAAAGCGTTGCTCGACGCCGGGACCTTCCGTGAACTGCTCGACCCGTTTCAGCGCGTCATGTCGCCATGGCTGTCGCGCCAGGGCGTGGTGCCGCAAGCCGATGACGGCGTGGTGATCGCCAAGGGCAGCCTCGGCGGATTGCCGGTGGTGATCGCGGCCATCGAAGGCGCGTTTCAGGGCGGCAGCCTCGGTGAAGTCGGCGGTGCGAAAATTGCCGGTGCGCTGGAATTGGCCGCCGAGGACAACCGCAAAGGCATTCCTACTGGCGCCGTGTTGCTGCTGGAAACCGGTGGCGTGCGTTTGCAGGAGGCCAATCTCGGGTTGGCGGCGATTGCCGATATTCATGCAGCGATTGTCGATCTGCGCCAGTACCAGCCGGTAGTCGGCGTGGTCGCCGGCAGCGTCGGTTGCTTTGGCGGCATGTCGATTGCCGCCGGGTTGTGCAGCTATTTGCTGGTGACTCAGGAAGCGCGCCTTGGCCTCAATGGCCCGCAGGTGATCGAGCAGGAAGCCGGACTTGAGGAATACGACTCCCGTGACCGGCCGTTTATCTGGAGCCTGACCGGCGGTGAGCAACGGTTCGCCAGTGGGTTGGTGGATCGCTACGTGGCTGACGACGTGGCGCAGATTCAGCAGCAGGTTAGCGAGTTGCTCCAGCAGGGTTTGCCGGCGCAGCAACGTAGCCGCCAGGCCGAATGGTTCCTGCAACGGCTGGCGCGTTTGGACGCCGAACCACAAATCGAGCCGGCGACGGTTCGCGATCTGTATCAAGGAGAGCACTCATGAGTTCGTATTCCCTGAGAGGCTTGAACTGGTTCAACGCCTTGAGTGCCGGCGCGAAACCGGTCGCGGATTTGCCGGCGTCGTTGAAAGTCGCCGATGGTTTATTGGGCGATCTACCCGTGCGGTTTATCGCAGTGGTGGCCGATCCCGACAACCGTTTCGTCCGCGCCCGCAATGGCGAGGTCGGTTTGCTGGAAGGTTGGGGCCTGGCCAAAGCGGTGGATGACGTCATTGCCGCGGATAACGATAAACCTCAAAAACGCGCCCTGATCGCCATCGTCGATGTGCCGAGCCAGGCTTACGGTCGACGCGAAGAAGCCCTCGGCATTCATCAAGCCTTGGCCGGTGCTGCGGACAGTTATGCCCGCGCCCGACTGGCCGGGCATGCGGTGATCGGTTTACTGGTGGGCAAGGCGATGTCTGGCGCCTTTCTCGCTCATGGCTATCAGGCCAACCGACTGATCGCATTGCGCGATCCGGGCGTGATGGTGCATGCGATGGGCAAGGCGTCGGCTGCGCGGGTGACGTTGCGCAGTGTCGAAGAGCTTGAAGCCTTGGCCGCCAGCGTGCCGCCGATGGCCTATGACATCGACAGCTTTGCCAGCCTGGGTTTGCTTTGGGAAACCCTGTCGGTGGATCAGATCGAGCAGCCGACCACGGCAGATCTGGCGCGGGTGAACGAGTGTCTGGTTCAGGCGATTGAAGATGTCGGGGCAGGTCGTCGCGATTTGAGCGGCCGCTTGGGTGCGAACAATCGCGCCGCGTCGAGCAAGGTTCGCCAACTGCTGAGAGAGCAGTGGTGAGCACGCTTCTGGCCCACGACCTGCTGTGGGGGATGACCCCGGAGCAGTTGCCTGCGGATGCGCCTGCGTGGGTGATCGAGTCGATCAGCGCGGGTCAGCCAGTGGTGGTTCGGCGTGCGATGACTGCGCCGGATCAAATCGCGGTCGGCGTGCGCGGACGCTTGCGTGAGCAGCGTTATGCAACGTCGATGGCGATCACGGCGATTGCACGTCGGGTAAGGCCGGAAGAGCTGTGTCATGTCGAGGCGACTCGGGACCTGCGGGCCCTGCGAGCGCTGGCGCAATTGCGACCAATGCTCGACGCCTGCGGTTGGGTGTGGGGTGTCAGCGGCAGCGCCGGGTTTGAATTGGCCAGTGGTTTTGCGGCGTTGCATGAGCGCAGCGATCTGGACTTGATCCTGCGTACACCGCAACTGCTGGGCCGTACTCAAGCGCAGGAATTGGTGACGCTTCTCGGCGCCGCTGAGTGTCTGGTGGACATGCAATTGCAGACACCTTACGGCGCTGTGGCCTTGCGTGAATGGGCCGGCCCGTCGCAACGTGTGCTGCTCAAAAACGCTCAGGTCGCCTGCCTGGTCACCGATCCCTGGAACCCGCAGGAGCAAGCAGCGTGAGCAGTTTGCTGGTGTTCCCCGGCCAGGGCGCGCAGCAACCGGGCATGCTTCATCGTTTGCCTCGGGAAACGCTGATCGAGGCGAGCGAGGTGCTGGGTGAAGATGTTTTGCTGCTGGATTCTGCCGAGGCGTTGCAGTCGACGAGGGCGGTTCAGTTATGCCTGCTGATCGCCGGAGTCGCCGCTTCACGTCAGTTGTTATTGAGCGCGGATTACGTGGCCGGATTGTCCATCGGCGCCTATCCGGCGGCGGTGGTCGCCGGTGCCTTGAGCTTCAGCGATGCGCTGCATCTGGTCAGCCTGCGCGGTGAACTGATGCAGCAGGCTTATCCTCAGGGCTACGGCATGACCGCGATCATCGGTCTGGATCTGGCGACGGTGGAAGGCTTGCTGGCGCAGGTTCACAGCGTCGACACACCGGTTTACCTGGCCAATATCAACGCCGATAACCAAGTGGTGATTGCCGGCAGCGACGAGGCGATGAAAGCGGTTGCCGAGTTGGCGAAAGGTTGTGGTGCAGGTCTGGCCAAGCGTCTGGCGGTCAGCGTGCCGTCCCACTGCCCGCTGCTGGAAGCACCGGCAAAAATCCTGGCCGAAGCCTTCGCCAAGGTGCAATTGAAAACGCCGATCCTGGGTTACCTGAGCGGCAGTCGCGCTCGGCCCGTTATCAATCCCGAGGCGTTACGCGACGACCTGGCCTTCAACATGTGCCGCGTGGTGGATTGGCGCGGCACGGTACAAAGCGCCTATGAGCGTGGCGTACGTCTACAGATCGAACTGCCGCCCGGTGCGGTGTTGACCGGGCTGGCGCGCCGGGTATTCGAGCAGGGCACCGTGATTGCCTTCGACGGTGCGCGGCTCGATACCTTGCAGGCGCTGTTGCGTGAGGAGGGAAGCCGCCAACCCTAGACCACCGACTCAGGCTGCGAACGACAAAAACAACAATTCCGACGATGCACTTTGAGGACTACAACAATGATTATTTACGGTGTGGCGCTGTTGGCGATCTGTACGCTGGCAGGGGTGATCATGGGCGACATGCTCGGCGCATTGCTGGGTGTGAAATCCAACGTCGGCGGGGTCGGGATCGCGATGATCCTGCTGATTTGCGCGCGGTTGTGGATGCAAAAACGCGGCGGCATGACCAAGGATTGCGAGATGGGCGTCGGCTTTTGGGGCGCCATGTACATTCCGGTGGTGGTGGCGATGGCCGCGCAACAGAACGTCGTTACCGCCCTGCACGGCGGGCCGGTGGCGGTGTTGGCGGCGATTGGTTCGGTGGTGCTCTGCGGTTGCACCATTGCGCTGATCAGCCGGACCCACAAAGGTGAACCCTTGCCCGATGAACCGGCGGACATAACGTCGGTTGGCGCACCGGCAGGAGGTCGCTGATATGTGGGATCTCATCGAGAAAGGTCTGGAACATAACGGGTTGGTGACAGCGTTCGCGTTCGTTGGCGTGATCATGTGGGTGTCGGTGGTGTTGTCCAAACGCCTGACCTTCGGACGAATTCACGGTTCGGCGATTGCCATCGTCATCGGCCTGGTGCTGGCCTGGGTCGGCGGCACCATGACCGGCGGGCAAAAAGGCCTGGCGGATTTGTCGCTGTTTTCCGGCATTGGTTTGATGGGCGGCGCGATGCTGCGTGACTTCGCCATTGTCGCCACGGCGTTCGAGGTGCAGGCCACCGAAGCGAAAAAGGCCGGGATGATTGGCGTCATCGCGCTGCTGCTGGGCACGATCCTGCCGTTCATTGTCGGGGCGAGCATGGCCTGGGTGTTCGGTTATCGCGATGCGATCAGCATGACCACCATTGGCGCAGGCGCGGTGACGTACATCGTCGGACCAGTGACCGGGGCCGCGATTGGTGCCACGTCCGACGTGATGGCATTGTCGATTGCCACCGGGCTGATCAAGGCGATTCTGGTGATGGTCGGCACACCGATGGCGGCGCGCTGGATGGGGCTGGATAACCCGCGCTCGGCGATGGTGTTTGGCGGCTTGGCCGGGACGGTGAGTGGGGTGACCGCAGGGTTGGCGGCGACGGATCGCAGGCTGGTGCCGTATGGCGCGTTGACCGCGACGTTCCACACCGGGCTTGGGTGCTTGCTTGGGCCTTCGTTGCTGTACTTCATTGTTCGCGGGATTGTGGGGTAGGGTCGAGAGTTGCGTCGCCTGTGATGACGCCTTCGCGGGCAAGCCTCGCTCCTACGGGTTATGTGTCGTGCCGCAAATCTGCGGCACTCCGAAATCCTGTAGGAGCGAGGCTTGCCCGCGAAGGGCGCGACGCGGTCTCAGACTTGCCGATTGGCATACATCCGACACTCCGCCAGCAACGCCAGCAAATTCGGGTCACGCTCCTTGGCCTTCAGAAACACCACCCCGATATGCTGCTGCAACCGATACTTTTCCTGCAATGGAATCAGTTTCACCCGGTTCTCATACACCGCTGCAATCCTTCCCGGCAGCAACGCATAACCCACCCCCGAGCTGACCATGCTCAGCAGGGTGAAGATGTCGTTGACCTGCATCGCCACCTTCGGCTCGAACCCCGCCTGCTTGAACACCCGAATACCGTCCTGGTGCGTGGCGAAGCCTTGGGTCAAGGTGATGAATGTCTCGTTGCGCACCTCGGCCAGATCGACTTCTGTTCGTTGGGCAAAGGGCGAGTCAGCCGGGGTGGCGAGGAAGATGTCATCGGAAAACAGCGGAATCTGCTCGCAGTCCGGGTCGTTGACGCTGTCGTCCAGCGACACCAGGATCGCGTCGACTTCCATGTTCTTGAGCTTGTACAACAGGTCGATATTCGAGCCCAGGATCAGGTCGATATTGAGTTCGCTGCGGCGAATCTTCAGGCCCATGATCAGCTGCGGCACGGTCTTCACCGTCAGCGAATACAGGGACCCGAGTTTGAAACGCTCAGCGGAGAAACCGGCCGCTTCGCGGGTCAGGCGCACGCTTTCGAGCACGTCCTGAATCAGCTTCTGCGCCCGTTCTTCCAGCACATAAGCGCTTTCGAGTGGGGTCAGGTTGCGGCCTTCGTGTTTGAATAGCGGGCAACGCAGGGCGCTTTCCAGAGAGTGGATGGCGCGGTGCACGCTGACGTTGCTGGTTTGCAACTCGGCAGCGGCGCGGGCCAGGTTGCCGGTGCGCATGAAGGCCAGGAACACCTCGAGTTTTTTCAGGGTCAACTCTTCATCGATCAGCATGGGCGTGACTCTTATTCGAATCGTTCGATTGTGCCCAATTGGCTGAGGTTTGGCTCGATGGCTTTTTGTAGGCGCTGCCGGAGGCTGCGATCTTTTGATCTTTGGCATCCTAAGATCAAGATCAAAAGATCGCAGCCTCGTTTCACTCGACAGCTCCTACACAGCTCCTACACAGCACCTACACAGCTCCTACACCGGTCTTACAGGGGCTTTGTGTTAATGAATTTTGAGGTGAGCAACGCATGTATCACGGGGAAAGATTGAACGCCTGGACGCATCTGGTCGGGGCGGTGGCGGCGTTTGTCGGGGGTGTGTGGCTGTTGGTGATCGCCAGTATGGACGGCAGTCCGTGGAAGATCGTCAGTGTGGCGATTTATGCGTTCACCTTGCTGGTGCTCTACAGCGCCTCGACCGTGTACCACAGCGTGCGCGGGCGCAAGAAAGCGATCATGCAGAAGGTTGATCACTTTTCGATCTACCTGTTGATTGCCGGCAGTTACACACCGTTCTGCCTGGTGACCCTGCGCGGGCCGTGGGGCTGGACGTTGTTCGGGATCGTCTGGGGGCTGGCGCTGATCGGCATCCTGCAAGAGATCAAACCGCGCTCGGAAGCGCGGATTCTGTCGATCGTGATTTACGCGGTGATGGGCTGGATCGTGCTGGTGGCGGTCAAGCCATTGCTGGCGGCGCTGGGGCCAGTCGGCTTTACCTGGCTGGCGTCCGGCGGGGTGTTGTACACCGTGGGAATTATCTTTTTTGCCCTCGACCATCGTCTGCGCCATGCCCATGGGGTTTGGCATTTGTTTGTGATTGCCGGAAGCGTGCTGCACTTTGTGGCGATTTTGTTTTATGTCTTGTAGATCGCATTGCAGCTATTTGCAAAACCTGTAGGAGCGAGGCTTGCCCGCGAAGAACGATGACGCGGTGTACCTGATATACCGCGGGGCCTTGTTCGCGGGCAAGCCTCGCTCCTACATTAGGGGACACAAGCGATCCAATTGCGCCTGCGCCCGTCGGCTGAACACCTGCAACAAGTCGCTCAAGGTGTGCGGCGGTGGCTCGTCGGCGCGGGTCACCGCGTACAGGGTGATTGGTAGCGCCGGCGCCAAGGGACGAATCGCCGTAGTGGCGGGGGACGCGCCGAGTGCGGTGAACGGGTCGATCACTGCTAGCCCGGCACCGGATTCAACCATCGCCCGCGCCAGCGAATAAGTCTGCACCGCGATGCGTACCTTTGGCGGCGGATTGACCGCTTCAAGGTAGCTGTCGAGTCGGGCGGCCAGCGGGTCGGCGCTGGACAAGCCAATCAGCGGCGCGCCGGCCAGTTCGATCAACGGCAACGGTTTACCGTGAGTGTCGTCGGCCCAAAAGCCCTTCGGCGCCAGCGCCACCAGCATCCCACAGGCCAGGGCCTGCGCCTTCAGGCCCGGATGATCGGGCAGTTGCAGCGTCAGAGCGACATCCACTTCGCGCATTAACAGGTTCTGCATCAGCTCGCGGCTGTGGGCGCTGGACAGCTCGCAGGCGATTTGCGGGTAGCGTTGCGTCCATTCGTTGATCGCCGGCGGCAGCAGCGACAAGGCCAGCGCCGGGATCGCGCCGATCCGTACACTGTGGCCCGGCTCACGTCGCAGGCTCTGGGCCAGACGTCGCACGCCTTGCAGGCTTTCGGTGACCTTATCGACCTCGCGCTCAAGCTCCAGGGCTTCGGGCGTCGGCTGCAATTTGCCGCGCACCCGCAGGAACAACGCAAAGCCCAGTTGCTGTTCGGCGTGTTGCAGCACTTTGCTCACCGCCGGCTGCGACACGTGCAGCAACTGGGCGGCGCCACTGACCGAACCGGTCTGGCGAATGGCCTGGAAAATCTCGATGTGTCGCAGTCGCATGGTAAGTCCATAACCTTTGTTTATGGCTCAGGCATCTTTATGCATTGTTCAGCGTCTGTCACCTGGTCCTAAGCTGAGGGCACGTTTCAACAACGCTTAAGGACTGACATGGCTCAGCGGGTTTGCATCATCGGTGGCGGCGTCATCGGGCTGACAACGGCTTACGCACTGGTGCGCGACGGCATCGACGTGACGCTGATCGAGGCCCGGGATTCGTTTGCCAGCGAGACCAGTTTCGCCAATGGCGGCCAGTTGTCCTACCGCTATGTCGCGCCACTGGCCGATGCCGGCGTACCGTTGCAGGCGCTGGGATGGATGTTGCGCGGTGATTCGCCCTTGAAGCTGCGCCCGCGTCTGGACCCGGCGCAATGGCGCTGGATGGCGTCCTTTCTGGCGGCCTGCCGGCGTTCGGTGAATCAGCGCAACGGCGCGCATCTGCTGCGCCTGGCGCTGCTGAGCCAGGCCACGCTGCAAGGCTGGCGCGACGAAGACCGCCTCGACGGTTTCGACTGGCGGCGCAACGGCAAACTGGTGACGTTTCGCGAAGCCGCAAGCTTCGAGCATGCGCGCCAAGGGCTGGCTGATCCGCGACAGCAACAGGTGTTGTCCCGAGCCGAGTGCGCACAGTTGGAGCCGGCACTCGCCGAGGCGCCGTTCGTAGGGGCGATCTACACGCCCGATGAAGAAGTCGCCGACTGCCATGCGTTCTGCCTGCAACTGGTGGCCCGGCTCAAGGCATCGGGGCGTTGCGAGTTTTTGCCGGGCCGTACGGTCACCGGCATTCGCCACGGGGACGGCGCGGTGCAGGCCGTTGAAATGGGCGCGCAGGTATTGCCGGTCGAGCAATTGGTGATCGCTGCCGGTCATCGCAGCCCGGCGCTGGCGTTGCCGGGCATGAACCTGCCGCTGTATCCGCTCAAGGGTTACAGCCTGACCATGCCGATCCGCGCCGAACACCGCGCGCCAGAGCTGAGCATCACCGATTACAACCGCAAGATCGTTTACGCCCGCATCGGTGCACAACTGCGGGTGGCGGCGATGGTCGACATTGTCGGTTTCGACCCGGCACTCGATCCCAAGCGTCTGGCGCTGATCAAACGCCAGGCCCAGGAAACCTTACCCAATGCCGGCGATTATGACGCCGCCATCGAGTGGGCCGGCATGCGCCCGGCGACCCCCAGCGGCGTGCCGTTGATTGGCGCCACGGCGTACCGCAACCTCTGGCTCAACCTCGGCCATGGCGCCCTGGGCTTTACTTTGGCCTGCGGTAGCGCGCGGCTGCTGAGTGAGTTGATTGCCCGGCGCACACCCTCGATCGAAATGCAGGGCCTCGCACCCCGCGTCGCTCGCTGCTAAACGCTTAACCCACAACGGAGAATAACAATGCAAAAAATCACGTTGATCGGCTGCACCCTCGGCCTGCTGCTCGCCAGTCAGGTCCAGGCCAATGAAGCGCCGCTGACCGGCACGCTGAACAAGGTTGCCAATGCCAAGAGCATCACGCTGGGCTATCGCGATGCGTCGGTGCCGTTCTCTTACGTGGGTGATCACACGGGGCAGCCGATGGGCTATTCGGTGGACCTGGCGAGCAAAATTGTCGAGCGCATCAAGCAAAAACTCGAGCTGCCGGACCTGCAGGTGAAGTACAACCTGGTGACCTCGCAAACACGCATTCCGCTGGTGCAGAACGGCACGGTCGACCTTGAATGCGGCTCCACCGGCGTGACCGCCGAGCGCATGCAGCAAGTGGCGTTTTCCTATGGGTTCATCTACGTGAAGGGGCAGTTGCTCACGGCGAAGGACAGCGGTATCAAGCGCTTCGCCGACCTGCGCGGCAAGAACGTCGTGACCACCGCCGGCACCACCAATGAGCGGTTTCTGAAGAGCTACAACGTCGATCACAAGATCGATATGTTCGTGATCAGCGCCAAGGACCACGGCGAAGCCTTCCAGATGCTGCAGTCAGGGCGGGCGGCGGCGTTCTATATGGACGATGCGCTGCTTTACGGTGAGCGCGCCAAGGCCCGCGATCCGCATAAGTGGGTCGTGGTGGGTGAGGAGCAATCGCGGGAAATCTATAGCTGCATGGTGCGCAAGGGCGATCCGCAGTTTCTCGAGTTGGTGAACTCGACGCTTGCCGATTTGTATAGCTCAGGGGAAATCAATGGCATCTACAACCGCTGGTTCCAGCAGCCGATTCCGCCTAAAGGTTTGAACCTTGAGTTTCCGATGACCAGCGAACTGAAGGCGATCATTGCGAAGCCGGTGAGTGATCCGGTGCAGTAGTTCCTGAACGATCAGATTCTGTTTTGTGTCTTGTAGATCGCGTCGCCGGCCTTCGCGAGCAAGCCCGCTCCCACACTTGATCTGTGTCGTTCAGAGATCAAATGTGGGAGCGGGCTTGCTCGCGAAGAGGCCCTAGAAGTCACCCCAAAGCTGTTGGGCCACCGCCAACGCCACCACCGGCGCGGTTTCGGTGCGTAATACGCGAGGGCCGAGGCGGGCGGCATGAAAACCGCCGGCCTTGGCCTGTTCGACTTCAGCGTCAGACAACCCGCCTTCCGGGCCGATCAAAAACGCCAGCGTCGCCGGTTTCGCATGGCTCACCAATGGCTCGGCCACCGGGTGCAGCACCAGCTTCAATTCGGCCTGCGTCTGCTTCAGCCAATCGGCCAACAGCAGCGGCGGATGAATCAGCGGCACCGATGAACGCCCGCATTGCTCGCAGGCGCTGATCGCCACCTGACGCCAATGCATCAGGCGTTTGTCGGCGCGCTCGTCCTTGAGGCGGACTTCGCAGCGGTCGGTGAAGATCGGGGTGATTTCACTGACGCCCAGTTCGGTGGCTTTCTGAATCGCCCAGTCCATCCGCTCGCCACGGGACAAGCCCTGGCCGAGATGGACCGCAAGCGACGACTCGACCTGCCCGGCGAAGCTTTCATCGATGTTCACCACGACGCGCTTCTTGCCGACTTCCGCCAGCGTGCCGCGAAACTCATGGCCCGAGCCGTCGAACAATTGCACCGCATCACCCTCGGCCATGCGCAGCACGCGGCTGATGTAATGGGCCTGGCCCTCGGGAAGCTCGTGTTCGCCGATGCTCAAGGGGGCGTCGATAAAGAAGCGGGACAGTCTCATGCTGGGTCTCTGGAAAGGTGTTAATTATCTGAATCGGTGTCGACTTCATTCGCGAGCAAGCCCGCTCCCACAGGGTATACGCGGTCAATTGTGGGAGCGGGCTTGCTCGCGAAGGCGGCGGCCCAGATACCACAAAAGCTCAAGGGGGTCACTTAGCCCGGATCACGGTAACCCGGATGAAAGTCCTTCGGCACTGCCACGCTGATGCTGTCGCGGGTGGCGATGTCGATGCCTTCACTGGCCACCTCGGCCAGAAAATCGATCTGCTCCGGAGTAATCACGTACGGCGGCAGGAAATACACCACGCTGCCCAACGGCCGCAGTAAAGCACCACGCTCCAGCGCATGCTGGAACACCCTCAAACCACGACGTTCCTGCCACGGATAAGCTTCCTTGGTGGGCTTGTCCTTGACCATCTCGATGGCCAGAACCATGCCGGTCTGGCGCACTTCGGCAACGTTCGGGTGATCGACCAGGTGCGCGGTGGAGGAGGCCATGCGTTGAGCCAGGGCCTTGTTGTTCTCGATGACGTTGTCTTCTTCGAAGATATCCAGCGTCGCCAATGCCGCCGCGCACGCCAGTGGATTGCCGGTGTAGCTGTGGGAGTGCAGGAAGGCGCGCAGGGTCGGGTAGTCGTCGTAGAAGGCGCTGTAGACCTCATCGGTAGTCAGCACCGCCGCCAACGGCAGGTAACCACCGGTCAGTGCCTTGGACAGGCAGAGGAAATCCGGACGGATGCCGGCCTGTTCGCAGGCGAACATCGTTCCGGTGCGGCCGAAGCCGACGGCGATTTCATCGTGGATCAGGTGCACGCCATAACGATCACAGGCGTCGCGGAGCAACTTCAGGTACACCGGGTGGTACATGCGCATCCCGCCAGCGCCCTGAATCAGCGGCTCCAGAATCACGGCGGCCACGGTGTCGTGGTTGTCGGCCAGGGTCTGCTCCATGGCGGCGAACATATTGCGCGAGTGTTCTTCCCAGCTCATGCCCTCGGGGCGCAGGTAGCAGTCGGGACTCGGCACCTTGATGGTGTCCATCAGCAGGGCTTTGTAGGTTTCGGTGAACAGCGGCACGTCGCCCACCGCCATCGCCGCCATGGTCTCGCCGTGGTAACCGTTGGTGAGGGTGACGAAGCGCTTCTTGTTCGGCTGGCCGCGGTTGAGCCAGTAGTGAAAGCTCATTTTCAGCGCGACTTCGATGCACGACGAACCGTTATCGGCGTAGAAACACCGGGTCAGGCCTTCGGGCGTCATCTTTACCAGGCGCTCGGACAGTTCGATCACCGGCTGATGGCTGAAACCGGCGAGGATCACGTGTTCCAGCTGATCGACCTGATCCTTGATGCGCTGGTTGATCCGCGGGTTGGCGTGGCCGAACACGTTGACCCACCAGGAGCTGACCGCGTCGAGGTAGCGTTTGCCTTCGAAGTCTTCCAGCCAGACGCCTTCGCCGCGCTTGATCGGGATCAGCGGCAGCTGTTCGTGGTCTTTCATCTGGGTGCAGGGATGCCACAACACCGCGAGATCGCGTTGCATCCACTGATTATTCAGGCCCATGTTCAGTCTCCTCGAGGCGGCTCGCTTGGTGCGCGGGCAAACAATCGCGCAAGCCTATGCAATGCGCGTCATCGGGACAACCCATTGTGTCGATTGAGCTACTTTGTATAAGGAGATAGACGTCGCTGGCGGCGTTTTGATGGCTGACGTATTCTTCGCGGTTCTTTGAGTCGTCTGACTCGTAAAACCGCTATTTCCTCGTGTATTTCCGGAGTTCGCTGAATGTCTGCTGGTTGGCTGCGCGCCTGTGCGCTGGTGATGTTGGGGCTGTTCAGCGTTTCGGCGCTGGCCAAGGATAAAACGGTGATCGTGGTCGGCGGCGGGCTTTCGGGCCTCACCGCGGCGTACGAACTGCAGAACAAAGGCTGGCAGGTCACTCTGCTGGAAGCCAAGCCGACGTTGGGCGGTCGCTCCGGCATGGCCACCAGTGAGTGGATCGGCAACGACAAGACCCAACCGGTGCTGAACAAGTACGTCTCGACGTTCAAGCTGACCACCACGCCAGCCCCTGAATTCGTGCGGACTCCGGGCTACCTGATCGACGGTGAATATTTCACCGCCGCCGATCTGGCGACTAAACAGCCGGCCACCGCCGAAGCGCTGAAACGCTACGAAAAGACCCTGGATGATCTGGCGCGTTCGATCGAAGACCCGCAGAACCCGGCCGCCAACAGCACACTGTTCGCCCTGGACCAGATCAACGTGTCCAACTGGCTCGATCGCTTGAATCTGCCAGCCACTGCGCGTCAGTTGGTGAATCAGCAGATTCGTACCCGCTATGACGAACCTTCGCGCCTGTCGCTGCTGTACTTCGCACAACAGAGCCGCGTCTACCGTGGCGTTGCCGACCGTGACCTGCGCGCCTCGCGTCTGCCCGGTGGCAGCCCGGTGCTGGCCCAGGCCTTCGTCAAACAACTGAAAACCATCAAGACCAGCTCGCCGGTTTCGGCCATTACTCAAGACAAGGACGGTGTGACCGTCAAGGTCGGCAGTGTTGGCTATCAGGCGGACTACGTTGTGCTGGCCGTGCCATTGCGGGCACTGAACAAGATCCAGATGACCCCGGCGCTGGATGCCCAGCACATGGGCGCCATCAAAGGCACCAACTACGGCTGGCGTGACCAGATCATGCTGAAGTTCAAGACGCCAGTGTGGGAAAGCAAGGCGCGCATGTCTGGCGAGATCTACAGCAACACCGGCCTGGGCATGTTGTGGGTCGAGCCGGCCCTGAAGGGTGGCGCCAACGTGGTGATCAACCTGTCCGGCGACAACGCGCGTGTGATGCAGGCCTTCGGCGACAAGCAGATGGTTGATCAGGTACTGATTCGCCTGCATGCGTTTTATCCACAGGCACGCGGTTCGTTCACCGGTTATGAAATCCGTCGCTACAGCACCGACCCG
The DNA here is from genome assembly GCF_044746425.1 of Pseudomonas sp. NPDC086112. Classification (NCBI taxonomy): domain Bacteria; kingdom Pseudomonadati; phylum Pseudomonadota; class Gammaproteobacteria; order Pseudomonadales; family Pseudomonadaceae; genus Pseudomonas; species Pseudomonas sp. NPDC086112. The sequence continues at coordinate 8,039 of NZ_JBIVCD010000017.1, read as the reverse complement.
TCGATGGGTGGCGCATACCTGGCCTTCGGCCCGGGTCAGATCAGCAAGTACTGGCGCCTGTGGGAGCGTCCGCTGCAGCGAGTAGCCTTTGCCGGCGAACACACCGACGCCTTGTACCCAGGCACTCTGGAAGGCGCATTGCGCACCGGTCAGCGTGCGGCCAGTCAGGTAGAAGACCTGGCGGCGGGCAAATCGTTTGAACCGGCGAAAGTTGTTCCGGCGGCGACCGCAGCAGCGGCAGGTGCAGTGGCGGCGAAGAAAGGTAACTTCTTCACCAACCTGTTCGGTGGTTCTGACGACAAACCGGAACCAGCCAAGGCGCCAGTACCCGTGGCACCGGTTGCTCCGGCACCCGCCCCTGTACCTGCGCCGACTCCAGCGCCAGCACCGGTTGAGGCGCCGAAGCCTGCGGCACCGGTGAAAGCAGAACCTGCCAGGAAAGCGCCGGCCAAAGCGCCAGTGAAAAAGCCGGCGGCCAAGGCCGAGTCCAAAAAAGCCCCGGTCAAGGCGACGGTGAAAAAGACTGAGCCGGTGAAGCCAGCGGTCAATACTGCTGCGAAGACCCCAGTGACGACTGAAACCAAGACGCAGTAAGTTCTGGAATCAAAAAAAGCGCGGCAGTGATGCCGCGCTTTTTTTATGTCTTGCGTATGTCGCTGCTGATTTTTCTTTGACGCTAAGCTAGATCGACACTATGGACTTTGTCGCTTTGGTAGTCGCTGACATAGGCATGGTTATGTTGATCAAGAACCATGTCATACGGTTCGGAAGCACCAGGGATGGGCACCCGGCGAACAATTTCATACGTCGCGGTATTAATTTCCACGACCTCTTTTTTGATTTGATCAACGGCATAAGCGTTTTTTTCGCCGAACACTATTTTCCCTTCGCAAGTCACAAAATCGAAATGCCTGGTGGTCGATAACTTAGGGTCCAGTACGGTCAGTTTTTGAGCGTCCAGACACACGATATACACTTCTTTGTCGTCGGGACTGACGGTAACTGCTGACGGATACCTTTCGGTTCTGATGATATCGAGGACTTTGAAAGTCTTGCTGCTGATGATCGTTAGTGCGTCCTGATAAGGGCCATCAGGAGAGTTCGTGCTGGAAATATAAAGACGCGAATCGTCCTGGCTGATATCCACACTTATGGAGGGAGAGGGCAATCCTCTCACTCTGCTCACCGCATAAGTGCGGGTGTCGATAATTGCCAGCCACTCTTTATTTTGTCGAACGGTGACGTAAACATGCTTCCCGTCTCGGCTCACGACGATTCCCCGAGGATATTTTCCCACCGTGACGTTACCCACCGCATAGGTTTCAGTATCGATAACCGAAACCGAACTTGACCCGTAGTTGGTCACATAAGCTCTTTTCCCTCCATGGGCAAGGACGATGTTTTGGGGGTAATGCTCGACGGCGATGGTGTGGATTACCTTTCTGTTCCGGGTGTTGATCACTGACACATTGCCTGAAATGTAATTGCAAACAAAAACCCGTGATCCATCGTTGTTGATGGCTATCCCTCGTGGCCCTGCCCCTACGGGTATCGAATTGGATAGGTTGCGCGTAGTCGCGGGGGATAAACTCGAATGGTGACTCATGGTAGAACTCCTGTTCAGACGCTCGGACAAACGCCCGAGATCAGGTTCATCAATGACCTGCAATGTTGGCTACTGTCAGATATGACAGTTCTGACGAGTGGTAAAGGCTTTTTTTAAGTGGGAATGGGGACGGCATTTGTAGGTTTTTTCGTTCGGTTAACACTCTCTTAACATCTCGACCGCAAGGTCTTGATCGTATTTCTCGATATTTCAGAGCGAAATTTTCCGCTTTAAATCGATAGATAACTCGATAGTCTTGGGCGCAGTTCTTACAGGATTTGGGCAATGCAACTACGTAACTCTTCTTCCCGCTACGGTTGGATCAGCATCTTCGTGCATTGGGGTGTGGCGCTCGCGGTCTATGGTCTGTTCGCGTTGGGGTTGTGGATGGTGGGTCTCGACTACTACAGCGCCTGGCGCAAAGATGCGCCGGATCTGCACAAGAGCATTGGCCTGCTGTTGTTCGCGGTCATGTTGCTGCGGGTGTTGTGGCGCTTCATCAGTCCACCGCCGCCGGCTCTGCAAAGTTATAGCCGCATGACGCGTCTTGGTGCCGTGTTCGGCCATGCCTTCCTCTATCTCGGATTGTTCGCTGTGATGATTGCCGGTTACCTGATTTCCACCGCAGACGGTGTCGGGATCCCGGTGTTTGGCCTGTTTGAAGTGCCTGCACTGGTTTCCGGACTACCGGACCAGGCAGATACCGCGGGTGTGATCCATCTGTACCTGGCCTGGGCGCTGGTAATTTTTTCCGGCCTCCATGCGTTGGCAGCATTGAAACACCACTTTATCGATCGTGATGCGACCCTGACACGAATGCTGGGTCGCAAAGCCTGATGTTCAACCTCGACTCCAAAGGAATAGAAAGCATGTTGAAAAAGACGCTCGCCGCCCTGGCAATCGGTTCTGCTCTGCTGTCCGCTAACGTAATGGCGGCCGATTACGTTGTCGACAAAGAAGGCCAGCACGCCTTCGTTGACTTCAAGATCAGCCACTTGGGGTACAGCTACATCACCGGTACCTTCAAGGACATCGACGGCAAGTTCAGCTTCGACGCCGCCAAGCCTGAAGACAGCAAGATCGAGTTCAATGTGCGCACCGCCAGCGTGTTCACTAACCACGCCGAACGCGACAAGCACATCTCCAGCGGTGACTTCCTGAACGTGGGCAAATTCGCCGACGCCAAGTTCGTTTCCACCAGCGTCAAATCCACCGGCAAAAACGCCGCTGGCAAAGACACTGCCGACGTAACCGGTAACCTGACCTTGCTGGGTGTGACCAAGCCAATCGTGGTCAAAGCCACCTTCCTGGGTGAAGGCAAGGATCCATGGGGCGGCTACCGTGCCGGCTTCGAAGGCACCACCAGCATCAAGCGCTCCGATTTCGGCAAGCAGAAAGACCTGGGCCCAGCGTCCGACGCAGTCGAGTTGTACGTTACATTTGAAGGTGTGAAAGCGAAGTGAATTTCGCTGCTTGAACAAAAACGCCCCTGATCTCGCGATCCGGGGCGTTTTTTTGTTTCTGATGGGTGCGGGCCGATCGGCACATAACCCTGTAGGAGCCAGGCTTGCCGGCGAAGGGGGCGACTCGGTTTTTGCGGTGCAGCGGATGACGTCTTCGCGGGCAAGCCTCGCTCCTACAAGTTTTTGTTGAGGCATAAAAAATGCCCCTGATCTTGCGATCAGGGGCATTTTTCATGGCTTTGAAAAACTCAGCGATTGCGTGTCAGCAAGGCTGGTTTTTCGCCGCGTGGACGGCCTGGCAGTTGATCCAGTTGCTCAGGTGTCGGGAAGCGATCGCTTTTCGACTCCTTGTGAATGATCTTCGGTGCCGGGCCCCGCGGGTTCTGCACGGCCGGTTCCGAACGAGGCTGCTCGTCACGGGCCGGGCGGCGGTTGCGGGACTCTTCGCGACGGGCCTGGCCGTCACGTGGGGCGCCGTTGCGTGGGCCGCTGCGCTTGGCTGGCGGCGTGCCGGTGGTTGCGCCGCTGCTGCTGCGCGGACCATTTTGGCGACCTTGTGGCTGACCGGTGCGCGGAGCACCTGCGCCTTGTGCCGGAGCGCCCGGACGGCGGCCACGGCCCTGAGCCGGTTTGGCTTGAGGCACGTAATCGACGCGGTTACCGAAGTTATCGACATCGTCGTCCAGGAACTCGTCCGGAGCACGGTCAGCGGCGGCACGAGGTGCCGGACGCTGTTGCTCACGGGCCGGGGTGCCTTCGCGAGGCTTGTGTTCACGGGCAGGGCGATCGCCACGGCCAGTGGCAGCAGGTTTTTCCTTGCCGCCCTTGTCCTTGCCTTTGTCTTTACGACCGCCACCACCACCGCTGCCGTTCGGACCATCGCCGCGCGGGCCACGTGGGTTGCGCGGATTACGCACATCCGGACGCTCGCGAACTTCAGGTTTCTCGGCTTCCACAGTGCTGGAGTCGAAGCCCATCAGGTTGCCGTCGGCAATCTTCTGCTTGGTCATGCGCTCGATGCTTTTGAGCAGCTTTTCTTCGTCCGGAGCGACCAGCGAGATCGCCTCGCCCGAACGACCGGCGCGGCCGGTACGGCCGATACGGTGCACGTAATCTTCGTCGACGTTCGGCAGTTCGAAGTTGACCACGTGGGGCAACTGGTCGATGTCCAGGCCGCGAGCGGCGATGTCGGTGGCGACCAGGATGCGCACTTCACCGGCCTTGAAGTCGGCCAGGGCTTTGGTGCGGGCGTTCTGGCTCTTGTTACCGTGGATGGCGACGGCGGTGAGGCCGTGTTTGTCCAGGTACTCGGCCAGGCGGTTGGCGCCGTGCTTGGTGCGGGTGAACACCAGCACCTGTTCCCAGGCGCCAGCGGTGATCAGGTGCGCCAGCAGCGAACGCTTGTGGTTGGCTGGCAGACGGAATACGCGCTGTTCGATCCGCTCGACCGTGGTGTTTGGCGGCGTGACTTCGATGCGTTCCGGGTTGTGCAGCAGCTTGCCGGCAAGGTCGGTGATGTCTTTGGAGAACGTCGCCGAGAACAGCAGGTTCTGGCGTTTGCTCGGCAGGCGGGCGAGGACCTTTTTCACGTCATGGACAAAGCCCATGTCGAGCATGCGGTCGGCTTCGTCCAGCACGAGGATTTCCACGTGGGACAAATCGACGCTGCCTTGGCCGGCGAGGTCGAGCAGGCGACCGGGGCAGGCCACCAGCACGTCGACACCGCGGGACATGGCCTGAACCTGTGGGTTCATGCCGACGCCGCCGAAGATGCAGGCGCTGACGAACTTCAGGTCACGGGCATAGACCTTGAAGCTCTCGTGCACCTGGGCCGCGAGTTCGCGGGTTGGGGTCAGGACCAGTACGCGCGGTTGGCGCGGGCCGTGACGCTGGGATTTGTCCGGGTGACCGTTGGGGAACAACCGCTCCAGAATCGGGAGGGCGAAACCACCGGATATACAAGAACCAGTCTCTGCCTCAACCATCAGGTCGCGACCTTGCAACACGGCGGGAATGGCCCGCTGTTGCACCGGAGTAGGCTCTGTAAACCCAGATGAATAGATGGCGCGGACTAAAGCCTCGGAGAGACCGAGGGAAGCAAAGGACATGAGTAATCCTGTTTTAGTTAGGGCTTGGCCCAATGGGAGTCTTGCCTGGCGCGAATCGCGTTTAAGAGGACGCAATCCCGTCCGGTCCTGCTGGGACTCGAAGGCTCGTCTGGAGCGCTCGCGCGGGCTGAAAAGCTGCGCTGTAGCGGGATCGAGATGCCTTGAACAAGTCCGAGCGTCCGGGCGTGAGCCTGGCGGGAAGGCCGGAGTATAACAGAGCAATCACTGCGCGCCGCTTTCCTGCTGCTCAACGGTTTTTCCGCCGGTTGCGGTGGCACTGGCAGCCCCTGCTTCGGTGGGCGGGCTGGCGCCATAGCGGGCGCTCAGTTCAGCGTAGGCTGGCTCGCGCTTGAAGCGTTTGAGCTCGGCACCGAAACGCTGCACCAACAAATCCATCCCGGCATTGCGGCGTACCGCCAGAAACTGGCTTTGCTGGCTGATGATGATCGGGTTCTCGGTGATCTTGTCGCGGATGTTCAGTTGATCGAGCAAGTGCTGGCCAACCCGGCGATCAGTGATCAGCAGGTCGATGCGGCCGCGCACCAGTTTGCCGAAGTTGGCTTCATGGGTGGGTGCCGGTTCTTGGGTGAACAGCGTCGATTCGCTGAAGTCCTTGCTGTACAGGTAGCCCGGCGAGGTGCCGATGGTCAGGCCTTTCAGATCGTCCAGGGTGCGAAACGGATAGGGTCGCTCGTTGGCATAGAACATTACGAATTCGACTTGCGAGAGCGGTTCGCTGGGGTAGAGCAGGGTCGCGTCGCGTTCAGCGCTGTGGAAGATATCCAGCACGCCATCTGCCTGGCCTTGCTCAAGCATCGACAGGCAGCGTTTCCATGGCAAGAACTGCCATTCCACGTCGATTCCGAGGCGTTTGAAGACAATGGCGGTGGTTTCGTAGTCAAGCCCCAAAGACTTGCCGTTTTCCTCATACACATAAGGTGCCCAAGGCTCGGTGACAATACGCAACTTCTCGCCCCGAGCAGTGAGGCTCAGGCAAGTGAACAGAAGCACGGTCAGTAACTGAGCGATCAAAGGCATGGGGTTGAGATTACGACGAGAAATCATAAAGAGCCAGAAACCGGATCCAGAAGCTCTGGTTCAGGGTATGGCTGCACAATAAAGGGGCGCCGGAAAGCAAAAGATCGCAGCCTTCGGCAGCTCCTACAGAGGTACGTATCCCCTGTAGGAAATGCCGAAGGCTGCGATCTTTTGATCTTGCTTTAACGACGATTAACGCGGCAACTTCAGGTTATTCCACACCGCCAGGCTCGGCTCAGCCTGGTTCAGCGTGTAGAAATGCAGCCCTGGAGCGCCACCTTGCAGCAGGCGTTCGCACATCTGGGTGATGACTTGCTCGCCAAAGCCTTGAATGCTTTGGGTGTCGTCGCCGTAGGCTTCCAGTTGCTTGCGGATCCAGCGCGGGATTTCCGCACCGCAAGCGTCGGAAAAACGCGCCAGCTTGCTGTAGTTGGTGATCGGCATGATCCCCGGCACGATCGGGATGTTCACACCCTTGGCCCGTACACGCTCGACGAAGTAGAAATAACTGTCGGCGTTGAAGAAGTACTGGGTGATCGCACTGTTGGCGCCGGCGTTAGCCTTGCGCACGAAGTTGTTGAGATCGTCTTCAAAGTTGCGCGCTTGCGGATGCATTTCCGGGTAAGCGGCGACTTCGATGTGGAAATGATCGCCGGTTTCTTCACGAATGAATTCAACCAGGTCATTGGCGTGGCGCATCTCGCCGCTGGCCATGCCCATGCCCGAGGGCAGGTCACCGCGAAGCGCAACGATACGCTTGATGCCGGCTGCCTTGTACTGGCTCAGCAGGCCGCGCAGGTCGTCCTTGCTATCGCCCACGCAAGACAAATGCGGTGCGGCAGGGACTTTGACTTCGCTTTCAAGCTGCAACACGGTGTTGAGGGTGCGATCACGGGTCGAACCGCCAGCGCCATAGGTGCAGGAGAAGAAGTCGGGATTGAAGGTCGCCAGGTGACGAGCAGTGGCGATCAGTTTTTCATGCCCAGCATCGGTCTTCGTCGGGAAGAATTCGAAACTGTAGCGACGGTCTTGGGACATGGTCATATCCTTGGAAACACGTAAGCCGGACGCTTGCACATCCCAATGTGGGAGCGGGCTTGCTCGCGAAGGCGGTGGGTCAGACGACATTAATGTTGAATGTTAAACCGCCTTCGCGAGCAAGCCCGCTCCCACAAGGGAGAGCAGGCAGCAGGACCAATCAGTAGCGGTAAGCGTGCGGCTTGAACGGGCCTTCGACGGTCACGCCGATGTAGTCAGCCTGTTGCTTGGTCAGTTGAGTGACCACGCCACCGAAACCGCGGACCATTTCCAGGGCCACTTCTTCGTCGAGTTTCTTCGGCAGTACTTCAACGGTCAGACGCTCGGCTTTCTGGGCTGGAGACAGGTCGGCGTACTTCTGGCCGAACAGGAAGATCTGCGCCAGAACCTGGTTGGCGAACGAACCGTCCATGATGCGGCTTGGGTGGCCAGTGGCGTTGCCCAGGTTAACCAGACGGCCTTCGGCCAGCAGGATCAGGTAGTCGTCGTTCTGAGCGTCGAAAGCGCCCGGGCCGGTACGGTGAACCTTGTGAACCTGTGGCTTCACTTCTTCCCATGCCCAGTTCTTGCGCATGAAAGCGGTGTCGATTTCGTTGTCGAAGTGACCGATGTTGCAGACCACAGCGCGCTTCTTCAGGGCTTTGAGCATGTTTGCGTCGCAAACATTGACGTTGCCGGTGGTGGTCACGATCAGGTCGATCTTGCCAAGCAGCTCTTTGTCGTTGCTTGCTTCTGTGCCGTTGTTGATACCGTCGATGAACGGCGAAACCAGTTCGTAACCGTCCA